>JADGFG010000243.1:0-5537 GCA_016743995.1 Kangiellaceae bacterium | reverse complement strand
CATCCCTGGCGCTGCTCTATCCATGAACCACAATCCTTTTCCATCCCTGGCGCTGCTCTATCCATGAACCACAATCCTTTTCCATCCCTGGCGCTGCTCTATCCATGAACCACAATCCTTTTCCATCCCTGGCGCTGCTCAATCCATGAACCGCATTCCTTTTCCATCCCTGGCGCTGCTCAATCCATGAACCGCATTCCTTCTAACATCCCTGGCGCTGCTCAATCCATGAACCGCATTCCTTCTAACATCCCTGACTCCCTGTCATCCCATCCTGGTTTGAAATTCTCGCCTGATATGAACCTCCTGTTCCAGGTCCCTTTTTTGTTGAATCCTGCATTCCTGAAGACAAGTAGAATTCTAGTTGATATTGATTTTTCAACAAGCTACCTCATTTCAAATAATAGCATCATGAAGTATTTGCACTAACAACAAACCAATATTTATTCAATATTTTCAATTAGTTAACAATAAATCTTTGAGATGAATGGGGATGTTCTGAGAAGAGTTTAAGCAATCTCCTACAAGCTTGTGCGAAATATCTCACAAGCTTGTAGGAGCATTACTTACAAAGGAATATCTGCTTTGAAAACAGATACACCCAAACTCCCTGGAAATGCAGGTTTCAGGGAGTTGGAGTATATTAATTAACGGTTCTTTTTAATTAACTGTTCTTTTTCTCCATTCCTACAGAATAAATGACATAATCTCGATAGCCAGTAATGACTTTTTTTATTCCCCACAGGGAATGATCTAACTCTGAATTACCAGTGTCAACCAACAAAGGGCGACCTTTCAGTGTTTCCAACTTTGATTTTGTTGCAATCACTTCAAAATGACTCCATCCAGCTTTAGTAATGACCTCGGGACTTAACTGATGATTTCCTCTTCCCAGAATATGACCCTGCCCACCAATAATCGTCAGAATAAACTTGAGCTTTTTCCCTTCATTCAGCATGGACAATATATCTGACTCAACAGCATCTGCTTTTACCAGTTTTTCCTGATACAAAATATCCGACCCAAGCAATGTATTTTCTAATCCCAGATGCTGCATGATAACCGCACATGTTGTACCAGAACCAATAACATAATAGAAATCGTCATCCATCGACTCAATCACTTCCGCTGCAATATCATCAAGAACTAACTCTTCGACTTCTACCCCGCCACTTTTAACAGCCTGAATGTACTCCAACGCTCCAGGAACATTAAGGTAACCATGTTTTTTTGCCTTGACCAATCCCTGACGGAAAGCTTTTTCATCAATATCAACGACGTCTGCAGATAATAAACTAAGCAGTTTTCCCTGAATTATCTGGTTAACCAGCATTCCAGCAGCCTCAGGAGAAATGGCATATACGCCTGAATGAATTTTAACACCAGCGGGAATTCCAAGGACCATCTGTTGCTCTTCACAAACCTCAAAGATGTCTCTGGCAGTTCCATCTCCTCCCGCAAATAACACCAGATCTACACCGGTATCCAGCATACACTCCAGAGCCTTTCTGGTATCAATTTCTGTTGATGGTACTTGTGGTTTGTATATTAACTGATGAGTAAGTTTCAACTGCTTACACAAATCCCCCCCCATTTCACCAGAACAGGTGACTATTTCAAACAGGTCTTTATTCTCCAACAAACACTCTAAAGTAATTGCGGTTTTAACTGAAGCCAGTTTCTGAGCCCCCATTTTGAGTGCTTTTTCTCTGATATGCTCGCCATCACTCCCTTTTAACCCGACTCGTCCACCGATTCCCGCAAATGGGTTAATAATTAAACCTAATTTAAACATTGAGGTATTTCCACCGTTACATTATTTCTGATTTTCTGATTTAAATGGTCAAACAATATTTGCGCTCTTTCAGGCAAAGTCGAGTTTTTAAGGTATTGTGCTAATTGAGAGTGTACAGCAGTTTGAAACCTGGCAGATGCCTCAATTCCCTCCGAGAGATTATCAGCCGAAAAATGAAATGTATGCTCGCAGGCCAGAGACAAAGCCCACTCAACAGCCTGAGGCTTTATTTCTACCTGTTCAAATGCCTGTTGCTCCTGAGGATTGCGCCCTTCCGGGTTATACCAGTAGCCAAAATCATCCAGTTGCCGTCTTTTAACACCAGCAATACACCAATGGGCAATTTCATGTAACGCACTTGATAGAAAATCTTCCCTTGAGAAAATAATAGCCGTTTGATCTGCCAGAGCGGCCTGATAAAAGGGTTCGCAAGCGCCTGTCTGCAGTATTGTATTTTCAGACGTACGAAATAAACGGTTAAAAATAGCTACAACAAGCTGTGTTTTATTTTCTTCTGGTGACATTTTTTGCATTAAATTAAAGAACTCACCGCAATTTTAATGCCGATTAGAGAACTATTCACTATAATTATGATCTTTACTCTTTTACTGAGTGCAATGAGAATAAGTAAGCAATTACGTTACTAGATTTATTATGAGTGAACAAATTTTAAAAATTGAAAGTGATCCTAAAGATCATGGCTGTATCCAGATTACTTTGCGCCACATGCCAGGAAAATTCAAATTCTGGCAAAGAACTGCGCAAGTTTCTGTTTATAAAGGCCATGGAAACAACTGGTATCATTTACCTTCTTTCAAGCCTGCCCCTTCACGACTTATTCCGTTATTGAAAGCCATCTCTTATGGGCCACAGTTTAAACACCTGCGCTACAAAATATAAGGCTAGTCTAAACGAGCAAATCCAGTGATTTTGCACCAGCAGCAACATACCGTAACTGAGTAATCGCCCGTTGTGAAATAACTTCCCGCTGATCCGGCTCAGCATCCAGAGATTCAGCACCAGCATTAAATACAATAGCCACCATTGCTTCTGCCTGGGCATAAGCAGCTTCAGTATCAAAGCCTTTAACAACCATATAATCCTGTAGCTCAACAGTAAAATACTGGATTTCTCTGGCAACAGCAGCACGTAATGCGCTAGTTGTACCAGAACGTTCATGAAACAAGATTCTGAAAATATTAGGGTTTAATTCAGTAAACTCCATAAATGTAATCACCGAAGTCACGATAACACTCCCGCCTTTTTCAAACCTTTTACGTGCTTTTCGCATTAACTGACGGAGCGCCAGCCCACATTCATCAATCAGGACTAACCCCAGCTCCTCCATATCCTTAAAGTGACGATAAAATGAAGTGGGTGCAATATTAGACTCTCGGGCAACTTCTCTTAAACTGAGACTGGCAAAGCTTTTATCTGCACTCAATTGAGCCAGAGCTGCGCTAATAATGGCCCTTCTGGTATTTTCTTTTTGTTGTGAACGACTTACAGACATCTCAACTCATTAAAGTTATAGCAACTAGCATAGAATTAGCCCCGATAAGCCAATATTGGCTATTTCAGTTCCACAGTCCAATGATAACTGACACGATTAAAAATAGGTTGTGCAAGCGTAAATTAACATAAAAGAATGACACAAAAAATGATTAACTCAACCAACAAGTAACAAAATTGCATTTTTCCTGAACAACGAATATACTGGAACCAATTGAGCGTACACTCGTACGCTCAATTATTTATTTCGAAGTGTTTTTAAAATTCAAACCACTTACAACGGTATATACCCAGATTCCCTGGAAATGCAGGTTTCAGGGAATTTGGGTATATACTTAATATTGTTGCAATCATTTAGTGTAACCTGACTGGATCTGGCTTTAAGCAGGACAAAATTAAATCATGAAAATCAGTAAGATAGCAAAAACCCCCGCCAAACCCAAAATTATCTGGTTAAATACTTTAGTATTCGCAATTACGTTTATAGTAGCAGTGCTGGGACTTCCGGTTTATTGCTATTTCTATGATTATAATCTGGCAACCATAATCATGTTCCTCCTGGCCACAGCTTTCTGCGGTATGTCAATTACCGCTGGTTATCATCGACTCTGGTCTCATCGAGCCTATGAGACTAATATCATAATCCGATTTATTTTCGCCGTTGGAGGTGCTTTCGCAATTCAAAACAGCGCACTGCACTGGTGCTCTGATCACAGAGTTCATCACCGACATGTCGATGATAATGACATTGATCCGTATTCTGCCAAAAAAGGATTCTGGTATTCTCATATTGGGTGGATGCTCAGAGAATATCAGGCCCACAGATACCATGACTATAAAAATGTCAAAGATCTGCAACGTGATCCGATTGTCAGATGGCAGCACAAATATTATCTTGCACTCGTGCTGATTACCAATTTTGGCTTTCCTCTATTAACAGGCATAATTACTGGCAGTATCATCGGAAGTTTCCTACTGATAGGTTTTGTTCGTCTGGTTGTCAGCCATCATGTTACTTTTTTTATTAACTCACTGGCACATTTGTGGGGAACACAACCCTACAGCAATAAAAATACCGCCAGAGATAACCCACTAGTTGCCTTACTCACCTACGGAGAGGGTTATCATAACTTCCATCATGCATTCGAATTCGATTATAGAAATGCAATCAAGTGGTGGCAGTTTGACCCGACAAAGTGGTTAATCAAATCACTTAGCTACGTCGGTCTGGCTAAAAACTTGAAAAAATGTCCTGAAGTCCGAATAGCTCGTTCAATCGCAGCTCAGCAACTGAATAAAACACAAGACAGACTCAGTTCTCTCAGTCTGCCTGATAAAGAAGAACTGATTGAAAAATTGCAAAACGAATACGAACTATTACTAATAAAAATGAGTGACTTTTATCGAATAAAAAAAGCCAGATTAGATACCGCAAAAGGACTGGTTATTGATAACATTGATTTATACGGACAATATAACGAACTGAAAAAGTGCTGGTTTGAACAGCAAAAATCCTGGCAAACATTCATTCATCAGTATGCCTGAATTTCTCTTTCAGGCAGGTCTGCTCTAACAAGGCTGTTATTGTGACTTACTGGTAACAGATCTACTGATAACAGATGTACTGATAGAAGATGTACTGATAGCAGCGCTATTTCTAGCAACTCAGATTTGATCTGCACGATTTCATCTGAGTTGCTACAAACTGTAGACTAAAGGTCATCTTCCTGTTGAACATAGCCATCATCCAGATCAGCAGAATCAGTATCATATTCGGCCTCACGAGCCAGACGCCTGCTCTGACGAACCGAACGGTACTCTTCCTGTCTGGCTAATCGCTTTAACTGGCTTTCACTCAAAACCCGTTCTTTTTCTTCAGCTTTTACCCGTTCTTTATCCTCCGGCTTTACACCTTCTGCAGCACTTGTATGCAGACTGAAAACAGTAGCTACCAGAAAAAAACAGCTGACAAATTTAATATTTAATTGTTTAAACTTATAAATAACACGTTCAAAATTGAGCATCTAAAAAATTACCATAATAAGAAAATAAGACAGGTCCATATAAGCACCGCTAAAGTTATCGGCTATTCTTATATTTCTTAAGGAGATATTTCTGGTTTTTCAGATGTTTTCTATTCTCAGCGCAAAATCACTCATTTTATAAATCTAATCGCTATCAAAAACAATTCCTTTATAACAAACAGAATCATAATATTATAGTAAAGTGT
>JADGFG010000242.1 GCA_016743995.1 Kangiellaceae bacterium | reverse complement strand
AAAGAGATCTCCGACCTTAACCTGATCTTGTCGGATATTAGTTTTGACAAACCCGGGACAAATATTAATCACATCAATACCGTCATGTACAACTTCAGCTCGTAAACAATCCATAAAACCTATTAAGGCATGTTTCGCACCAGAATAAGCACTACGCATAGGTGAACCCACTTTACCTGCAATGCTGGTAATATTTATAATTTTTCCAACTTTTAGCTGCTGCATTTTCAATACAACGGCACGGGTTAATGCAACGGCAGCAAAATAATCAATTTCCATCACTTTTCGATCAACTGCCAGATCAGTTTCCGTGGCAAGCGAACGTTGGCTAATTCCTGCGTTATTAACTAAAACATCAATTCGCTCGTTGAAGCCCCATGCCTGGTTTACAATCTGATCAATCTGGCTCAAGCAAGCTAAATCAAAAGTCAATATTCGATGTAAACCAGGGTTTGTACACGATTGTAGAACATCATTTAAGCGCTCCCCGTTTCTGGCTGATAAAATTAATCGAGCACCTTTTTTATCCAGGGCAAGACAAATAGCCTTACCAATTCCTGAGGAGGCTCCCGTTACCCAGAATACTTTCTGCTTACAATCCATAGCTGGCTCCAACATTTAAGGCCTGTTTTTGATAAAACAACAAGTGTTTGCTTTTAAGCATTTATAAATAAAAAAAAGAAGCTAAATAGCTTCTTTTTTTGCCTGGCTTATTCTTATTAAATCAAGCAGCCTGAATAACCTCTGCTAACTCTTCTTTTTCATGCATTTCCAGTATAATGTCACAACCACCAATTAACTCACCATTAACCCATAGCTGTGGAAATGTTGGCCAGTTTGCATATTTAGGCAGCTCAGCTCTTATATCTGGGTTCTGTAAAATATCAACGAATGCAAACTCTTTTCCACATGACATTATTGCTTGAGAAGCCTGAGCGGAAAACCCACACATAGGTGATTCTGGAGAACCTTTCATGTAAAGAATTATTTTATTTTCTTCAATTTGCTGTTTGATTTTATCAACTGTTTCCATTATTAACCTCATCAATTCTATTTTAAAACGATAAATCAGTTAGATGTTGTCCATTATACTACGCCCTGCATCAGTTAGTCGCCTGATTTTCGAGGGATCACAGAAATAGTTACACCTATTTTAAGAACGCTCTCATATATTTTTCTGCAGGTCAGGCAAGCATAGTTATTTTTTATCGATGATTGTTTAATCAAAGTAAAATCCTGTATCAAAATAACAAATAACGCTAAACTATTACTGGTCAACATAATTATCATTTCAGGAGCATAAAATGTCTTTCGAACTACCCGCTTTACCCTACGCTAAAGATGCGTTAGCCCCAACGGTTTCGGCTGAAACTATAGATTTTCACTATGGAAAACATCACAACGCCTACGTCGTTAATCTAAACAAGCTTACCGCTGGTACCGAGTATGAAAATAAAAGCCTTGAAGATGTCATCAAAAGTTCTGAAGGAGGCATATTTAACAATGCGGCTCAAATATGGAATCATTCATTTTACTGGAACTGCCTGACACCTGAAAATACGGCCCCATCTGACGCACTAAATAAGGCAATCGTTGATACTTTTGGCTCTATGGAAACGTTTAAAACAAAATTTTCAACCGCTGCCGCAACCAATTTTGGTTCAGGCTGGACCTGGCTAGTTAAAAATAGTAATGGCCAGCTAGAAATTGTTAATACAAGCAATGCGGCAACACCGCTAACTGAAAATGTTATACCGCTTTTAACTATTGACGTCTGGGAACATGCATATTACATAGACTACCGCAATGCCCGTCCAAAATACCTTGAAGCTATCTGGAATATCATCAACTGGGACTTTGTATCAGCTAACTTCGCCTGATATAAAAAAATACCTAAGTTGAATCTCTGGGGGCTTTTTGTCAAATAAGCCCCTTTTCATCAGACAAATCTCACATCAATTTACGCTAATCACCTGTTTTCCCTGACCAGACTAGCGGTTACAATACTATCTCTTTAATACACAACCTGTTTAAGACATGACAAGGAATGTTATCATTATGAAAAAACAGCCCACTTGTATCTATGGCTATTCACCAGTCCTGTTCTTTATCCTTTTTCTCATTTATACAAGCCTCTCCGGAACAACGCTTGCCAGACAGCTCTATGAATCAGTCGATAAAAATGGAAATAAAGTTTATTCGGACAAAATTCCGGAAAGTGGTCAATATCTAGAAAAAAAGAATTCCAGAATAAACGCTCTGTCATGGAAGAAAACCAATAAAGATATTTACAAAAACAAAAAACCAACAAAACGCACAAAAAAAAACACCCTGGCTGAACAAAAAAAACAGCTCTGCAACAAGCTAAAGGTCAGTATAAAGAGCCTGGAACAACACCTGCGTCAACGACTTGCTGCCAGAGTTTTTGAAAAAAGTAAAATTAAACTAAGAAAACAAAGAGGTGAATACCGGAAAGAATGTTAGAACGGAGTTTGGGTATAGTATATACTCTTCACCTGAAATTAACGATTTTATACAACACCATTATCATGCTGACTTCTTTAATACCGGCTTTGAAAAACTGGCAGGATTCACTAAAAACTGCATATGTCCGAGGTTTGGTATTAGTTTCCTGTTCAAACTCAAAGGTTCAATTACTTAAAAAAAACCTGAATGTTTCTGGAATCGATTTCAAAGAGGTTCCACTCTCGACACTTGATAGCCAAAAATCATCACACCCTGTTAGTCAGTTATTAGGAAGGGAATTCGAGAATATCTTTTTCGATGCCAGAGTAACATTTGACACCAATCTCTTTGGCGCTATCAGCGGAACATTAGTCGGCGGTGGTTGTTTATTTTTGTGTTTACCAGAAGACATACTCAATGAGTACTTCTGCTTTATTAATCAGAAAAATAATCAAACGCCACAAAATCAGACAAAAAATAACAACTATCAGGTATTAAGACGGTTATTACAGCAAGGTATGGGTAAGTACTGTACTGCAATTATTTCAGAAGACAACTATTTATTCAAAAGCACTCGTTTCACTAAATTTGTTGATAGTGGCCAGCAATATCAAGAGCAAAATCAGGTTATTGAAAAAATACAACGGGTAGCCACTGGTCACGCAAATCGACCATTGGTTATTTCTGCTGACAGAGGTCGAGGTAAATCAGCTGCGGCAGGCATTGCTGCAGCAAGACTACTTATAAAGAAAACATACTCAATCATTGTAACTGCTCCAAACTTTGAAAACCTCAATACAGTATTTGAACACCTGATTCTAACGCTAAAACACCAATGTGATTCTTCTGATTATTTTACTTCTGATAGATCATCATTTAAACGAGGAATACAGCTGGAAAATGGCTCAGAACTTAAATTTGTGCCGGTTGACGTCCTTATCGCTACAAAACCTGAAACAAACCTGCTTATCATTGATGAAGCTGCAGCTATACCTGTTCATATTCTGGAAAAATTAACCAGACAACATAACCGAGTCGTATTTTCAACAACAACTCATGGTTACGAGGGTAATGGAAAAGGTTTCAACATACGATTTAAACAAAAACTGGTAAAACTCAAACCACAAACTCGATTTGTTCAGATGACCAATCCAATACGCTGGTCAGTCAATGATGAACTGGAAAAAATGAGCTTCGAAGCACTATTGCTTAACGCTCAGCTACACCCTGTAACCTTTAAGCATACTTCTAAAAAGTGTATTGATAACAAACAACTTAAATTTGTAGTTCACAAGAAAGCTGAACTCTCATTTAATGACACACTGCTTAAACAGATATTCACCCTGTTAACTCATGCTCATTATCAGACTCGGCCTGCTGATCTGGAGCAAATGCTTAGTAACACAAACCTAACAGTCTGCTCATTATCCAACACAAATAACCAGGTTGTGGCTGTCGCACTCATTAACCAGGAAGGCTCTTTTCCCCCGAAATTATGCCAAAAAATTTATAATGGGGAGCAACGACTTAAAGGTGATCTTTTAGCACAATCACTCATCATTCATCATGGACAGGAAAATGCTGGGAAATATAAATATTTTCGAATCATGAGAATAGCCGTCCACCCGCATCTGCAGTCTAATAGTATTGGTTGTTCATTGCTCCAGCATTTAGATGAACTGGCAACAGCTCGCGCTGTTGACTTTATTGGTGCCAGCTTTGCTGCCGATAGCCAGGTCACAAAGTTCTGGTTAAAATCGAAGTATTCTGTAATACGGTTCGGCGGTTCTAAAGACTCCTCTTCCGGCTATTATTCCAGTGAAGCGATAAAAGGGTTAACTCCTTCTGCACAACTGTTACAAAACCATCTGATATCCAGGTTCCATGAATCACTATTTCATAAAATTCATGGTGAGCTTAGCGAATTAAGTTGCGATATAATTAAGCATCTCCTGCATTACCAGTTTCAACCACTAGAAAAGCTTTCAGATAATGATATTAGTGAACTAAATCTGTTTTGTAATGGCAAACGAGGATATAGCTCAATAGACTGGCTTTTGAAACGGCTATTAAGTCAACATTTGTACCATGAAGATATTTATAATTTATCTTCAAAGGTCAACTACAGCTTTTTAATTGATTTTTCGATTAAACAACGACCAATGAAAGAAATCGTCAGGACATATAATTTTATCGGCAGCAAGCTGGTTATTACCAAACTAAGAGAGTTCACCAAAGTATTATTAACAGACTCTAACTCGTCAGGCTATTAATACGATATTTACTCAATATAAGATTTGTTTAATAAGAACCAGCGCCAAAACCAGTTAATTAAAACGAATAAACGACAGTAAAAGCGGTTATCGTTTCTCTTTTCTCGTTCCCTACAGGAACTTCTGACTGATGTTTAATCGCATAGGAAAGCTTTAATGCCAGATTTTCAATGACATTAGCTGATAGCGAAGTATAAGACTTGGTAATTGTGTTATTTTCACCAATGTCACTAGAAAGCTTTTGCTCAAACTCAGCGTTTTCATTGATCCGCCATTTATACAAACCTGCCACCCGGGTAATACCTTCATTATTTGTTTCAGGAGGTAGTAATAACGTAGGTTCTGTTTTACTGGTTCTCATACCAAAACCAAGCTCACCATCCAGGCTATGAACCTCAGTATTAATAAAGCGGTAGCCTCCACCGAGCGATAAAGAAGCCTGATATTCAAAACCAGAATCTTTTGTATCATCAAAATCAAAAATAGCAAAGGCGTAAGTATTGGCACTATACTTATAATTAGATTTTGCCTGAGCAATATATTTTTCAGCATTTGTTTCGACAAGGTTACCATCAACGACTTCTTTACTCGAACTGGTTACTGTTGCCAGAAAACCTTCATGAAACCATTTTTCTTTATCATAAGAGAGTTTGAAGCGACCATTCATTGATTTAGTATCTTTATTGCCAGACACAGCTACATAACCAAATTCAACACTTCCTCCCCATTTCCCTACACACTCTTCATCAGTGTTTTCGCACTCTTCAACAGCATCTTCTGAGTCATAAGGCCTTCCGAGAAAAAAGTCATCCGCATAAACGGGAAAATTTAACGTACAAGCTAACACTCCAGCATAGAAGCATTTATCGTTTAATATCATTTATAAAATCCTTTCGATCTATTTAATTTACCTGGTGATTTTAACATCTAAAATAGCTTAACAGAACAATTTAATAAAACTATTTTCAATATAAACCAGTATAGCTAGCAAACGTATAAAAAAACATAAAACGAGAACTTAGGGTAACCAGAGTAGAATTCATTTATAATTTTGTGAAGTACTTAACAAAACATAAC
>JADGFG010000241.1 GCA_016743995.1 Kangiellaceae bacterium | reverse complement strand
CATTTACACTAAGCACTCTTAAATACAAAGCTCTATTAAATACAAAGCACTATTAAATACAAAGTACTCTCATATTAAAAGTACTATTTTTACCTTGTTATTTGATTCAGGCCATAACTGTTCTTAGATTCTATTTTTCTATTCAGAGTATTATTCTATCCAAAATAATAAATCAAGCATAATATTCATTTAAGGAGACCGAACGCCCATTCTCGGTAACCACTCTGGCATGTCGCCTTTCCAGCTCTCTGGGTTCTTTGACACCACAGGAATGCGCAATCACACCGATAGCATAAGTCATGTTTTTAGCATAGTAGGCCACCCGGTCGGACTTTTCTCTGACAACCAGACCACGTTGTAATTTTTCATTATGCGTTGCGACCCCGGTGGGGCAGGTATTTTTATTACAATGCAGCGACTGAATACAACCCAGCGCAAACATAAAACCGCGAGCAGCATTACAAAAATCAGCACCGACACACAAAGCCCAGGCGACATCGACTGGATTAATCAGTTTGCCCGACACAAACACTTTAATTCTATCTCTTAAACCATGTTTATTAAGTGCATCAATCAACATTGGTAGTGTTTCTCGAATGGTCAACCCCATATCATCCATTAAAGTCATTGGCGCTGCACCGGTTCCGCCATCAGCACTATCTAAGGTAATAAAGTCCGGTGCATGCTCTACACCAAGACGCCTGATATCCAGCATAAACTCCTCCAGCCAGTCAGGCGAACCCACCACCGTTTTAAACCCAACAGGCTTGCCGGTAATATGACGAATGTGACACAGGCTTTGTAGCAATTCATCATTGTTACTAATTTCCGGATGACGATTTGGGCTGATAGAGTCCTGGCCTGCGGGAATACCACGAATTTCAGCAATTTCCGGTGTCACTTTTTTACCCGGCAATATGCCGCCTTTGCCCGGCTTGGCTCCTTGTGCCATTTTCAGTTCAATCAACCTCACCTGTTGATGAGCCGCCACCGTTTTTAATTTTTCATCATCCAGATTCCCCTGAGCATCTCTGACACCATATTTTGCGGTTCCAATTTGAAAAATAATATCAGCGCCGCCTTTCAGGTGATGGGGTGATAAACCGCCCTCTCCAGTGTTTAACCAGATACCTGCTTTTTTTGCGCCGAAAGACAGTGCTTGAATAGCCGGTTTTGAAAGCGCCCCATAGCTCATGGCAGACACTCCAAAAAAAGCATTAGTGGTCCAGGGAGTCCGGCAATTTTCACCCACGGTAATTGCTTTTGCTGAAACAGCATCTTTTTGTAAAGTGGGGTAAGCGCAGTTAGAAAAAATAACATTGCCCGTTTTTTTAATATCTCTGGTTGAACCAAAAGCAACAGTACTATCAATATTTTTAGCTGAACGATAAACCCAGCTACGTTGCGCGCGATTAAAAGGTAACTCTTCTCTGTCCAGCGCAAAGAAATATTGACGAAAAAACTCTCCAAGATGTTCAAACAGGTAACGAAAACGACCAATCACCGGAAAGTTTCTTTTTACCGCATGTCGTGTCTGAAACTTGTCAATAATATAAACGGCAATAATACCGACAACAATCAATCCTGTAGCCACAACAAAAATCAGTGCTGCCCACTGAAAGATAGCGGACAATATAATCAGGGTTTCTTCAGATAACACAAAAACTCTCCTTACAATCCCTTTAGTACATAACCTTCACAGGCGAAACGAAAATACGAACTAAAGATCAGAAGGCTGAAAAACTTGTTACTATTCAGCACAATCAAAATTTGCTCAGTAAGCTGAGCAGTTACACAATTCTCTTTACAGGCTCTCATCACACTCAAAAAATGTCTTAACCGAATCAAGAATACCCGCCTTGTCCAGACCACAAATCTCAAACAAATCGGCAGGCTCGCCATGCTCAATAAAACGATCAGGAATGCCGAGGTTTAATACTATTTTCGCTATTCTTTGTGCGTTGAAGTATTCATTAACTGCGCTACCAGCCCCACCAGCAATGGCATTTTCTTCAAGCGTCACAATATTTTTATAAGCGGCCGCCACAGACTTTAGCATGGCTTCATCGAGTGGCTTTACAAAACGCATATCAACGACTGTCGCATCAATTTCTTCGGCAACCTGCAACGCTGTGCTGAGCAGACTACCAAACACCAGAAATACCGTCTCTTTACCTTCGCGACGAGTCACAGCTTTACCAATTTCAATAGTGTCCAGACTGTTACTGACTTCAACACCTGTACCACAACCTCTGGGATAACGCACTGCCGCTGGTCCTTCATAATTGAATCCGGTTGATAACATCAGGCGGCACTCCTGTTCGTCACTCGGTGTCATCATGATCAAATCAGGCACACAACGCAGATAGCTTATATCAAAAGCACCATGATGGGTCGCGCCGTCACCACCAACCAGGCCGCCCCGGTCAATAGCAAACAAGACATCAAGATTTTGAAGTGCAACATCGTGAATCAGCTGGTCATAACCGCGTTGTAAAAAAGAGCCATAAATAGCACACACGGGTTTCGCACCTTCACAGGCCATACCGGCAGACACGGTCACCGCGTGCTGCTCGGCAATACCCACATCAAAATAACGCTCAGGAAACGCTTTTGAAAACGCAACCAGATCAGAACCTTCTCGCATGGCAGGTGTTATTCCCATCAGGCGTTTATCTTTTGCCGCCATATCACACAACCACTGACCAAAGATGTTTGAATAAGTCGGTTTTTTGACTGAAGTCGGTAAATTAGCTTCTGCCGGGTCAAATACAGGCACGGCATGGTATTTGATCGGATCTTTTTCCGCAGGCTCAAAGCCTTTACCTTTGCGGGTTACCACATGCAATAACTGCGGCCCTTTAAGTGCCTTTATGTTTTGAATGGTTGCCAACAAGGCAGGCAAATTATGTCCATCTACCGGGCCAATATAGTTAAAACCCAACTCCTCAAACAGAGTACCGGGTAATACCATGCCTTTCATGTGCTCTTCGACCCGGTGCGCCCATTCAGAAATAGTGGGCATATTTTGCAATACTTTTTTCCCACCCTCTTTAATACCGCTATAAAATTTACCCGAAAGTACTTTAGCCAGATAATTATTCAATCCGCCCACATTTTCCGAAATAGACATATCGTTGTCATTTAATATCACAATCAGGTTGGCATCAACGTCGGCAGCATGGTTAAGCGCCTCAAAGGCCATTCCGGCAGTCATGGCTCCATCACCAATCACGGCAACAAAGCGTCGGTCATCACCCTTTTCTTTTGCCACTATCGCCATGCCTAATGCCGCACTGATAGAAGTGCTGGAGTGACCAACACCAAACGCATCATATTCACTTTCAAAAAGACTCGGAAAAGGGTGTAGCCCTTTGGTCTGGCGAATAGAAATCAGTGCTTCTTTACGACCGGTTAATACTTTGTGTGGATAGGCCTGGTGGCCAACATCCCAGATAATCTTATCAGAGGGTGTATCAAACAGATAATGTAGTGCCACTGTCAATTCAACAGTACCTAATCCTGCAGAAAAATGCCCACCACACTGACTGGTTGATTCAATTAAAAACTGGCGTAACTCTGTCGCCACCGCTTCAAGCGAAGTACGTGGTAACTCTCGCAAATCGGCAGGCCAGTTAATACCAGCCAGGTTAGGATATTTTTCAGGCGTACAAAGCATACAATAACTTCTTTTATAATTTTAAATAACTCATCTAAAACTCAATCGCTGACAGGCTGATTAAATTTTCTCTCGTTTTCCAGATTAACCATTTTCAGATTAATAATCTCGTTGAATAATATAACGTGCAAATGTGGCCAGATTATCACTTTTATAAGGCAATTGCTGAAGTGCTTGCAAAGCACTTTCCACCAACTGCTTTGCTCTCAGTCTGGCACCATCAACTCCTAATAGTGCTGGAAAAGTGGATTTATTCTTAGCCAGATCAGATCCCTGTGGTTTACCCAGAGTTTCGGTATCCGCTTCGATATCCAGAATGTCATCTCTTATCTGAAATGCCAGCCCCAATGACTGACTATAAATTTTGAGATTAGCCAGCACCTTGTCGTCTCTTACCGGACTGGCAAGATAGCCCAATTGAACGGAAGCATCAATAAGCGCTCCCGTTTTCATTCGGTGCATTGACTCCAACGTTTTTAAATCTGCCTGTTTATTAGTCATCGCCAGATCAATGGCCTGACCGCCTCCCATGCCCATAGAACCGCTGGCTTTGCTGAGCAACGTCAACATCTCAATTCGAGTCTCAGCACTAACCTGCAATTGATTGCTGCTGGCTAAAATTTCAAATGCCAACGTCTGCAGTGCATCTCCGGCCAGTACAGCCGTTGCTTCGTCAAAAGCCACATGGCAGGTTGGCAGGCCTCGCCTTAAATCGTCATCATCCATACAGGGTAAATCATCATGTATCAGTGAATAAGCATGAATCAGTTCTATCACTATCGCAGGTACATCCAGGACGCTCGATTCAGCTCCTAACATTTCGCCACAGGCGTAGACCAGAGCAGGCCGCAGCCGTTTACCCGGGTTCAATGCAGAATGACGCATTGCCTGATGTAACCTTGCTGGCTGACTAGAAGCAGCGGGTAGAAACGTTTCCAGCAAAGATTGTACACGGCCCTGAACCTGATCTAAAAATTGTTTATGTGGCATAATAAATTCTGTCTGTTACTCTGCTTCAAATGGAACCAGTTGCTCTCCATCCTTTGTTAACATCTCAACTTTTTGCTGTGCTTTATCAAGCAATTGCTGGCAATCTCGAGTCAGCTTAACGCCATTCTCAAAATGAGATAAAGAATCTTCCAGCGCCAGATCGCCTTTTTCAAGCTTTGTCACTATACTTTCAAGCGCCTGGATCTGTTCTTCAAAAGACGGTTTGCTATCAGCCATTCCGCTACCCCGGTCAATAAAAAGACCGCTATTGTCCCCCATTTCTCACTTGAAGGAAATAATTAGCGATTTAAAAACACAATTTATCCTTATTACTGGAATTGTGTGGAATCCTGGCTAACCTTTGATTAAACATTTATAAAAACATGCGTTACCAAAAAATAAACGCAACTAATTGAAAGCAAAGGGGCTTTTAAATTTGGATATAGCAACACTCGTAGGACTACTAGGCGCAACAGCCATGGTTGTCATGGCAATGGTTCTTGGTGGTAGTATTATCACGTTTATCGACGTTCCTTCCATTTTAATCGTTGTCGTTGGTACTCACTTTGTCATCATGATGAAATATCCTCTGGGTGATTTTCTGAGTGCCTCCGGTTCAGGGTTAAAAGTACTCACTTTTAAACCCATTAATTGCGACATACTTATAGAGAAAATTGTCGAACTGGCTGATATGGCTCGAAAAAGCGGTTTACTGGCACTTGAAGGCGCAGAAATTGACGATCCCTTTATGAAAAAAGGCATTGGACTACTGGTTGATGGCCACGATGGTGACGTTGTCAGAGCCATTTTAGAGAAAGATGTGCAAATGGCTTCAGCCCGTCATAAAAAAGGGGCTGGCATATTTAAATCGATGGCTGACATTGCGCCAGCCATGGGTATGATCGGTACGCTGGTGGGGCTGGTCGCCATGCTGTCAAATATGGACGATCCCAAATCAATAGGCCCGGCTATGGCGGTCGCTCTGTTAACAACCTTGTATGGAGCCATTATGGCCAATATGGTCGGCATTCCGATCGCGGATAAACTGGATATCAGAGATGATGAGGAAAAAATATCCAAAAAGCTGGTTATCGATGGTCTGCTGGGTATTCAGGCCGGACAAAACCCCAGAGTCATTGAGCAGGTTCTTCACTGTC
>JADGFG010000240.1 GCA_016743995.1 Kangiellaceae bacterium | reverse complement strand
CCACTAGACTGTTTAAAAATTGATAAATCCTTTATTTCTGACATCGGCTGTAGCACTCAAAACGAAACGATTATAAAAGCAATCACAGCGCTATCCCACAATCTGAATTTAAAAGTAGTTGCCGAAGGTGTCGAAAACGACACGCAGCTAGAGTTTCTTAAGCAATTAAAATGTGACTATATTCAGGGATTTTATTACGGCAAGCCGATGAATCATTTAAAAATCTCTAAAATTTTAAGTGATGATAAGCTCTTGAAAAATTCTAAGAATGGGGAGAAGAAATGAACTATAAAATTAATTGGCTCTTCATCGTTATCAACAGCATAATAGTTGTAACTTTTTCAGTAAAAGCAGAAGTTATCAATTATATGGTTATTCAAAGTCAGGCACAGCCTCTACAGATAGAAGAATATAATCAAAATCATCGAGGTATCGTTTCAGATATCGTGTATCAGATATTTAATCACAGCGACTATCGATTAAATACTGTCACCCTTCCATTTAAACAGCTCATTTCTGATCTCGAATCCTCTCGTTATCAGAACTGGATAACCGTAGGCTCTCCTAACTGGGAAGGAATTCAGGCTAAAAACCTTTCAAAAACCGCAATTTTATCCGTAAAACACCATTTAATCATCAATAAAAATGATAGTTTCAACTACAAATCAATTTCAGATCTGGATAATAAAGTAATTATACTGCTGACAGGTTTCGACTACCCTGTTCTTGAAGAATATATAAAGGAGAAGCGGATTAAGGAAATCAGGGCGAAGAATTTTAGTGCAGCTTTTAAACTTTTAAAACGCCTTGGTAATAGAGCTTGCTTTATTGAAATGGATCTGAGAATAAAATACAATCAAAAACTCTTAAAAATCAGAAATAGTCAATTTACTTATCAAAGCTTTTCTTCTGTCATTCCAGACTATAATGTACATCTCGCCTTCGATTCGAATATGGATACAAAAGTATCCAGTTTCATTAATGAAAAATTAAAAAGCATGCATCAGACCAGCGCACTAAGCGAAATCATCAGTAAATACCGATAAATTCGCTCAATGTAGTTGCTCTCAATTTTTCAGATTAATCATTTCAGGAGTTTCATTTTCAGGACCCAGGTTTCAGGGTCCTGGTTTTCAGGACCCAGGTTTCAGGGTCCTGGTTTTCAGGACCTAGGTTTTCAAGATAAACACTGAGGGCGAAACCGTCTTCCCTCCTTAGATATATCGATTTTATGTCCCATTTTTCGCGCTTTCGTTTCGAGATAGAAATAATTATGTGGATTAAC
The DNA here is from genome assembly GCA_016743995.1 of Kangiellaceae bacterium. Lineage (GTDB taxonomy): Bacteria > Pseudomonadota > Gammaproteobacteria > Enterobacterales > Kangiellaceae > Aliikangiella. Next base: position 4,543 of record JADGFG010000240.1, on the reverse strand, counting down.
GCCCTCCACCATCGGTACACGTTCAGTAATTTCAACATTTGTACCAGTAAAAGCATCGATTTTCTTCGGGTTATTCGTTAATAGTCGGATTTTTTTGACCCCGAGAAACAGCAACATGCCTTCCACAAAATCATAGTGCCTCATATCAGCTTTTAATCCCAGATTTTCGTTAGCCTCTATCGTATCACACCCATCATCCTGAAGATGATAAGCTCTAATTTTATTAAGTAAGCCTATCCCTCTCCCTTCCTGTCTTAAATAGAGTAAAAGCCCCTCTCCCTGCTTTGCTATCAGCTCCATCGCCTTGCGTAACTGATAACCACAATCGCACCTCATACTGGCAAAAGCATCACCAGTCAGACATTCAGAGTGCAAACGCGTTAAAACTGACGATTCAACATCCCAGTTATTGAGTGTCAGGGCAACATGCTCCTGATTATTACTCAATTCTTTAAAACCATGAAGTGTAAAATCTCCCCATTCAGTCGGTAATTTCGAAGAATCTACATATCGTACAAGATTATAAGGTTTTATTTTCGCGAGACTATCACGAGTTTGCATTATTATTTTTCCGAGATTATTTTTCCCATGGCCGTCACCTCCATCTCCCCAGTAACTATCTTTATGAGAATGTTCTTTAATTTCATTTCCTTCAGTATTTAATAATAGAAAAGCCAGTCTGGGATGTTGGGTAAATTTTTCGTGAATTGCTCTTTGCATGATTTCATATTTAGAGTCTTCCCAGTCGGCTCTAATATGATTCTGAAATTTACGACTAAGCCTGAACGCTTCTGCGGGGTCCCTGGCATCCTTTATTCTATTTCTGATTTCAGGCTCTATGAATTTATTGGTTTGATAAAAATGCTCAGTAGATTTCCAGCTTTCACCATCAATATTAATCGAGTACTCAGCAAAATTTGATAAATAGCCAAACTCGTCTTCTGGCTCATAAAACAACACAGGATCATCCATATTCTCCTCCAGTAATAATATTTGTTAACCCAATATTGAAAATAGGATCTGGTGTATTATTTGCAAGCTCGATTACTATAAATTAAATACCAGATACCGTAATCATTACAAGGCGAGATTATCCAAGGGGAAAGCAAGCAAAAAACATATCGATTTTGTAATCTTTTATCTCTATCTATCGCGATAAAAAACCATTATTTTTTGCCCTTTATTGCTGAGGATTTCAATTTGAGTTAAAGTCTGATTTTACAACCCTGATATTAATCCCGGAGCTTGCATAAAAAAGTCCTGGAACATTGAGTCTGAAAGTTCGGAACGAATAAAAAATAACGCAATCCAATTATACTCAACTGAGTACAGACTACGCCAGACGATCAACGGCAAACCGTTACACAGACAACAAAAAATCTCCTATCGAAATATCTGGGATTTAATATAAAGTACTGCATCGCAAAAATTATATAAATCCAGAAAAAATAGTAAAATTGAATACCGAGAAAATAAACGCTCCCCTCTCTACTCCGCCAACGCTGATAATATGGGAACTTCCCTTTAGATCTTAAAAAAATAATACTCAATCTGGAATACTAATACCATAAAATACACCTGCTAAATAAAGGTAAAATTACACCTGTATATTGTATAATATGTAAAATTCTGTATTATTCCAATCTCAAGTAGAAATTATTTGACCAATAAAAGAAAAATAGCTAACTAACAATTAACAATTAATACAACAAATGGGGATAATATGAACAAATTTAAATTGAAGCCCGTTGTTGCCCTCATGCTGGCAACAGCCGCAGTACCACAAGTATTTGCGGCAGAAACGGACAATGCAGATAACGATGACAACCGCGTCATGATTACTGGTTCTCGCATTGCTCGCGCTGAAGTATCAACTTCTTCACCGGTTTCTGTAATTACAAAATCTCAATTAACTGATCTTGGTCTTACTGATATCAGTTCAGCATTACGCAGACTACCAGCTCTAACTGGTGCAACAGCCAATAACCAACGCAGTGATGGTGCCAACAACATTCAAACAGCTACCCTGCGTGGTATTGAAGCAACTAATACGCTTGTTTTAGTTAACGGCCGTAGAATTGTTGGTTCTGACGAAAATGGCCTGATTGATTTATCATCAATTCCATTTGAAGCAGTATCTGAAATCCAGGTCCTTAAAGATGGTGCATCTGCAATATATGGTTCAGATGCAATTGCTGGTGTTGTTAATATCATCACTCGTCAAAACTATGATGGGTTCGAGTTCAATGCTCATTATGGTGTTTCATCTGAAGGCGATGGACAAGAACGTAAAGTTGGTTTTGTATTAGGCACCAGTGGTGACCGTGGTAGCTTAATGATAGCAGCTTCTACCAGCAACAACTCAGGCTGGGAATCCAGAGACAGATACATGACTCAGGATGCTAACCAGGAGTATCTGGGCGGTTCGAATGGACGTTCAAGTACAGCACCGAATGCCAAACTCTCTGGATTTGGTCTGGCCGATGGTAACTGGACTGTACTCGATGCAGCAAACCCTTCAGCGGTTGTACCTTTTGCTGACAGTATGAAATACAACTATCGTGAAGCAACATCTGGCGCCAATAACAACGCAACAACCAGCATTTTTATGACTGCGGACTATGAAATTAGTAGTGCAGTCAGCTTTTTTACCGAATTATCTTTCCATGACGGTACTGTACGGGGTGCTCAGGCTCCTCCAGGAACAGACACTGGCTGGTATAGCGGCAACATTGATACACCTAACGCTTTTAAACGTTACCCAACACCAGGATTTGACGATGATGGTAACCCAATTACAATTCAATATGGCGTTGGAGCAAATCAAAAATACAATCCTTTTGGATTACCAGGAAATGTAGCTCGTCGTTTTTCTGAATATGGACCGCGTATTTATGATACGTCAAACACAATTTCTCGCTATACACTTGGCCTTGAAGGTGCATTTGGCGACGATTATGACTGGCAACTGGTTTACTCCACTCAATCAGCCAAACTGGTCAGTGAAGGTGGTCCTCAACCATCAATCATCATGATAGAGCGTGCTTTGTCTAATGAATGTGAAACAGCTGCTGATCCAACTTGTGTTGCGTTAAACGTATTTGGCCCTGAAGGCACTATTACTCAGGGAATGCTGGATTTCATTAATACAACAGCGCCAGTTACTACCAACAAAAACGACCTGATGTTTATTCAGGCCAGTGTTTCTGGTCCAGTTATGCAAATGCCAGCTGGAGACATGATGTTTGCTGCCGGTGTTGAGTACCGTGAAGATCAACTTTCATTAACGGTGGATCAGGCACAACGTACTGCAACATTTGACGTTTCATGGGGTGGCTCTTCAACACCAGTAGTATCTCCAGTCCGTAAAGTTAAAGAAATGTACGCTGAATTTTCTATTCCTGTCATTGAAAATCTGGACTTTGAAGCTGCTGTCAGATATACCGAATACAGCGATATTAACAAAGATACGGTTAATCCAAAGTTTGGTGTTGTTTATCAACCAGTTGATATGCTCAAATTACGAGCCAGCCACAGCACAGGTTTCCGTGCACCTACAATGGCTGAAATGTATCAGGGCCGTACATCTACCATAAATACCAGTATTTATGATCCTTGTACCAACGATAATGCTCCTCCGTACTCTTCAAGTGTACCAGGCTGTCAAAATATCAATCCAGCAGTGGCTAATAATACCATTCAAAGTAATGATATTATTGGTGGTGGTAACCCGGATCTGAAACCAGAAGAAGCAGAAAATACAACGCTGGGTCTTGTCCTGGAACCAATGGAAGGTTTGTCATTTACTCTGGATTATTTCAGCATCAAGCAAACTGATGTAGTATTTGCCAGCTCTGACTATGTGGTTGATCAAAACATTGCCGGTAACCCTGAGTATGCCAACGACGTCATCAGAAGCAATAATGGTACAGGTTACATCCAGACTATCTTCTCACCAGCCAACAATGTTGCCGCGCGTAATGTTGCAGGTTTTGACTTGAACGCTAACTATTTGTTAGAAACTAGTTTTGGTGAGTGGCGTTTCAATCTGGACGCAACCTTTATGGATAAATTTGAAGTTCAGGACACCAGTGACGAACCATTCAGAGACGTTTCAGGAACCTATGATAATGCTTTCGGAAGTCTCCCCGAAACAAAAATTAACATGCAGGTTGACTGGAAAATGGATGACTTCCGAGTGACTTATGACAATAACTACAACTCAAAAATTGTAGCTAGCCCAACTGATACCATGGATTCAACATTATTCCATAATATCCAGGCAGGTTACTTCATCGAAGACATTAATACCGACGTACATTTCGGTATTCAAAACTTGTTAGATAAAGAACCTCCTTTCTTGAAAAATGGTGGTAACGGTACGGATCAGGATCTTTATTCTTTCCGTGGACGTTTCTTCTATGTAGGTGCTACTGTTACTTTCTAATCAGCTAGTCTGAAAAGAGGTAACACCTGAAAGCCAGTAGAATTTTCTACTGGCTTTTTTTATACACCAGCTTTGACATCAGGCATTTCCTTCTAC
>JADGFG010000015.1:36854-39154 GCA_016743995.1 Kangiellaceae bacterium | reverse complement strand
GGGTTTCCCCATGTGAAAGTAGGTCAACGTCAGGCATTTAATTGAAAAGAAAGCTCACCTTGATGGTGGGCTTTTTTTTGCCTGGTGTTTTACCTTTTATATTTTATGGTGCTCTGAAAAGGAAAGTAACTGCGGTGATTTGTTAAAGGGGTCAACGCCAGGGCCTGATTCTTTTCGTCAGGGTTAAGATGATTTTACTCTGAGTTCAAGGCAGGATTATTTTTGATGGCATAGTTTATGTTTTTAGTTCTATCGGATCACTAGAGTATTTTTTGAAAATTGATAGCTAGATGAACTGTCAACGATAGTGTAAGGAACTGGCTACTATTTGACGTGGTAGAAAGGCCCCTGGAAACAAGGGCCTGAAGAAAGTTTTTGTTGAATCAGGGCATTTGAATGTTTGAATTGCTTTGTCCTGGAACAACAATTTTAGAAGCTTGCTCTCTCTGATACTCCTGAATTTCCTTCATTGTCTGTTCCATGTTTTCTTTAGCTGCATCACCAAATTGCTCTATAGCAGATTTAAAACTATCAGCTTTCAGCTCAAAATTTAGTGGTAATGCGCCTCCTGGTGTCATTACCTGAGTTTGGCCAAAATAAGTCGTTTTACGAGTCTCATCCTGTTTTCCATCTACTGTAACAGGCGTAAGTATTCTAATACTACCAATCTTCTGATCGGTATAAACTTCTTCTTTAACAAGGTTAGTCGCGTCAAATTTGATTTCTGGTAATTGTTGATTCATTGGGGTTTCCATAGTCTGTGAATTGGAGTAATTATAAATTACTCTAAGCGGTATTGCTATATTCCATGAAGCGCTGTACCTGTTTATTTAAACACGGGATAATGATATACGTTGTGTGATATCACCGACTATAGAGCTTATTTAAATATGGGAAAGGTAAAATCAATTGACTACGAATAGTAAAACCTGGTACGTTTATATTATTAAAACGATTGATGAAAAACTGTACACGGGAATTACGACAGATGTTGAACGACGTTATAAAGAGCATTTTACAAAAGGTAAACAGGCTAAGTTTTTTCGTAGCTCTCCACCGGAAATGTTAGTTTTCGTGTGTAGCCAGGGTAGTCGCTCGCAAGCGAGTAAGCTGGAAGCAAAAATAAAAAAATTGAAAAGACAGGATAAAATGATGCTGATTACTTCCTCTGATAATCAACTTGTGCAAACCAACAATGAATCAAAATGAAGTTGCTACGTTAGTTATTGATTTGAAAAAACAATTAGTAGCTGAATTCCCGTTCCTTAAAAATTGGCAGGTAACTTACGATTACGCTAAAAGAAGAGCTGGTTTATGTAATATAAACAGGAAGTTAATCAGTATAAGCCATTTTCATTATAAGAATAATGCCATCGAGACCGTCACCGATACTATTCTTCACGAATACGCTCATGCGATTGCTTTTGAACTTTATCGATATGCTGGGCATGGTAAAATCTGGAAAGAAATTGCATTTTCTATTGGGGCTGTGCCGAAAGCAACCGGTTTGTTTAAGGTACCTGAGGCTCCCTGGGTTTTAATACGGGTCCAGGAGGATAAACCATATATTATTAAACTAGGTACGAGATATCGTAGAAATCGAAATGTGAAGTATTTTATGCTTAAGGGATCGCCATCCACACAGGGACAGCTCTACTATATTAAAACTCAGGATTTCAATGCCTATCAACAAGGAGAGCTATTATTTGCTGAACTCACATTGGTTCAGTAAACAGGTCAACAGCTGTTAATTGTTTTCTTTCGTCAGGTAATTGCTCTTGTAATATTAGTTTATGCAGTATGTGTAAAATTTTGTATTGGAAATGGTCGGCGCTCAGGGTTAACTGAATTGGAAAATGCTTTGATTTCATTAATAGAACTCATTATAGTTTTAGCTTTATCGAGCACAACTTTACCTTCCGGGGTGATACTTACCAGATTTTTACCATTTCGGGCAAAGATCTGAATATCTAGCTCTTCTTCTAGTAATCTCAACTGCTTACTGACTCCTGGCTGTGAGGTAAAGAGTTGGAGTGAGGCCTGTGTAATATTAAGTCCGCACTCTGCAATTGCGAGTACAAATCTTAGTTGTTGTAATTTCATCTCTTAATATCTCCATTTTTTAGGGGTCAAAAAAAACGCCGCTGAGTGTAAACTGAGCGGCGTTTTGATAATTTAAATAATACTTTATCAGCGCCGCTCTGGCATTTGTTTAATAGTGATACGTTTTAGCATGGATGAAAGAACAATAGTCAATATAGAACCAATAGAAACAGCGCTCGAAGCCGTTAATAAAACGG
>JADGFG010000015.1:0-36844 GCA_016743995.1 Kangiellaceae bacterium | reverse complement strand
GGAAAGTGGCATTAATGTATTGTGATTGGTTAATATTGCTTGTTTTCATTTTCTTAAATTTGTTGTCGAATTGATACTCATGCCAAATGTTTATGTATTCAGCTGAGCGGTTGTTAACCCCTTTATAGCAGTATCTTTATAAAGGGGTCAAGTTGTTTAAAAGTACTTAATGCTATTATTCTTGTTGCTCTATAACAAAAAGTTATGCTTTCTATACCTGAAGATATTATATCCTTAAACCATATACCTACGGACCCTTAAAGATCGCGGAACCAGAGATCGCGGAATCAGAGTTGATTTATGTGGAGTCAGGGTATAAATATATAAACAGACGCAGCCAAAATGCGTGTTTAAGCGCGTTTAATTCAAGAGTGTGACTTCCATAAATCCGTCCCATCAGGAATTTGCGTGATATAATTTAACTAAGGTTCAGACAGGCATTTAGAAACAGGGTTTTTAGAATATGACAAATTATAATGTAGCTATCATCGGTGCAACAGGTGCTGTAGGACAGGAATTAATTCGAATTTTGCACTTGAGAAATTTTCCTGTTAAAAATTTAACGCTGTTAGCCTCCAGTCGCTCGGCAGGTAAAACGTTTGAAACCGAATTTGGCTCACTGGTGGTCGAGGAGTTCTCTGTTGATAAATTCGAGGGGCAGGATTTTGTATTTTTTGCTACCAGTGGCTCCCACAGTAAAGAGTTTGCACCGGCAGCGGTAAAAGCAGGTGCGGTTGTTATAGATAATAGTAGCGCTTTTCGGTTAGATGAAAAAGTACCATTAGTTGTTCCCGAAGTTAACCCGGAAGCAGCAAAAAGCCATAACGGGATAATTGCAAACCCGAATTGCTCAACCATTCAGATGGTTGTTGCACTTAACCCAATTCATCAATATTCGAAAATTACGCGCATCGTTGTATCGACTTATCAGGCTGTATCTGGTGCAGGCCAGCAAGCGATATCAGAACTGGAAACTCAGCTTTCGTCTGTTTTGGCAAAAGAACCGATTAAGATAGAAAACTTTACTAAACAAATTGCATTTAATGTTATTCCTCATATTGACGTGTTTCAGGAAAATGGGTATACCAGAGAAGAGATGAAAATGGTTGAAGAAACCTGGAAAATAATGGACTCACCTCAGATAAGGATTGCGGCCAACTGTGTGAGAGTGCCTGTAATCAGAGCTCATTCTGAGGCAATTAATATTGAAACAGAAGACGCTGTTAGTGCGGAAAAAGCAAGAGAGTTACTTGCGGCTTCTAATGGAATTCAGGTTATCGATGAAAGAAAGGATGGTGGCTACCCTACGCCAGTAGAAGTTAGTGAGCAAATGGATACCTATGTAGGCCGAATTCGAGAAGATATATCTTGTGATAATGGGCTTGCTTTATGGGTGGTGGCTGATCAGCTCTGGAAAGGTGCTGCTTTGAATGCAGTTCAAATAGCTGAGTTGTTAATTGAATCAGAGTAGTTATCAATTTGTCGGTTCCGGCCGATATAAATGCTGATTCGTGTGAATGCAGATTTTTGGTAGATGTTGATTTTGGTAAATATTGTTTTTAGTAAATATTGGTTTTGAGTAGATTATGAAAGTTTTAAAGTTTGGTGGTACTTCACTGGGAGACCCTCAGAGGATGAAGCGCGTTGCTGAAATAGTTAGTCAGCAGGGCAAAGTTCTGGTGGTATTATCTGCCGTTGCAGGCACTACTGATAGTCTTGTTAAAATAGTTGATGCGCTGAAGAGTGGCAATAGTCATGTTGTCGATCAAACCATTACAGAATTAGAAAAGCACTACCAGTTGTATATTACTCAATTGTTTTCCTGTACAGAGTTAATTGAAGAAGCTGTTCAATTTGTAAGTGCTCAGCTTTTTGGTATAAGAGAACTGGTTCAGCAGAGGTTTATAGATATTTTTGAGTACCAGGTTCTGGCAAGAGGAGAGTTGATTTCAACTGAAATCTTCCACCTTTACCTGAACCAGTCAGGTCAAAACTCAATGTTAATTCCTGCTTTAAATATTTTGCGTCTTGATCAGAATAATTTGCCAGATGAAAGTTATCTGAGCGATGCAATTAATAAAGTTGTTGCTGCTAGTGAAGGCGCTAATTGCTTTGTTACTCAGGGGTTTATTTGTAGAAATGCCTTTGGGGAAGTTTATAATTTAAGGCGGGGCGGAAGCGACTACTCCGCTTCTTTATTTGGAGCTGCATTAAATTGTGAAGAAGTTCAAATCTGGACTGATATCGATGGAATGCACAATAATGACCCTCGTTTTGTGGAAGGTACGCGCCCCATTCGTTCTTTGTCATTTAATGAAGCCGCAGAGTTGGCATATTTTGGTGCAAAAATTTTACACCCAAGTAGCGTTAAACCAGCCCGCAAGAAAGATATTCCGGTTAAATTATTAAACACGCTTGAACCGACTGCGCCGGGAACGGTTATTACATCAAAAAGCACTAAAGCAGGTATAAAAGCCATAGCAGCTAAAGATGGAATTACTGCCATTAAAATTAAATCAAGTGAAATGCTTCAGGCTCCAGGTTTTTTAAGAAGAGTTTTTGAAGTCTTTGAGTTGTATCATACGTCAATCGATATGATCACGACTTCAGAAGTTGCAGTGTCGCTAACCATTGATGATATTACACATCTGGATAAAATAATAAAAACCCTGAAAGAGTTTGGACGTGTTGAGGTTGATTACAACCAGTCTATTATTTGTGTTGTTGGTGATTTTGGTGTGGAGGGAAGTGCAATTGCATTACCTGTTATTCAGTGTTTAAAGGATATTCCAATAAGAATGATCTCGTATGGTGGAAGTGCACATAATGTATCTGTACTGGTTTCAGAAGAGCTTAAAGTGAAATCATTGAATGAACTACACCGAGGGTTGTTTAATGTTTAGTTCAGAAGTTAAAGACTTGTTTCAGAGTAAAGAAACACCATTTTATCATTATGATCTGGCGGTCCTTGATAGTACATTAAATTGCGTCAAATCATTAGCCGATAAATTCAATTTTGATATTCATTATGCAGTGAAAGCTAACGCAAACGAGCGGCTTTTAACCATCATCAGTAATATGGGTTTTGGTGCGGATTGTGTAAGTGGAAATGAAGTTCGACGAGCAATTGATATAGGTTTTTCTGCAGATAAAATACTTTTTGCCGGCGTTGGAAAAACAGATAAAGAATTGCGTTTTGCATTAGAAAATAATATCAAGGCTTTTAATTGTGAGTCAATTCAGGAAATAGATGTTCTCAACGCATTGGCTGAAGAGTCTTCTCAGATTGCCGAAATTGCTTTGAGAATCAACCCAAATGTAGATGCCAAAACTCACAAATATATTACTACTGGATTAGATGAGAATAAATTTGGTATTAACCAGATCGATTTGCCAATAATTGTTGAGAAACTAAAAGGCTTAAAGCATATTAAATTAACGGGACTGCATTTTCATATTGGTTCTCAAATTACTGACATGAATGTGTTTAAAGGTTTGTGTTTAAGAGTAAATGAAATTCAAAACTGGTTTTGTGATCATGGTATAGAAATTTTACACTTAAATCTTGGCGGTGGCCTTGGAATTAATTATTTAAAACCGGATGATGAGTGGTTACCAGACTTTGAGACTTATTTTGCAATATTTAACGAGTTTTTAGATAGAAAAGCAAACCAGCAAGTGCATTTTGAATTAGGCCGTTCAATAGTGGCTCAGTGTGGAAATTTAATTACACGAGTGTTGTATATTAAGAATGGAGTGAACACAAATTTTGCTATTGTAGATGCGGGTATGACAGAATTAATGCGACCGGCTTTATATCAGAGCTATCACCAGATTGATAACTTAACTGGCGAGGGAGAAATTAGAGAATATGATGTGGTCGGTCCTATTTGTGAATCAACAGATTGTTTTGGAAAGTCGGTAAAGTTACCCGAGACAAAGCGAGGTGATTTAATTGCAATCCGAAGTGCGGGAGCTTACGGTGAAGTTATGGTCTCCCGGTATAATTTAAGAGACCAGAATGCACCGCTTTATACGGAATAGTGAGTTTTGAATCAGGGGACTCAGTGTTGAGTTCCCTGATAGTTTAGTATCTAAAGTGAGGGAAGCACAATGGATTGGATAAACGGATTAAACTGTCCTGTTAAAACCATGTCTTTGATATTTTCTATATCGGAAGCCATATAACGGTCTTTCTCGTAAAACTCAGCTTTAGTTCTAATCAGTTTAATCGCATTTTGTGCCGCAGGAGAAGACATTAAGGGCGCTCGTAATTCTATTCCCTGTGCTGCACTGAGTAACTCTACGGCCACAATTCCAGCAAGATTATCTGTTAGTTCCACCAGTTTGCGTGCAGCAAAAGTCGCCATGCTGACGTGGTCTTCCTGATTCGCGGATGTCGGCAAACTGTCTACAGAGGCGGGGTGCGCTAAGGTTTTATTTTCACTTGCCAGCGCTGCTGCTGTCACTTGAGCAATCATAAACCCTGAATTAATGCCACTGTCTTTGACCAAAAAAGGCGGAAGCTGACTCAGGTGACTATCTAGTAATAATGCGACTCTTCGCTCACTGATCGCACCAATTTCAGCGGCCGATATAGCCAGGCAATCAGCGGCCATAGCAACAGGTTCTGCATGAAAATTACCACCAGAAATAATATCGCCTTCTGCAGTAAAAACTAATGGATTATCTGAAACTGCATTGGATTCAATGAGTAATATGCTAGCCTGAAATTGTATCTGGTCCAGTGCTGCGCCCATGACCTGAGGTTGGCATCTTAGCGAATAAGGGTCTTGAACTTTCTGGCAGTCGGAATGTGAGTTAAGTAGTTCACTGTCTTTTAAAAACTCCAGGTAAGTGGTTGCAGTTAATTGTTGTCCTCTATGGCCTCTGGCCTGGTGAATTCGTTGGTCAAATGGGGCAATACTCCCCAGTGCAGCGTCAACCGATAAACAGCCTGCAACCATTGCTGCACTAAAACAATTTTCTGTCTGAAATAATCCACGCAAGGCTATCGCTGTGGATACCTGAGTACCATTCAGTAATGCTAACCCCTCTTTTGCAGCTAAAGTTGAGGGCTTGAGTCCTGCTACTTTTAAAGCTTCTGCAGCAGGAATGTTTTTTCCATCGACAATGGCTTGTCCAACGCCTAATAACAAACAACTCATATGTGCTAGCGGGGCTAAGTCACCAGAAGCGCCAACAGAACCTTTTTCTGGAATACAGGGATAAATATCCTGGTTGATCAAGTGGAGTAATCGCTCAATTATCACCAGACGTATACCAGAAAATCCCTGTGACAAACTGCTAACTTTCAGGGCCACTAAGAGTCTGACAGTATTATTATCCAGTGGTGCACCGATGCCTGCAGCATGTGATAAAACCAGGCTTTCCTGGAGCAACTGAAGTTTATCGTCAGGGATACTTTTGGAAGCTAACAGACCGAAACCGGTATTGATACCATAAACGGTACGTTTGTTATCCAGTACTTCCTGAACTGTCTGGGCTGAAAGATTAATTTTATCGTGACTTTCAACATCCAGAGAAAGTTTAACCGGGTTTTCATAAATATGTCTGCAATCCTGCAAAGATAGCTGGCCGGGTTTTATTAAAAATGTCTTCATGTTATTTTTTCTCAAATGTTGCTTCAACCATGGGAAGGTTGAGTTGGTTTTCGCGAGCACATTGCTTGGCAAGTTCATAACCTGCATCGGCATGACGCATTACCCCGGTCGCTGGATCATTCCACAGAACTCGTTTAATTCTTGCTGCAGCTTCATCCGTTCCATCACAACAGATGACAATACCTGAATGTTGAGAATAACCCATGCCAACACCACCACCATGATGAAGAGATACCCAGGTGGCACCACTGGCTACGTTTAACATGGCGTTAAGTAGCGGCCAGTCTGATACCGCATCAGAACCATCTTTCATGCTCTCGGTTTCTCTGTTAGGGCTTGCAACGGAGCCCGAGTCCAGGTGATCTCTGCCAATGACAATTGGCGCTTTTAATTCTCCGTTCTTTACCATTTCATTAAACGCCAGGCCCAGCTTATGTCTTAAGCCTAAACCCACCCAACAGATTCTGGCGGGTAATCCTTGAAAACTGATTCGTTCACGGGCCATGTCCAGCCACTGATGTAAATGAGGGTCGTCATTGATTATCTCTTTAACTTTCTGGTCTGTTTTGTAGATGTCTTCCGCATCACCAGATAAAGCCACCCAGCGAAATGGTCCGACACCTCGACAAAACAAAGGTCTGATATAAGCTGGTACGAACCCTGGGAAATCAAAGGCGTTTTTTATGCCTTCATCATAAGCCTGTTGCCTGATGTTGTTGCCATAGTCGACAGTTGGTATACCATCGTGAGCAAACTGAACCATGGCTTTTACTTGAACAGCCATAGATTTTTTTGCTTCTCTGGCAACTCTTTCAGGATCTTCCTGAGCCAGTTTTTTCCACTGTGAAACACTCCATCCTTGCGGAAGGTAACCGTTTACCGGATCATGGGCGGAAGTCTGGTCAGTAACCAGATCGGGTTTAATACCTCGTTGGTACAGTTCTGGAAAAATATCAGCGGCATTTCCGGTAAGACCTATGGAGACTGGCGTTTTTGCATCTATCGATTGCTTAAGCAAAGTCAGTGCCTCATCAATAGAAGTCGCTTTTTTATCCAGGTAACCTGTGCGCAAACGAAAATCAATGCGTGTTTCATCACACTCTACCGCTATCATGCTGTAGCCAGCCATAGTCGCCGCAAGCGGTTGAGCCCCGCCCATACCACCTAATCCACCGGTTAATATCCACTTACCTGTCGTATCACCAGAAAAATGTTGGCGACCAGCTTCTACAAAGGTTTCATAAGTTCCCTGAACAATGCCCTGACTGCCGATATAAATCCATGAGCCGGCGGTCATTTGTCCATACATCATCAAGCCTTTTTTATCCAGTTCATTAAAGTGTTCCCAGTTAGCCCATTGAGGAACCAGGTTTGAATTTGCAATTAAAACTCTTGGTGCATCTGCATGGGTTTTAAATACGCCTACGGGTTTTCCAGACTGAACCAGTAGTGTTTCATCGTCTTCGAGTTGTTCGAGTTGCTTAACCAGTTGATCGTAACACTCCCAGTTTCTGGCGGCTCGTCCAATTCCCCCATAAACAACTAATGAAGCAGGATCTTCAGCAACATCCGGATCAAGGTTATTCATTAGCATTCGAAGAGGGGCTTCTGTTAACCAGGATTTTGCCTGTAGTTCTGAGCCTCTGTTGGCTCTAATCACTCGTTTTTTGTTGGTTCTTGATTTGTTCATTGGTTTCTCCTGGCGGTTGTGCTAGTTGCCAACCAGATAAAGTAAATGTGTTACGGCATCAGTTTGTTACTACATAAATAGAAGATTAAATGACATCAGGTTGTAAACTTTGTGCCTAGACTGTAACTATTTCCCGGATGATAGAGTCTGGCATAACTGACGAGTTTATTATTGCACCAGGTTTTTCTTTCCAATAATAAAACGGCTTCATTTTCATCTACTTCTAATAGTTCTCTGATTTGCTCGCTGCCGATAATAGCTTCAACTCTGTGCTCTGCTGCGGTGACCGGTGCAATTGAAAATAAATACTCGCTGGGTGTTGTTTCAGAAAAATCCTGCTCAATGTAATCGGGTGCAATATCAAGATTAACCCAGCGAAACTCTAGTTGAACTGGCTGATGATTTTGATAATGAAGTAACTGTGAATGAGCACATAGCTGCTCATCGGACAAGTTCATGGCACTGATTATTGAGTTGTCTGGCTCTTCTAGTTTTAATGCCAGTAACTGAGAATGATGTACCTGGCCAAGCTCTCTGATTTCGGTAGCAATACTTTTTATCTGAAGCAATGATGACTGTTGCTTTTCTTCTGCAACAAAACTACCTTTACCTTTAATCCGGATCAGGGTACCTTCAAAGAAAAGTTCCTGCAGAGCCCGTCTGGCGGTCATTCGACTGACTTTGCACAGGTCAACCAGTTCGTTTTCTGAAGGAACGCGATCACCAGCAACCCATGTGCGCAGGCTTATTCCATCCAGAATGTATTGCTTGACCTGACTGTAAAGGCTTTCGTTTTTGTTCATAAGCACAATTATGCTCCTGTCTAGTTGTATATACAAGACTGGTATTGAGATATCAGGTATGATATACCCAAACTCCTTGCTGAATCCTGCATTTCCAGGGAATTTGGGTATAAATAAAAGCCAGTTATCAGAATTTATAGTTCGAGGTTCAATATGTCAGCAACTTACCAGTTCATTCAGGGAAAATTGCCTGTTTTTGTTTCAATGCCACACAATGGGATTGAACTACCCGAAGCGGTGAGAGTCGATATGACAGCCTCAGCCAGGAAGTTGGTTGACACTGACTGGTATCTGGATCGCATCTATCAGTTTGCCCGGGAAATGGGCTGTTACCTGATTAATCCTGTGTATTCTCGCTATCTGATTGATTTGAACAGAGATCCTCACGGCAGGTCCTTGTATCCTGGTGCTGATACAACCGAGTTATGTCCAACCTCACAGTTTGATGGCCAACCTGTTTATTTGCCAGAAAAGTTACCGAGCCCAGACGAAATTTTGTTTCGTCAACAGAAATACTGGCAGCCCTATCATACAAAAATTGAACAGACCTTAAAAGTAATTAAACAACGTTTTGGTTATGCACTTTTATTCGAAGCACATTCGATAAAATCAGAGGTTCCAAGGTTTTTCGAAGGCCAGCTGGCCGATTTTAATTTTGGTAGCTTCAATTCCCTGAGTTGTTCCAAAGCGTTGACTGAGTTGATTGACGGTTGGAACCCTCAAGGATATTCTAAAGTGGTTAACGGTCGTTTTAAAGGGGGTTATATAACTCGTCATTATGGAAAACCCCAGGCTAATATCGATAGTTTACAACTGGAGCTTTCGCAAGCGACTTACATGAACGAGAAAGAAATGAATTATAATGAGGAAAAAGCTCGTCAGGTTATCATTGTTATTAAAGACTTATTTAATAGAATACAAAAAGTTAGCCAGGAATTAATAAAAAGTTGCTAAACTGAATACATGCAGTATTTAAAACGTATTAAAGTGCAAGTCGCCGATCTTAAGCCTGGCATGTTTGTTTCAGAATTAGATAGAGACTGGAGTGAGTCAAGTTTTTTATTTCAAGGTTTTATTATAGAAAGCGAGCTGGATATTGAAGAAATAAAGCGGCAATGTCAGTTTGTTTATGTTGATTTTAAATCCGATGTTGATTATCAACGTTACAAACTGGCGACCACCACCTCTTCAACTTATCGTCAGCAGCTTGAAACAAATATCAGTCAGAAAAACTATAATCTGCGAGAAAAGTTGAAACCTGCATTTTCCAGGCGAAAAACAACAGCTCATCTGATGAAAAGTGTTATGGAAAATATTACCCTGGGTGAAGACTTTGATTTACATGGTGTTCGTCGTTCCGTGAAAGATAACGTCAGGTCAGTGCTTGAAAACCAGGAAGCCATGTTGATGCTAACCATGCTTAAAGGTGAAAATGAGAAAGTGGCTGAGCATAGTTTTAGTGTGAGTATCCTATCTATCGGTTTTGCCATTAGCCTGGGATACTCAGAATTTGCACTGGAAGATATAGGTATGGCTGCACTTTTACACGATATTGGGCAATTAAAAGTCAATAAAAAAGTATTAGCCAAGAAGGGACGACTTAACCAGAACGAGCGACAGGAAATCAGTAAACATGCAAAACTTGGTGCTGATATTTTGTCTACAAAAAGTGGGTTAACACCTTCGTGTATTGATGTGGCTTATGCACATCATGAACGATTAAACGGGCAGGGATATCCAAGAGGTTTAAA
Source organism: Kangiellaceae bacterium (assembly GCA_016743995.1). GTDB lineage: Bacteria > Pseudomonadota > Gammaproteobacteria > Enterobacterales > Kangiellaceae > Aliikangiella. The sequence continues at coordinate 26,976 of JADGFG010000015.1, read as the reverse complement.
AGAGGAACAGATTTCACCTGCTGTTCGAATAATCAGCATAATAGAAGTTTTTGAGTCCTTAACCAGCCATCAGACCTATCGTAAAGCGCTTCCGGTGATGGACGCATATAAGGTGCTGATGGCGGGAAAGCATACTCACTTTGATGAAAAGCTGGTATTAAAATTTATAAAATGGCGAAGTATTTATCCGCCAGGCTCCATTGTAGAAATGGAAAACGGTGAAGTGGGTATTGTAGTCCGCTCCCATTCTGAGCATAAATTAAAACCCAGTGTTTTACTGGTGCTGGATGAATACAAGCAGCCTCGAACAGAAAGGCTGGTCGATTTATCTAAAATGGCACTTGATCCCGAGTCAAAACCCTATAAAATCGTTAAAGCTTTTGAAAATATGGCATTTGGTATTGATTTACAGACTTATGCTGATAAAGGTCTTAAAATACAGCTTTCAAAATAGCGGTGTGGAAACAGGTTTATGTTATGGGCAGAATGTTATGAGTAGAATGATATGAGTAGAATGATATGAGTAGTATGTTAGAAAAAATGTTAGCTGTGATGTCTGAAGATGACAGGATAATCTTTGAGCAATTATCAAAAAGATTATTTGAAGCGAAAGGCGATCCCGCACAACTCACTCAGTCAGATCTGCAGATTATTCAACAGATGGAAAAAAAATATGGTCATCAGATTGATCAGGCACATAAGCAGTCGTCACAATCTACAGCGCAAAAAACACAGGCAGTCGTGGATTTTCTGGAGACACCATTTGCACAGCACTGCAGGCAGGTGTTAGCGCGCCACCTGGGGAGTCAATTTCCACAGGAACAGGATGCGGTTGCCCATGCTTTTGAAAGTCGCTGGATCCCTGAAGAAATGAAAAACGAAGTTTTTATTGAAGAATTGTTTGAAAAATTTGAGCCTGATATCTATCAGGCCAATCAGTGGCGTGAAGATATTGTACCAACAAAAACGGATCAAAAAATGGCTGTTGGTATTGCCTGGTTCAGTGTCATTTATCAGTTATTTGAAAGGCTGAAAGATTAAAAAAATTCGTGTACCTGTAATGATTGAATCTGGCAATAAGAGAACAAGAAAAATGATCATTCTTCTTGTTCTCTTTTTTTATATCAAACTAAAAATAGCAGATTAAATTCCCAGAACTGATTTGCCTTGCTCAAAGATGATGTCGACTGGAATTGCAGCTCGCTCAAGAAGAGCCAGGTCTTTACCGAGTTGTTCGCCAATAACTCCTTTTTCGGCCAGTAATTTTACCGCACCTTCGTAATTTCCATCTCCCTGAATGGTTAAGATGAGTCTGGATAGTTCTTTTATCGCAATCGTCATGCCGTCAAAATTAACACGATAAAGTCCTGTTTGAGCATCACGATTAAACGCCCCCAGTTCCTTAAAGAAGTTAAACCTGACCATATTGGCTTTTCCGTGAGCACTGGATGCACCGAAACGAACACTTCTGAAAATCCCTGCCAGAAAAGTCACATAATTATCCATTAACTTACCTTCAGTGATATCACCAGACTCGTAGAGTTTAGCAATCATATAAAGTCCGAGAATATCTGACTTACCTTCTTCCAGAGCAGATGCTGTTTCCTTAAGGCTGCTTCGAACAGAGCCAGAGTTATTAATGGTGTTTTTTACACCAAGTCCATGAGCGACTTCGTGAAACATAGTATTAGCAAAAAACGCTTTAAATTTAATAAACTGTCTCTGGTCTTTGGCAATGAGTTCATTGGCTATTGGCACCATAATATGATCAAATTTGGCTTTCATTGTATTTTTTAACTGTAGTCTGCGAGCCCCTTTTGCCAGTTGTACTTCTTCATCATTTGGTAAGTTAATGGCAAAAGATTTCATCCCAGCGTTGGCATCTCCAGCATAATAAACGGCATCATAGGCATTCAGATCAGAATCAGTGCCTGGTTTTTCCTGCTTGTATTTGTCATCAACCGGTAGATCTTTTTGTAGCTGAGGTAATAGAGCTGCGTATTTACTCAGTTTTTTACTCCATTCGGTATCTTTTATTAGCACAACCGCTTCATAAGCTGCTCGATATCCAAATAGCTGGTCTTCATAAGTTTCTATGGGACCAATAACGACTTCAATGGGATTGGTTTTCATATCCATCCATGCGAAATCACTTTTTTGAAAGTCATCAGTTAACAGTGCATCTGCTCGTAAATTAAGATATTGTTTAAACTCTTTATTGTCAGCAAGTCTGGCAGCCTGCTTGAGTATTGCTGAAGCTTTTGAGAGTTCGCTTTTATATTCAATATGAAATGGGACCGTATATAACTGACCTACGGAGTCCCGTTTAACGATTGAATAAAGTCCCTTTTTATCTTTTAATTTTGAAGCATCAAGCTCTTCCTTTGTCATGTCATCTGGGTAAAACTGTGCGCCCAGTGGTTTGTCGGAATATTCAGCAATAAATGGTTTGTCGCCATCCAGTCTGTCCCAGGGACCATAGTTGATTTTTGCAAAATGCTGAGCAGAAGGGTCTTTTATGCGACTGAATAATGTTTCAGGGTTGCCATAAGTCTGTTTCCAGAAAAGTGTGTCCATGATCTTCGACGCATCAATTAAAAGGCCAATCATTTTTTTCTGGTTGATGCTCAGGTGGCTTAAATCACTGTTAAGCTCAACTTTTTTATAAATTTCAAAACGAGACATGGGCTTGTCTGCTGTTGTGTCTGGTTCTATCTTGCTCATGGCAGGGGAGGTGACTTTTTTTAGTTTATCGTTGTCATCTGCTTTGTTCGTTTCTTCGCCACTTTGATTGCAACCGGCCATTAATAATCCCAGAACAACACTTGTTACCAGTTTTAGTTTCATGATTACTCCGCATTTGTTTGTTTTATTCTATTGTTGCCAATGTTAACACTTTATTTTGATATTTGTCGTTCACTCGTAATAAAAACTGGTGACCTGGTGGAATTTGATTACAAACTTTGTTCATTTTCGCCTGGTGAGTCACTATTTTACAAAAGTCAGCTTATTTCCAGGGAGTTTGGGTATACCTAGAAGTATTTTAAGGGTTTGTCAGTCGATGTTAATTTGTTTAAGTAAAAGTTAAATTGTGTTCAGTTATCGTTCATAGAGATGATGGTTAAATGGTTTTAACAACAATAAAGCGGTTAAAAAGCCATTTATCCGGAGGTTCCAATGAATAAGTTCATCGTTCTATCAGTAAGTTTGTTAACTTTTAGTAGTTATGCTGCACAGCCAGAAACATCGGTCAGGTATGAATCAACTCAAAAACAGACTGTCTCAACGGGGTTTTCTGCCAGTACTCGCGAGCTTCAGTCTAGTCAGAAGCGCCAATTAGTAGAGAAGCAACAAATAATAGAGAAGGGACAGAGTCAGGGACAAATCAGAGTTGAACGACGAAAAACGACGCTGAAAAAACGAAGTATTAATGCTGGAGTCAATAAAACAACGCTTGCTAAGACTCGTCTGTCTTCACCTCTATTGTCCAGCAAAGCGTCTTTTTTTGAAATTTATGATAGCTGGGTCAGTCTTGACAGTGATTACGACGGAGACGGTTATTACAGTGAATTTACGATAAATTTTGATGCGAATTACTCAGGCGGCTTTGCAGATGTCTATGCTGATATCTACCTGAGTCAGGGCGGGGGAGCGTGGGTTCATATAGCAACAACCGATATTTTTACGATTCATAGTTTCGATTCTCATGATTACTATAGTGTGGCTACAGGCCTTAATTACAACTTTCCAACAGGTGATTATGACGTTTTAATCGATTTATATGAGGCAGGTTATTCTGGCATTGTTGATTCGGTGAGTAGTGATGAGTTTAGTAGCTTATATGCATTGCCTCTGGAAGATGATGAGCATGAGCTTAATAGTAATAATACTCGAATAACCTATGTCGCATCAGAGTTGGTACAAGATCGGGATTACGATGGCTTTTTTACTCATTTGTTGTTGGAGTACGACATAGATACTATCAACTCAGGCAGAAGTGCCTATGCTGAAGTAAACCTGACCAACACCCATACATTGCAAAGACAGTTGGTGGAGACTACTGATTTTATTATAGGGAACCAGACTGAATTGATTGATCTCGTATTAGAAGCCGGTTATCTGTCAGGTTGGTATGATGTGCAAATACAACTTATTGACAGCCTGACGGGCCAGGTTTTAGCTAATGCCGCGCAAGATTTTTCAGCGTTAAGCCGATTACCCGTTGAGTCTCAGGATTTTGACTATCAAATCAATTACCCTGATACAACGCCGGATCATATCGACCAGGGTCACGCCGTTGTTACTCATGAGTCTGGTGGTGGTTCTCTAGGGGTCATGTTGTTGCTTATCATACTGGTGACCGCTAGCCTGAAAGCAAAAGAACTTAGAACAAGACGAAATTTAGAACAAGAGTAGTTTAGAACAAGAGTAGTTTGGAACAACTGAAGTTTAGAGAAGGAGTAGTTTAGAACAAGATTACAACCTGAATATATTATTCGCGGACTGTTAGCACCAGTTCATTGCCGACAAGCTATTATCGGTATTAAGATATTTATATTCAGGTTGAATTGACAGAAAACCCTTTGTCAGCATCACAAATCTATAGCGGCTGACAACAGGCCAGCTCAAACTCGATAGATTCACGAACAGGCACCTTCCTGTTATCTTCATTAAAACGCATAAAATGAATATGGCTACAGTGCTTCCCACAGCTGAATTCAGGAAAAATATTGGCATCGGCAGGTAACTTAATCCGCAATAATTGTATCGGATTATCTGGAGTCTCAATCAAAAAGCTGCCCATAGGAGCCTGTTCTGTTCGCCATTTACCGTTTTCGCGTAACATTCTCAGTATCACTTCAATACTGGTCTGAACGCCTTTGACATCTTCTACCCAGTTTGACAGTTTTTCCTGTTTATCCTTAACCGGTTGATTTAAAAATAAAAAGAGGTCTGGGCAGTCAAAATGGCAGGCACCGCCAGGTAAGCTGGTTCTTTGTTTTACACTTTCAATAAAAGGTGTTTTGCGCAGTTTTTCGCCAAATTTGCCTTTATAGCTAAATACCCACTCTTGTAACTGTTTAACCTGTTTTAGAAAGGTTTTTAGCTTGCCGTCGTCAATATCCGGGTTTTCTGCCAGTTGAGTATAAGTTTCAGACAATTTTGCCAATTCACGAGTCAGCTCAGCTCGAGTGTCTCCGCGTTCCAGAATTTCAAGAATTTCAAATAACAGTTTCAGTGCATGAAGATGGTTATCTCGATGACTGGCAGTACGGTTACGTTCAAACTGTTGAAACAGTGCTTCGAGTCGAAGAAAGCCACGTAATTGTTCTTTTACCGGATACTCAAACAGAATACCTGGCTGAGTCTGATTATCCAGACTGGGTTCAACAGGCTTAGCCGATTTTGATAGAGTCACAGTTTCTCCACGCGAGTTCTGGCGATATTCAGGTAGTGATTATGGAGTAGAGTGACGCCGGATTCAAGCGCAGAAATTGAGTCATCGTTATCAATTATGTCATCTGCCAGGGCCATTTTCTGCTCTGTGCTGGATTGATTCTTAATAATGGCTATGGCGTCAGTTCGTTTCAGGTTATCACGTTGGCAAATTCGCTGAATTTGAGTTTCAGGTTCTACATTAATGACTAAAATTCGGTCAACCAGTGCAGCAAGGTGAACAGGAACGCTACCACTATGATCGATGAGCAGGGGGATATCCAGGACCACGTAATGTGAACTCACCTTGCTCAGCTGTTTTTTTATTTCTCTGGTGACCAGGGGGTGTGTCAGTTGATTTAACCAGTTTAAATCTTTTGCTGAATTAAAGACAATTTTACCCAACGCTTTTCTGTCCAGCGTATCATCATCCAGGAATATCTCTTTTCCAAATTTTTGTTTCAGTTCTGATAATAACGGGCTTTGTGGTGAAAAAAGATCGCGGGCTATTTTATCAGCATCAATAACGTCAATGCCTTTTGCTACAAAGAGCCGACTGACTTCCGATTTTCCCGAAGCAATGCCGCCCGTCAGCCCTATTTTTAACAGGGTGTTGAAAGACATTTATTTTGAACCGGAAAAAGTTATTGATTTTAAACCAGTAAATATCATTGTTTTAAACCGAAAAGTTTCATTTGTTTTAAACCGAAAAGTTTCATTTGTTTTAAGCCGAAAAATATCATTTGTTTTAAATCAAAAAGTTTCATTTATTCTAAATCTGAAGGTATCATTTACCTTAAACCAGAGAATTGCATGTAACTATTAAACAGGCTATCTCCCCATAAAAAAGTCACCCAGCCAGCAACCGCAAGGTAGGGGCCAAAGGGAATTTTTGTTTGTGAATCTTTTTTCTGTATTAATAGCTGTCCACCCCCGATAATAGCACCAACACTGGCCGAGAGCAGAATAACGATTGGCAGCTTTTGCCAGCCAACGAGCGCACCAATGACCGCGAGTAACTTAAAATCACCATACCCCATGCCTTCTTTGCCAGTTAATAATTTAAACAACCAGTAAATACTCCACAAAACCAGATAACCAGCGGCTGCGCCGATGATCGCATTACTTAACTCTATATAGGTCTGGTTAAGGGCCAGTAATAGTCCTAACCAGAGCAAGGGCAGGGTCATGTTGTCCGGTAAAATCTGGTGATCAATATCGATAAAACTCAGGGCGACAAAGTAAGCCGTGATAATTATTGCAAAAAGTAGCGGCCAGCCAAAACCAAAATGAAACGCACAAAAGGCAAAAGCGATCCCGGTAAGTAACTCAACAAATGGGTATCTGATCGAAATAGGTGTTTTGCAGCCACGGCACCGGCCTTTTAAAAACAGATAACTGAAGAGGGGAATATTTTCCAGCGCTGTAATCTTATGTTCACATTTAGGACAGGCAGAGCGGGGAACCGTCAGGTTAAATGTTTCAGGTTGATTATCACCATATGTCCCATCCTCCTGTTTTTTCGGAGAGCTTAGTTTATAACCGCGTTCTTTCAATATCTCCTTTGCCATCGACTCCCATTCTCGAAACAACATAATGGGGTAACGAAAAATAACAACATTGAGAAAGCTGCCAACTAGCAGTCCAAAGATGCCGGTGCAAATGATTAATATCGTTGGGTAATATTCTAAAGCGGAAATAATTTGATTCATAGACTTGCGGTATTCGGGCCGATTTTGTTGGAGTTAGAAGGGGTTTGTGTTATTTGAGAACGAACCTTCGGTCAGTAAAATAACCCGGCAGGTGAAAGTGCCGGGCTATGACTAAATATAACGTACTGATCTAAAATATAGCGATTAAAAAAATACTGACTAATCAGATAACTGCACCAAGCTGGAAGATCGGCAGGTACATGGCAATAATGAGGCCACCAATCAGCACACCCAGAATTGACATTATCAAAGGTTCAATCAGTGCACTAAGCCCATCGACCGCATCATCAACTTCCTGCTCATAAATATCTGCCACTTTTGACAGCATGGCATCAATCGAACCTGACTCTTCACCAATAGCAATCATCTGTACCACCATATTAGGGAAAACACCGGTAGACTGCATGGCCATATTCATCTGCAGACCGGTGGTCACATCATCTTTAACTCTTAAAATGGCATCTCGATAGAGCGCATTACCCGAAGCCCCCGCAGCAGATTCTAAAGCTTCTACCAGCGGTACACCGGCGGCAAACGTGGTGGACAGCGTACGTGCAAATTTTGCCACTGCGGCTTTATGTAAAATAGGCCCGATAACTGGAAATTTTAATAAGGCTTTGTCCTGCCTGTCGCGGGTCTTTTTTGAACGCTGGTAGAGCATTTTATAGCCAACACCGGAAGCAATCATAACGATCAGGAAGAAAAACCAGGATTCCTGCATAAATTCAGAAATACCAATAACAAATAAAGTAAATGCTGGTAAGTCAGCACCAAAGCCCTGAAAGATTTCCTGAAACTGAGGAACCACCTTAACCAGCAGGATAGAAGTAACAACTACTGCAATTACCACAACCGCAATCGGGTAGCTCATGGCTTTTTTAATTTTGGATTTTAATGCTTCGGTTTTTTCTTTATAGGTTGCAATTCTGTCCAGCATGTTTTCCAGTGAACCAGATTGCTCACCCGCATCAACCAAATCACAAAAGAGATCATCAAAGTATTTGGGTTGTTTACGTAATGAATCAGCCATCGTATTACCTGATTCAATATCGGCTTTTACTCCAAGCAACAGTTCCTGAGCTCTGGGTTTTTCATGGCCCTGACCAATAATTTCAAAGGATTGAACCAGCGGCACACCAGCTTTCATCATGGTAGCAATCTGACGTGAAAACATGGCCACATCTTTTGCATCGACGGGTTTACCTTTCCCCCCACCAAACATTGGTTGTGATTTTTTGGTGACCTTTATCGGGCTGATGCCCTGTTTACGTAATTGTGCTTTAACAATAGCCGGAGTAGCTGCAGACATTTCACCTGTGACTTTCTGGCCTTTTTTGTCCGCACCTTGCCATGCATAACTGGCTTGTTTCACCACTTTGGCGGGTTTACCGGTTCTTTTTATATTTTTTCTATCTTTTTTTAGTGCTTGAACAGCCATAGTTTAATCCTGAATTTAATGCTGCGTTACGCGGTTAACTTCCTCAAGAGAAGTCACTCCCTGCATAACTTTTAATAATGCTGAGCGGTGCAGGTCATTAACGCCTTCTTTGGCAGCTTGATCGGCAATATCGATTGCGTTTCCGCCTTCCATAATAATACGGCCCATTTCCTCAGAAAACTTCATCACCTGGTACACGCCCACCCTCCCTTTATAGCCTTTTGTGCAGGAATCGCAACCAACTGGTTCAAATATTTCAAATGTGCCAATTTCTTTCTTTTTAAAGCCTGCCTCTAGCATAGCTTCTTCTGGCAGCTTAATGACTTTTTTGCATTTATCACATAAGCGTCTGGCCAGTCGCTGGGCAATTACCAGGTTGACACTGGTAGCAAGGTTGAAGGCTGCAACCCCCATATTGATCATTCGGGTCAGTGTTTCCGGTGCACTGTTGGTATGCAGAGTAGATAATACCAGATGCCCGGTTTGTGCTGCTTTAATCGCAATTTCTGCAGTTTCCAGATCACGAATCTCACCAACCAGTACAATATCAGGATCCTGTCTTAAAAATGAGCGTAGAGCAGATGAAAAGGTCAGGCCCTGTTTAGGGTTAACATTCACCTGGTTAACACCTTCCAGATTGATTTCTACCGGGTCTTCGGCGGTAGAAATATTTCGCTCGGGGGTGTTAATGATATTTACTGCAGTATACAGAGACACCGTTTTACCACTACCGGTCGGGCCGGTAACCAGAACCATCCCCTGAGGTTTATGAATTGCTTCCATAAAAGCCTCTTTCTGCTCAGGCTCATACCCCAGAACATCAATCCCCAGTTGAGCGGAGGAGGAGTCAAGAATACGCATTACGATTTTTTCACCAAATAACGTGGGTAGTGTACTGACACGAAAATCAATCGATTTGTTTTTAGAGAGCTTTAACTTTATCCGGCCATCCTGGGGGAGTCTTTTTTCAGAAATATCCAGCCTGGACATAACCTTAAGACGCGCCGCAATACGAGTTGACAGGTTTATGGGAGGACCAGCCACTTCACCCAGAATGCCATCAATTCTGAATCGTACCCGATAACGTTTTTCATAGGGTTCAAAATGCAAATCCGAAGCGCCTTTTTTAATCGCGTCCAGTAGTATTTTGTTGACAAAACGAACGATTGGCGCATCGTCACCTGCGATATCAGATTCATCTTCTTTCTCATCGTCTACCGACTCAAGATCCAGGCTATCAAAATCTGAATCATCAAAATCACCCAGATCATCACTTTCTTTATCTTCAATGATTTTTTCAATGGATTTTTTGAGTTTTGATTCTTCAATTAAAACCGCTTCAGTGGTCAGGCCAGAGTGAAATTTAAACTCGTCCAGTGCCGTCAGGTTTGTTGGGTCAGAAACAGCCACATAAAGTCGCTTGCCACGCTTAAACAGCGGGATAGCATTATGTTTACTAATCAGTTTGGTACTGATGGTATCAAGCGGTACCAGCTCAAGATCCATCGCGTCTACGTCAAAAAACGGGACCCCAAATTCGGCAGAAGCCCCGTTGGCAATGCTTCGAGAGTCGACAATACCATTAGCAACCAGATAAGAAACAAGATTTTCATTGGCTTTCTGCGCGCTGGAAATAGCGTCTAAAGCCATGCTTTCGTCAAGGTGGCCATCTTGAATGAGTCGTCGAGCAAGCCCACTTAAAACAATGTTAGATTGAGGTGATGTCATAGATAGCGCAAATTCTACATTTATTTGTTAATGTTTTAATTTAACTGGTTAATAAATTAAAGATTCAGGAGTTTATCGCAATTATTATCACCTGAGTATAAATGCTAGTTGAAAATAATTCACGTTTTTTAATAAAAAACAAATAGATATGAGATAGAATTAAACAATTACATGAGTTTTATGCATTGATAATCTATCGAATAATTTTTTAACTCGGGCTACCACCACCAGAAATTGAAACTCTGGTTCAGGTAAAAAATGCTTCAGGCAAAATAAGAGAATTGGGTAAAAGAAAAGATGTTAAATCAGACAAGTGTGGTTATACCGGCTAAAAATGAAGCCGAGAGTTTAAAAAAGCTGATTCCAGCCATACAGGCGATGTATCCAGAGCTGTTGGAAATTGTTGTAGTTAACGATGGATCTACCGATAACACAGAAGAAGTCTGTACAGCAGCGGGGGCCAGAGTGGTTTCTCATCAATACTCCAGAGGCAATGGCGCAGCCATTAAAACTGGCACCAGAAATGCCAAAGGTAATAATATCTGTTTCATGGACGCAGATGGGCAGCACAAACCAGAATCTATCAGCCGTCTGGTGGAAAAACTGGGGCAGGGTTTTGATATGGTGGTTGGTGCGCGCAACAGAAAATCCCAGGCAAGTAAATTCCGATTGATAGCCAATGCTTTTTACAACTGGTTTGCTTCTTTAATAGCCGGTTATCCCATAAAAGACCTTACGTCCGGGTTAAGAGCGGTCAATAAAAGTCGGTTTTCTGAGTTTCTTTATTTGTTACCCAATGGATTTTCTTACCCAACCACCAGTACCATGGCATTTTTACGTTCAGGCTATCAGATTGAGTACCTGGAAGAGGATATTGCCTCGGAGCGTATTGGTACCAGTCACATCTCTCCAATGAAAGACGGATTAAGGTTTCTGGTGATTATTTTTAAGATTGGGACTCTGTATTCACCACTCAAAGTGTTTACGCCCATCAGTTTTGCTATGTTTTTCACTGCGTTGTCCTATTATCTATATACTTTTTTCACCAGCGGGCAGCTGACTAATATGAGTGTTATTCTGTTTACTTCGTCGATGATTATTTTTTTGATTGGGCTGGTGTCTGAGCAAATTACTACTTTGTTGTACCAGAAGAAATAATGAAAAATATAAGTATTATAATTGGAACCAAAGCACAATTGGTTAAAATGGCTCCAATAATGAAGTTGATGCTTTCTAGAAATACGCCATTTAACTTTATCTGGACAGGCCAGCACAGGGAGACCATTGATGAGCTAATTCAGTGCTTCGACATTCGACAACCCGATATAATCTGGGTGCCAGATATGGAAGCGGATACCAAGTTTAAACTATTTAAATGGTTATTCGCTGCATTGAGCAATGGAATAAGATCGGATAAGTTGGTGGTGGGTCGTGATACTATAATATTAGTGCATGGTGATACTCTCTCTGCGTTCGTAGGTGCATTGATTGCGAGGATAAAAGGTGCAAAAGTGCTTCATATTGAAGCAGGGCTACGTTCATATAACTGGTTAAATCCTTTTCCTGAGGAAATACTGCGAATTTTGACCAGTTACCTGACAAATTATTTTGCTTGTTCCAGTGAGTGGGCGTGTGAAAATGCGCTCAGGTTCACTAAAAAAAAATCTGATATATTAAATACTCAAAATAATACGCTGATAGATAGTACAATTCTGGCGCTTGATACAACGCCTGAAATTGATTCAAATTTTAATAATTATTGTATTGCGTCTATTCACAGAGTAGAAAATATCAGCAATCAGCGAAGGTTGGCATTGATATTAAATCAGATAATTCGGGTCTCAGAGACAATAACAGTATTGTTTGTTTTGCATCCTGCGACTAGAAAAAAAATGGAAGCTACGGGTTGGTTAAAAAAACTTCAGAATATTCGAAAAATTACATTAATGGAACGAATGAACTATATTGATTTTTGTCATTTGTTAAATAATGCTAACTTCCTTATTTCAGATGGCGGAAGTAACCAGGAGGAGTGTTCTTATTTAAAGCTACCCTGTTTATTGATGCGGAAAGCAACAGAGCGAAATGAGGGAATGGAAGAAAATACATTTTTGTCAAATTATGATGAAAATATAGTTGCAAAGTTTGTTCGTAAATTTTCACAGACTAAACGAAAACCGATTTTGCACGAAGAATTGAAAGACGTTAATAGTCCGAGTGAAATGATTGTAGATTTTTTAGCTGAGCAAATGGTCGTTGAACCTGAACTTAAACCTGGTATAGGTAATAGAAAGTGACAAAGGTAGCATTAATTACTGGAATTACAGGACAAGATGGTTCCTATCTGGCAGAGTTTCTGTTGACTAAAGGTTATATCGTACACGGTATAAAACGTCGTGCGTCTTCATTTAATACGCAGCGAATCGATCATCTTTATCAGGATCAGCATGAATCAGAACCTCGATTTTTTCTACATTATGGTGACCTGACTGACTCATTGAATTTGACGAAAATCATTAATCAGATAAAGCCTGATGAAATTTATAACCTGGGAGCACAGTCTCATGTCGCTGTGTCTTTTGAGAGTCCAGAGTATACTGCCGAAGTTGATGCATTAGGTCCGTTGAGAATTCTGGAAGCGATTCGTTTTCTTGGTATGGAATTAAAGTGTCGGCTTTATCAAGCTTCCACTTCTGAACTGTATGGAGAAGTACAGCAAACGCCGCAGACGGAAAAGACGCCTTTTTATCCGCGTTCCCCTTACGGTGTTGCAAAACTATATGCTTACTGGATTACGGTTAACTACAGAGAGTCCTATGGTATCTATGCATGTAACGGTATTCTGTTTAATCATGAATCAGCGAGAAGAGGCGAAACTTTCGTAACACGTAAAATTACACGCTCTCTCAGTAATATTTCTCAAGGTATCGAGTCAACACTATACCTTGGAAATCTGAATGCTAAAAGAGATTGGGGACATGCAAAAGACTACGTAGAAATGCAATGGTTAATGCTGCAGCAGGAAAAACCAGAAGACTATGTGATTGCCACCGGCAGGCAATATTCCGTTAGAGATTTTGTTAAAAAGGCGGCTAAACAGTTAGGTGTCGAACTGGCGTTTGTTGGCAATGGAGAAGCTGAATCAGCAAAAGTTGTAAGTGTTAATCGAGCCGACACCCCGGGTTTTAAAGTGGGTGAAACGATTGTTAAGGTCGATCCGGGTTATTATCGACCAGCAGAGGTTGAAAGTTTGCTGGGAGATGCGTCCAGAGCAAGAGAAAAACTAAACTGGGAGCCGCGAATTACTTTTGAAGAAATGGTTGACGAAATGGTGAGCCATGATCTGGCAGAAGCAAAACGGAATTTATTGTTAAAGCAACATGGCTATGAAAAAGCCACTCCTACGAGCGATTAAACTCTATGACTAAACGTATTTTTATCGCGGGCCATCAAGGAATGGTCGGTAGAGCGATTCACCGACAATTAGTACAAGATGAACAAATCGAAATTATAACTCGAACTCACAATGAATTAGATTTAATTGATCAGTCGGCAGTCAACCAGTTTTTTGCTGATGAGCGTATAGATGAAGTCTATCTGGCAGCTGCCAGAGTAGGGGGGATTTATGCGAATAATACTTTCCCTGCGGAATTTATTTATCAAAACTTAATGATTCAGTCGAATGTCATTCACGCCGCTCATGTTAATGACGTTCAAAAGTTGTTGTTTCTTGGCTCGTCATGTATTTATCCAAAACTGGCAAAACAACCCATTAAGGAAGAGTATTTATTGGATGGGCCATTGGAACCGACTAATGAGCCTTATGCGATAGCGAAGATCGCCGGCATTAAAATGTGTGAGTCTTATAACAGGCAATATGGGCGTGATTATCGTTGTGTCATGCCGACGAACCTGTATGGGCCTTATGATAATTTTGATGATAAAAATTCACATGTTGTGCCTGCTTTGATTCGGAGGTTTCATGAGGCTAAGGTTAACAGTCTGGAATCAGTAGAAATCTGGGGAGCCGGGAATGTTTTTAGAGAGTTTTTATATGTTGATGATTTAGCAAAAGCTGTCATTCATGTTATGAGCTGTTCTATGGACAGCTATAGTAAAGTATTATTAAAAACTACTTCACATGTCAATATTGGTAGTGGAGAGGAAATTACGATTAAAGAATTAGCCCTACTAATTTCAAAAGTTGTTGGCTATGAAGGGGCGTTAACATTTGATGAAAATATGCCTGCAGGAACTCCCAGGAAGTTGTTGGATACTACCGGGCTCGAGATGTTAAATTGGCGTTCTGAAGTGAAACTGATTACGGGAATAGAACAGGTGTATTCTTGGTATATTAATTGTTTCTATAAAGGATTGTAAAAAGAAGTGACTTTATTTATACAAAAATTACCTATTGAAATATCAAATGAAATTTAAGATAAATATTTTGCCTTCTGGTGTTACATTTAAGAGTGAAAACATTCTTTTAGATGATGCTTTAATGCAATCCATTCCACTAGAACATAGTTGTAAGACCGGTGATTGTGGTATTTGCAGTGCGGAAATTGTTGATGGATTGGTTGTAAATGAAGAAGGCGTTACTATAAATTCTGGCACAGTTTTGACGTGTAGCTCTAAAGCTGCGTCAGATGTTACGTTAAAAGTCAGTTATTATCCGAAATTAGCGGGGATTAAGGTAAGGACTCTTCCTTGTAAAGTTGATTCTTTTTGTTATCCCGTAGAGGATGTCGTTATAATCAAACTACGCTTTCCTCCCAAGTCCTGTTTTGATTTTGTTCCAGGTCAATATATTGATTTGACTTTTAAAAACGTCAAGCGTAGTTACTCCATTGCGAATGCAAAATCAGGTTATGCTGGAATAGAGCTACATGTTAAAAATATACCTTCAGGGAAAATGTCAGAAAATTTATTTACTAACTTGAAGAATAACCAATTGATGAGTGTGGAAGGACCAAAAGGTACTTTTTTTCTCAGAGAATCTCAAAAAAAACTTATTTTCCTGGCCGGAGGAACAGGTATTGCCCCAGTTAAATCAATAGTCCAAACTTTAATTTCTAATAATGAGGGGCGAGAAATATTTATTTATTGGGGGATAAGCTCTCTTTCAGCTTTGTATACTGACGTATTGGAAAAATGGAGCAACTCTTTTCAGAATATTTCGTATGTACCAGTTGTTTCTGGTGATAAGCTGAATTGGAGTGGTCGAACAGGCTTTGTACATCAAGCCGTTTGTGAGGACTTTCAATCGTTAAAAGACTTTCAGGTTTATGCTTGTGGTTCTTCATTGATGATTAATGCCGCACACCAAGCCTTTACAAAAAAAGGGTTACCTGAAGAACAATTTTTTTCTGATGCGTTTGTACCTGCAAGATGAACACATCCTGGGAGTAATATATGAAAGCAGTCATTTTAGCTGGTGGTTTGGGAACGCGCCTTAGTGAAGAGACCTCTCTGAAACCAAAACCAATGATTGAAATAGGCGGAAAACCAATACTCTGGCATATAATGAAGATCTATTCAGCACATGGGATTAATGATTTTTTAATTTGCTGTGGTTATAAAGGTTACATAATAAAAGAGTACTTTGCGAATTATTTTTTGCATATGTCAGATGTGACATTTGATATGCAAGATAATCAGATGCAGGTTCACAATCATCGTGCTGAACCATGGAAAGTAACTTTAGTTGATACTGGTGAAAGTTCAATGACAGGCGGTCGATTAAAAAGAGTTGAAGAGTACCTGAGAGGAGAAAAGGCATTCTGTTTTACCTATGGTGATGGTGTAGGTAATATTGATATATCTGAATCAATTAGATTTCATAATAAACACGGAAAGCTTGCAACTTTAACGGCTGCATTTGCCCCTGGCCGTTTTGGTGCTCTAAACATGAATAAGGGGTTGGTTAATAGCTTTCAAGAAAAACCAAAAGGAGATGGTGCTATGATTAATGGTGGTTTTTTTGTTTTATCGCCAAAAGTCATGAAATATATTACGGATGACACTACTGTATGGGAACATCAGCCGTTGAAAAGCCTGGCTGATGACAAGCAATTAATGGCTTACGAACATTTTGATTTTTGGCAACCAATGGATACATTGCGTGATAAAGTTCATCTTGAAGAATTATGGCGCACAAATTCCGCCCCCTGGAAAGTATGGGATTAAATATGATTAATCGAACATTCTGGCAAGGTAAAAAAGTCTTTATTACTGGTCATACAGGGTTCAAGGGCTGCTGGTTAAGTTTGTGGCTAGAAAGTATGGGAGCTGAGGTTAAGGGGTATTCTATTTCTTTACCAACGTCTCCCTGTTTATTTGAAGAGATCAGTTTAGAACAAACAATGAATTCTGAAGTTGGTGATATCCGAGATTTTTCAAAGCTGAAGAATAGTATTGATAGTTTTAAGCCAGAAATAGTTTTTCATCTGGCTGCGCAGTCTTTGGTGCGCTTTTCCTACTCTAACCCTATAGAGACTTATTCAACTAATGTCATGGGAACTGTTAATTTACTTGAAGCGATAAGGTTATCGGGTGGGGTTAAAGCCGTTATTAACGTTACCAGCGATAAATGTTATGAAAATAAGGAGTGGCTCTGGGGGTATAGAGAGAATGAAGCAATGGGAGGATACGACCCATATAGTAATAGCAAGGGATGCGCGGAGTTAGTTACTTCTTCTTTTCGTAGTTCATTTTTTAATATTGAGAACTATCACGAGCATGGAGTAGCAATAGCATCGGTTCGTGCAGGTAATGTTATAGGCGGTGGAGATTGGGCGGCTGATAGATTAGTGCCAGAAATTTTAGAAGCGGTGATGAACAACAGAGAAATAAAAATCAGAAATCCAAATGCTATTCGTCCCTGGCAGCACGTATTAGAGCCGCTTGGTGGGTATTTGATTTTAGCAGAAAAATTATACAGTCTGGGGCCCGATTATTCTGAAGCTTGGAATTTTGGTCCGTCAGATGAAGACGCCGTTTCTGTTGCATGGATAGCGCGTAAACTGACTGAACTTTGGGGTAACAATACACTTTGGGATATTTGTGAGGCTGAACACCCGCATGAAGCAAATTATCTAAAGCTTGATTGTTCTAAAGCCAGAGCTCGTTTGGGGTGGTGTCCGGTCTGGGATACATCGGAAGCTCTGGCTAGAATAGTTGAATGGTACAAAGCATGGATTTCAAGCCAAGATATCAGGGCGTATACTTTAGATGAAATAAATGAATATACTAATATAATACAAGGTTTAGAAAATGTCTCAAGAACAAATTAGGGAACAAATACTTGCTCTGGTTGATAAATTTGCAGAATTGAAATATGCAGAAACCCCTTTTATTGCTGGTGAAGATAGTGTTCCGGTTTCTGGTAAAGTTATCAGTGAAAGAGAGTTAAAGTTAATGATTGACTCTGTTTTAGACGGCTGGCTAACTACTGGGCGTTTTAATCAGTCATTTGAAAAACGTTTGGCTGATTATATTGGTGTACCTTATGTTTTAACAACTACATCTGGCTCATCAGCTAACTTACTTGCATTGACCGCATTAACGTCACCTGCGCTAGGTTCGCGTCAATTACAACCTGGAGATGAAGTAATTACTGTTGCTGCAGGTTTTCCTACCACCGTGAATCCAATAATACAAAATGGATTAGTTCCTGTTTTTGTAGATGTAGATATTCCAACCTATAATATTAAACCTGAATTAATCGAAGGGGCAATAACCGATAAAACCAGAGCGATAATGATTGCTCATACTTTAGGGAATACCTTTGACCTTTCAGAGGTCACTCGGATAAAAGATAAATATAATTTATGGTTAATTGAAGACTGTTGTGATGCTTTAGGTACGGAATATAAAGGAGAAAAAGTGGGGCAATTTGGTGATATTGCAACGCTTAGTTTTTACCCCGCACATCATATAACCATGGGGGAAGGTGGAGCTGTTATTACAAGAAATAAGGAACTAAGAAAACTTGTGGAATCATTTAGAGACTGGGGAAGGGATTGTTATTGTGCCCCAGGGTGTGATAATACCTGTGGTAAACGCTTTAAACAAAAATTAGGGTTACTTCCAGAAGGATATGATCACAAATATACTTATTCCCATATTGGGTATAACTTAAAGATTACAGATATGCAAGCAGCTTGTGGACTCGCGCAGCTAGACAGGCTGGAAGAATTTGTTGAAAAGCGTAAAGATAATTTTAATTATTTAAAGGAAAGATTGTTTTCTTGTAAAGATTTTTTGATTTTACCTGAGGCTACAAAAAACGCTGAACCATCATGGTTTGGATTTCCTATTACTCTTAGAGATGAATGTGGTATACAAAGAGTAGAGCTCTTAAAGTACCTGGAGCAGTTTAAAATAGGAACTCGTTTATTATTTGCTGGCAACTTAACGCGCCAACCATATTTTAAAAATGTTAATTATCGAGTATCGGGCGAACTAACTAATACAGATATAATAATGAATAATACTTTCTGGATTGGTGTATTCCCGGGGTTATTGACAGAACAGTTAGATTTTGTGGTCGAAAAGCTTGAAGAGTTTTTTGGTTTAAATTTTTAGTTTTACAAAACTAAAAGCAATTTATTGGTCAAAGTAATATTTGAGACTACGGTTGTCATAAAGTAAATAATGAACATTAAAGAAGGTAATATATTAATAACAGGGGCTACTGGATTTCTGGGGAGTCACTTAGTCAGAAAACTACACGCGGAAGGATTTAACCTGATTGGCCTGAAAAGATATGGTTCGAGCACTCATAGACTAAATGATTTAATGAAAAAGATTACTTTTTATGATGCTGATCGAGATGATATAGCGAGTGTGTTTAAAAGGCATCAAATACATGCTGTTATTAATACTGTAGCAGATTATGGTAGAGATACACAGGAAAGTTCCGCCGTTCTTGAAGCTAATCTTATGTTTCCGCTAAAAATAATAGAATATTGTGTCAAGTATAAGGTAGGTGTATTTATAAATACAGATACACTATTAGATAAATCTACTAATTCTTATTCGTTATCAAAGCATCAATTAGTGAGCTGGATGTTATTTTACAAAGATAAAATAAATATGGTTAACGTTAAAGTAGAACATATGTTCGGCCCTTTGGATAATGCTACAAAAATGCCTTACTGGATATTAGGCCAACTTATGAAAAATGTTGAACAAATCGAACTAACTGAAGGTAACCAGAAAAGAGATTTTATTTATATCGATGATGTGATTTCAGCTTATATTAAAATTATTGAGCAGTTAAACAGTTTTTCGTCTTTCGAAGAATTTGAGCTAGGAACGGGGAGTGCGGTTGATGTTAAATACTTTATAGAGGCACTTAAAAATCAATTTGCTGGGAGACAAAAAACAAATACCATTTTGAATTTTGGGGTTATACCTTACAGAGAAAATGAAATCATGAAAATACAGGCCTGTATATCCAGGTTGCAATTAATTGGCTGGGAGCCAAAAGTGACTTTGAATGAGGGAATAATCAAGTTAGTAGATAATTTTCTTTTGGAGTCAAAGTCAGACTTAGGAGACTTTAAGAAATGAAGTATTTAATAACAGGTGGATGTGGTTTTCTAGGTTCCAATATCGCTAGCGAGCTCTTAAAAAGAGAACAAGAACTGGTTATCTTTGATTCTTTATACCGATTTGGAAGTTATCAAAATCTGGATTGGCTAAGGTCTCAGGGAAAATTTGAATTTGTTCATGGAGATATACGAAATTCAAATGATATAGAGCGTTTAATCCGAGAGCAGAAACCCGATGTGATATATCATCTGGCAGGGCAGGTTGCAATGACAACTTCAATAGAAAGCCCTAGAATGGACTTTGAAGTCAACGCGTTAGGTAGCTTTAACCTTCTGGAAGCGGTTAGAAACTATAGTCCCGAAAGTGTTGTTATTTACTCTTCAACAAATAAGGTATACGGTGATTTGGAGCAATTTAAATATACTGAGTTAGAAACAAGGTATCAGTGTATAGAGGTACCGGATGGATTTAATGAAGCCACTAATCTTGATTTTCATTCTCCTTATGGAACTTCAAAGGGGGCTGCAGATCAATATATGTTAGATTTTTCACGTATTTACGGTATAAAAACAGTTGTATTCAGGCACTCTTCGATGTTCGGTGGTCGGCAATTTGCAACCTATGATCAGGGTTGGTTAGGCTGGTTTGCAACAAAGGCAATAGAGATTGAGGAGAAGCAGTTAGAAACTGCAGTTACAATTTCAGGCAATGGTAAGCAAGTTCGAGATTTACTTTATGTTAGTGATACGGTTAATTTATATTTACAAGCTGTAAATCATATTGAGAAAATAAAAGGAGAAGCTTTCAATATTGGTGGCGGGGTGAGTAACTCTCTATCATTATTAGAGCTTTTTCTGCTTTTAGAAAACAAGCTTAATATAACGATGCCTTATAAAAGGCTCCCTCCCAGGGAAGGCGATCAAAAGGTTTTTATTGCTGATATCTCTAAGATTAAGATAAAAACAGGTTGGCAACCAGAAGTTAATAAAGAAGAGGGTATAGGTAAAATGCTAGCATGGTTACGGAGGCAATGATATTAAATTCTTCTGCATTTAGAACTCAAAATTATCTGAGTCAACTAAAAGGCTCTTTTATATTAAAGTTTTTAGCACTGCTTGCGTCCTTCATGCTTGTTCCAATGATGATCAACTATCTTGGAAGTGATATCTATGGTGTTTGGTCTACATTGTTTTCTGTTGTCTCTTGGGTTTTGTTATTTGATCTTGGTATAGGGGCTGGTTTACGCAATCGAATTTCAGAGGCGATTGCACACAATAATATTTTGGAAGCAAAGCAATGTGTGTCTACTTCGTACGTGGTCGTGGGAATAGGAGCGGCATTATTGTTGTTATTGTTTGTTTGTATAAGTAACTATGTATCGTGGGTGGGAGTATTTAATATTTCAGGAATTAATGAAACGGACTTACAGTTAGCTGTAGAAATAACGATGAGTTTTGTTTTGCTAAATTTTTTACTGTCTCTTATTAATCAAGTTGCTAATGGTTTGCAAAAAACGGTTGTATCAGTTTTTAATCAGTTTTTTTCAAATATAATTTTACTATTGTTTGTTTTCGTTTTATCAGTGTTTTTTGAATCGTCAATTGTACTACTCTCTCTTGTTTATGGTATTGCTTTAACAATATCAAATTTATTGGTTACTTACTGGTTTTTTAAGAAATATAAAGATTTAACACCCAGACTGTTTTTATTTAATCTAAAGGATGTGAGAGCATTGTTGTCAACCGGTTTACGTTTTTTTAGTATACAGATAGCAGTAATTGTTCTGTTTACCACCGATAAAATTGTTATATCTCAGCTTTTAGGGCCAGGTTTTGTTACTCAATATGATGTTGTTTTTAAATTATTTAGTCTAGTTACGGTTGTTCACGGAATAATAATAGCTCCTTTGTGGGCAGCGTATTCTGATGCTTATCACAGAGAGGATTTTATCTGGGTTAGTAATATGATGAACAAGCAACTTAAAATATTTGTGATAATTAGTTTGTTTGTTGTTTTATTAGCTCTAACATCATCCGGAATTATTCATTGGTGGATTGGTCCTGAATTTAATTTTAGTTGGAATTTGGCAATCCCCATGGCTATTTTTGTTACTTTTACAGTTTGGAATAATATATTTGCATTTTTTTTAAACGGGATTAATGAATTAAAAATTCAGACTCGCATTTCGGCTATCGCTATGTTTATTAATATTCCGCTTTCTATTGTTTTTGTTAAATATTTTGCAATGGGAGTTGAAGGTGTTATTTTTGCCACGACTATTGCATTAAGTATCTTTGCGATCGCTGGTCCCATTCAGACAAGAAATATTTTATTGAAAACAAAAAATGCAGTCTAGTTCTAGTTTGGTCAGTATTTTAATACCTGTTTATAATAGAGAAAAGTATATTAAAGAAACAGTAATGAGTGCTTTAAGTCAGACCTATACAAATGTTGAGGTAATTATAGTAGATAATGCAAGTACAGATAAAACTTGGCTGATTTTACAAGAGTTGATGGTGACAGACAGCAGAATAAGATTATTCAGAAACGAGACTAACATTGGACCTGTTAATAATTGGAAACGTTGTATAGATGAAGCGAAAGGAGTGTATGGAAAAATATTATGGTCTGATGATTTAATTTCGGATGATTTTGTTGAAAAGACACTTCCATTTTTAGAGGGAACAATTGATGTTGGTTTCGTATTCACTAAAACTGAAATCGGTGTTGAATTAACCAGTGAGAAAATGGAATGTTATGCTATAGGTAGTACTGGAGTTTATGAACAATCCTATTACATAGATGGAGTGCTTTTTAGTAAAAATTACCCAGTTTCTCCTGGTTGCGCTATTTTTCGTTTAACTGATTTAAAGAAAAATTTGTTAGTAAATATCCCGAATAAAATTGGGAGTGACTTTTCTAAACATGCTATAGGTAATGATTTACTAATATTTTTATTAACGGCTAACCGATACAAGAGTTTTGCATTTATCAATGAGAGTCTTGCTTTTTTCAGGGTGCATAAAGACTCTATTTCAGTTCGTTCTAAGAAAGGCAAGTTACCGTTACATTATTCGTTAGCATCAGCCTATTTTGTAGAAAAATACAGAGTAGATCTGATAAATAAATTAAACACTAAGATCTATATGCAGTTAAAGAGATATTCTAATTGTAGGGGGGATGGATTTAATAATATATCTGATTTTTATAGGAGCAACTTGGACTATCAAGTTGATTCTAAGTATTTCATTTTTATGCTTTTGAATAAATTAAAAGAATGGTTTACTTAAGTTACTTATGAGATATTTTCCGAATTTTGCTAGTATTTATGGTTATAATTCTAACGTAAATTTAAATATGACGGCTCCCAAAAGGAGGGTAACTTTATTTATCCAAAAATAAGCGTGATTACCGCCGTTTTTAATGGTGATAAGTACCTTGATCGATGTATGTTCAGTGTTAAGAATCAAGATTATAATAATATGGAACATATAGTCATAGATGGCGGCTCAATAGATGAATCTGTTAAAATAATCAAGTCATATAGTGCTGATGTTGCCTACTGGGTTAGTGAAGAGGATGGAGGTATTTGTGATGCTATGAATAAAGGTATCAGAAATGCGTCAGGAGATTACGTTATCTTTATTCACTCTGACGACTTTTTTCTTGATAATAATACGGTCACAGAGATGGTTTCATTTTTATCAAAAAATGCTGGAATTGCCATGTTTCAAGTTCTATATGGTAAATCAAGGCAGGTTATTGGTGTTAATCGATTTGATATCCAGATAAGAATTAAAATCCCTGCTTGTCACCAGGGAATGTTATTTGACAGGAGCTTATTCACTAAATTAGGTGAATATAATTGTCATTTTAATATTTGTATGGATTATGAGTTTATTTTGCGAGCATTGAATAATAAAGTCGTATTTCAAAAAATTAATTACCCAGTTTCATATATGGATGATGGCGGGCTTAGCTCTAGAAGAGATTGGAAGAGTTTAAAGGCGCGTTTTCTAGAGGAAAAAGAAGCTCAGCACATTCAGTCGCCAAATTTTTTCTTTAGTGTTTTTTACGTCTTTTATTGGCCGAGCTATATGCTTTACAGAAAAGTTAAATTTCTTTTAACTTAATAATTCTAGTTTTGCAAAGAAGAGGGGTTTTATGAAAATACTTTTAATATGTAAAAGAAATTACACCAATAAAGACCTGATAAAAGATAAATTTGGACGTAATTACTGGTTGCCAAAAGAGTTATCAGGAAATAATACTCATTCATTAGTTATAGCTGTTGATTACTACGGTGATAATAAAGAAGAATTAGTTGAAGGTAGCGTGTCATTTTTCTCCTTACCCTTAAAAACTTTACGACTCTTTAAATACCTTAAAGAGTTTTCTAATATGATAAATGAATTTAAACCCGACATTGTGATTGGAAGTGGCGATAGTCACCTGGGTTATTTGGCGAGTCGAATCGCAAAAAAACAGAAAGCCAGTTTTGTATTTGATATCTATGATTATTACCCTTCTTTTGGTAGCAACCGGTTACCCATGATGAAGTTTATGTATTATCAAGCCATGAAAAAAGCAGCTCTTGTTTTGTGCGTGAGTCAAAATTTAAAAAAACATATTGCGCACTATAATAAAAATGTTTTGATTATTGAAAATGGCGTTGATACCAGCCTGTTTAAGATTAAAGATAAAAACACCTGTAAGGAAGTTCTGAATATTGAAAAGGATGAAATTGTAGTTGGCTATTTTGGCTCAATGGAAACAATGCGAGGGGTTGGTGTTTTATTGGATACTTGTGAAATGCTTGTTGCTGGTGGTATGAAGCTCAGACTGTTATTAGCCGGTAAAAATAGTAGTCACTTAAAATTTGATAAACCCTGGATTGATTATAGAGGAACTGTTTCACAAGCGCAGATTGTCAGTTTAATCAATGCATCTGATGTGGTTACCATGCCTTATCAACCCGTGCACCAATTCATTGAATATTGTAACTCTTGTAAAACAGCTGAGTATATGGCTTGTGAAGTACCGATTGTTTCTACAAAAAATAATGACTTAATGACCAATTATCCTGCTTTTGCCGAAAAAATACCCCATGCACTGTGTGAGCCAGGGGATGCAACAAAGTTAAAAAATGCAATTATCTATCAACTTGAAAATCAAAAGATTTTCCCTTTACCTGCCCATATGAATTGGAAAAGCCTGGCGAATCGACTTAAGCAATCATTAACTTTAGCGTTAAAAAACAAGTGATTTTTTATTTTACATTGTTTTCAAACAAATTATCATATTGCTTTTTAAGTAGATCATAACGATATCTTTCTTTGTTCATTGCAGAATAAACAAGAGCATTATCCCATATAGCTTTATTCTGTGGAGCAGCTTTGATGGCTTCAGAAATCATTTGAATAGCATTGTCATGTTCGCCCCAGTTTAAATAAAGAAATGCCATATCATTGTAAGTCATGGCTTTATAATCACCACTTAAACTGGTGTTTGAACTTATTGCACTGAACACTTCTTTTAAGAATTCTTTCTGATAGTCACAAATCCCATTAATCTGGCATTGCAGCATTGCGCTCAAAAAGCCCATATTACTGGCATTAAGTATTTTCGTAGACAGGCTATTAATAAGTGTTTGAGCTACATCATCTGGTATTTCTTTATTCAGACCGTTGTATAGGCGAGCTTTGGCAATAACAGGGCCGATAGAGTCTGATGATAATTGATGAGATTTATTCAGGTAATAGAGTGCGTTTTTCATGTGAGACTCTGCAATAGGTTTATCTTTATTTTCTAGCGCAGCAATAATGAGTAAGCGTCCTACAGAGTAGTTTAAGCGTGATGACTGGGGATTTTTTGAGAGTTCATAATCATATAAACTGGCTTCACTGGTCCAACGAATAACTCTGGAAAAACTTAATAACATAAAAATAAAAACAATGGCGGAAACAAACAACAGGAATTTTTTTGCGTTCGCAGTATAAGCTTTAACAAATAGTGGATAAAAAGCTAACCATAACCCAATGGAAGGAAAATAATTGCGATGCTCATGAACCAGTTCCAGGGGGTAAATAGTAGATTCCAGCGAATGGCCGACTAAAAAGATAGAAAGCCCTAATGCACTAACTGGATATTTATTTTTAAGCTTAAAAATTAAACCGATTAACCCGAACAGAAACAGGGTAGCAAATAAAGTAGATACAGGGTTAATGAATGAAGTGGACAATACAATATCATCATGAAATAACGACATATTGGATACATCTGGAACAATGCATAGATACAGGTAAAGCAGCAGAATTCTAGTTTCTGTTAAAACTCTCTCTGATAGCGAGAAATTTCTACCGGCATAACCGTTCGCCAGCCATTCTGGATTAATTAATAACCAGAGTGTAATAGCGATTAACACAATAATGGCAGTGTATTTTAAAGCAACAACCAGAAATCTTTCCAGTTTAAAAGGACTTCTAAACTGGAAAATAAAAACTTCCAGTAATACAAAATAAAAAGGCGTTAACCCTGCGTTTTCTTTGGACAATATAGCAAGAGGGAAAAAAATGATCCCCGCCAGAATAAGACACAGATACTTTTTAGTGCTGTTTACTGTTGTCGTTCGAAAAGCCATATAGCTGACAAGTGCACATAAAGTAAACAGGCAGGACAAAGAAGTCATGCGTTGAACAATGTATAAAACAGAGGTTAACTGAATAGGCGATAATGCCCAGAACAACCCAATTAACAGGGAAATAACCTGTAATTTTTGTAACGGAATCGTATTTTTTGCTTTCTGATTGATAACGACTAGTATTTGTTGAGCCAGTTTAACCACGAGCAAGAAGTTAATCAGGTGAATAATCAGATTGGTCAGTTTAAAAGCGAAAATGCTATTGTCAAAAAAATAATAATTAGCTGAAAAACTTAAATAACTAACAGGCCGATAGAGTGGGCCAGATTTAAAGGAAAAAGCAGAATTTTTAATATTTTCCCAGGCTAAATGTAAACTTGGCTATTTTTCGATATTCCTGGAATAGAGTGCGATGTGGTTGATTTAAATGGATCAGCGTGAATCGCGTGCCAAACTCACAC
>JADGFG010000014.1 GCA_016743995.1 Kangiellaceae bacterium | reverse complement strand
TTAATACCACCAAATGCAAAATTATTAGACATAACATAGTCACAATTGATTTCACGATCAGGCTCGGTAATGTAATCAAGATCCCCACATTCCGGGTCAACGTGAGTCAGGTTAGTTGTTGGCGCAAACCACCCACTTCGCATCATTTCAATGGTTAACCAGGCTTCAATGGCACCACAAGCCCCCAGCGTATGTCCCAGATAACTTTTTAACGAACTGATTGCAATTGGCCGATTAAAAACAGAGCGAGTAGCATTAGATTCTGCAATATCACCTCTGTCGGTCGCCGTACCATGAGCACTAACATAACCAATTTTATCAGGCGCAATATTGGCATCTTTGAGCGCCAGTTGCATGGCAACGGCCATAGTTTCCGATTTTGGCTGAGTGACATGCGCGCCATCTGAATTACAACCAAACCCGACAATTTCAGCCAGTATGTTGGCGCCCCGTTGCTTTGCAAATTCATAATCTTCCAGGATCAGTGTACCGCTTCCCTCTCCAATCACCAGACCATCTCTATTTTCATCAAATGGACGAGGCGATAAATCAGGCTCATTATTTTTAACCGAGGTTGCAAATAATGAATCAAATACTGCGGCCTGGGTAATACTCAACTCTTCAGCACCGCCAGCAATCATGACCTGCTGATAACCATTTTTAATCGCTTCATAAGCAAATCCAATTCCCTGGCTTCCCGATGTACAGGCACTACTGGTTGGAATGATGCGGCCTTTACAACCAAAAAAAACGCCCATATTCACCGGCGCAGTATGACTCATCATTTCAACATAAGAGGTTGAAGTAAACCCTGCCATTGCGCCTGTCGCTAACATGTTACTAAAGTATGTAATGGGTCGCATGCTCCCAGAAGAAGAGCCGTATGCTATGCCAGTGTCTCCATTAGTCAGGCTCTCATGCTCCAACAAACCAGCCTGCGCTAATGCGGTTTGAGTCGCGCAGGTTGATAATAAAGAGACTCGTCCCATACTACGGACTTTTTTCCGTGGAAATTTTGGGAAACAATAATCATCAATCGGTGCCGCAAGACGCGTTCTTAAATCACTACTGATGTCCCATTCCTGCATATAGCGAACAGCATTTTTCTTTGTCATCAACTGGCTTTGTATCTCACCCCATTGAGTGCCCAAAGCCGTAATACCACTCATTCCAGTGATTACTACCCTTCGTGTCATACCATGCCTCCATTAACCGATATTACCTGACGAGTAATGTATCCCGCATTCGGGGAAAACAGATAACTGACCAGACTGGCAACTTCTTTAACCTCTCCCATTCGGCGCGCCGGTATCATTTTAATGGCTTCATCGGCCAGTTCACTGGAAACCATTTCAGTATTAATTAATCCAGGGGCAACACAGTTAACGGTTATTTTTCGTTTGGCAACTTCAACAGCCAGCGCTTTAGCTGCGCCAATTAAACCCGCTTTTGAAGCACTGTAGTTTACCTGCCCACGATTACCCGCCACGCCGGAAACCGAAGACATGACAACAACACGCCCGCCTTTTCTGGTCTGAATCATTGGCATGATTAATGGGTGAACCACATTGTAAAAACCATCCAGGTTGGTATGAATAACCTTATCCCAGTCTTCATCGGTAATAGAAGGAAATGCATTATCACGAGTCACGCCGGCATTGCAGACCACGCCATAAAACGCACCATTTTCTTCAATGTCAGCCTTAATCACATGACGAGCGTTCTCTCTGTCAGCAATATCAAACGGCAATAACCCGGCATTTCCACCATTACTTTTTATCTGCTCAACAACCGCCTGCGCATCATCAATTCGCGAGCGGCAATTAATCACTGGAAAAAATCCATCATTCGCCAGAGAAATTGCAATTTCTTTTCCGATACCACGGCTTGAACCCGTTACCAGTACTCTTTGATTCACTATGACTTCCCCGTTACCTTATCGGCATTATCAGTTTCAAACACATTGAGCCGGGCTTGCGCGTAAATTTCATCCCCTGACGAAATACTACAATCAAAGCTGGCTAAGCCAGACTCATCCATATATAGCTGCTGAACCTTAATTTGAAAACAACGTCCAGACTGAAAACTCTGTTGCAAACTTTTATATTTGCGTGTTCCCAGTAAAAATCCCAGCTTTATTTCCTGTTTTTCCATTTTTGCGCGTATTCCCGCCAGTGCGGCAATTGCCTGCGCCATATATTCTATACCAACCCAGACAGGAACACCCTGCATGGCGTTGTCAAAAAACAGGCTCTCTTCGGTAATATCGATTTCAGCGGTTAATCCCTCTGGCTGAGTGTCGACAATACGATTAATTAATACCATCGGCGGTGAGTGAGGGACTAACTCGGTCACCGGATAATTTAAAAACTGTTCATTCATTCTTTTTTTTCATTCCTGCTTTATCGTTCTTGCTTTGTGATTTCCGCTTTATCATTTCCGCTTTATCATTTCTGCTTTATCAGTTCTGCTTTATGATTTCCGCCTGGAGCAATACAGTCGTTTCTCATTGTTATCACGAAGCAGACCTCTGGATAATCACGCTCACATTATTCCCGCCAAAAGCAAAAGAATTACTCATGCAAATGCTAACAGGATTTTCCTGTTCATTTGCATTTTCTCGACAAAGTCGAATTTGACTTAACTGCGGGTCATCACACCCATCATAGCGATGAGGAATGCCAGAACAGGCCTGATTTTTCATCAGCAACCAGCAAAGCGCCAGATCAGTCGCACCAGCGGCCCCCAAAGTATGCCCGGTCAGGGGTTTAGTTGAGCTAACGGGAACATTATCACCAAACACCATAGAAACCGCTTTGCTTTCCATTATGTCATTAAGCTGAGTCCCTGTGCCATGAAGATTAATATAATCAATAGCCTCTGGCTGCAATTGTGCATCAACCAGCGCAGCCTGAATAGCCCTGACCGCCCCTTTACCTTCCGGGTCTGGTGCAGACATGTGATGTGCGTCTGAGGACTCTCCAACACCTGATAATTCAATGGCTTCAGAGTCTGGCTCGGTAGATTGAGTCATCACAAATATCGCCGCAGCTTCACCAATGTTAATCCCTTTTCTGTTAACGCTAAAAGGATTTGTCAGCTCATCTGATACCGCTTCCAGTGAAGCAAACCCGGCGAGGGTCATTTCACATAAAGAATCTACACCGCCCACAATAACCGCGTCACAGACCCCCAGCGCTATCAAACCTCTGGCAGAGGCAAACACTTTACCACTGGATGAACAAGCGGTAGATATCACATAAGAGGGTCCTTCTAATGCGAGGTAGCTTGCTAAAAATTTTGATAAACTGCCCATTTCCTGTTGCTTGTAGTGAAATTTTTCGGGAAATTCTGCCTCATTATGCAAACTCACAAAAGCCTGCTCCGCCTCGGCAACACCGGAAGTACTGGTTCCCATCACCACACCAATTCTATCACCGCCGAACTTTTGCTTTAAACGCTCAATGGCCGGTTTAATCTGATTAACAGCAGCCAGCGCCAGTCGGTTATTACGACAATCATATAAACTTAACTCACTGGGAACCTGGGGCAAATCAGCCGTCACCTCACCTGCAAAAAATGTTTTTCCATGAAGCGGCGAACTGATTTTTCCCATACCGGGAGAAAAACCCTTAAGCATATTATCGTAAATCATCTGATGCTCAAAACCGAGCGCATTGACCAGCCCCAGATGGCTTAAGTATATTTTTTTATTATCTGTCATAAATTTTTCGCCAAGCACTTTCGTTAAGCACTTTCGTTAAGCACTTTCGTTAAGCACTTTCGTTAAGCAACACTGCTAAATACTTTTGTTTAATCGCCTTGCTCAATAGTCTCGTTAAATAGTCTTGCTAAAGACTCTCTACGGCAAAAGGTGAAATAACCAGTTTATAATTTCGTAATAAATGATGATAATTTAAACCATGAGAATAGCCTGGTTGACCTTTATACTGAATTGAGATGACAACCTTATCATCATTCAGCAGCTGCCGCGAAAAAGGAAACAGACCAGGGTTCGAGCCGCTAAGCAGGCTACATACGCCTGACCGGAAACAGTCAGAATTGTTCTCTAATTCCTTACGCAAGACCTCGACTGGCCATAAAGAAAGCTGCATATCAGCAAGCAGATACAAAGGCTTAATATTATCAATGGCTTTTCCAACCCCGTCAGTAGAAATACTTTTACCGTCGTAAACAATAGTAAACAAACGCATACCATCAGGTCGTAATCCGACGACCACAAGTTTTTCTGCCGATATTTCTGTTTGAAATACCAGTTCATGTTGTTCACCGTTAAAAGCGATTTCAGCGGTCTGACTCAGTGAAACATTTTTACCAAAACTGGCGGGAGGTAATAATCGAAATACAACGCCAGGTGCCAGTGTTACTTTTTTAGTGGCACTGTCTACTCGACCCGGCGCCTGTGTATCTTTCACTGATATTGCAGGCTTAAAACAGGCCGAAATAAAAAAAACAAAAAATAAAATAATTATTTTTTGCATATTTCAGCCAGTACATTCAAACGTTTTTCAGGCTTTGAGACATAGGGATTAGTTTCATCCCACGCATATCCAGCCAGAATAGCACAGATCATTTGTCTGACTTCTGCTGAGGCATCTTCATAAAAAATGATATCCTGTAAACGGCCATCGTACCAGGCATTAACAAAAGCCCTGAAAGTATCAACGCCTTTCATTAAAGCGTCTGCATAATCTTTCTGCCAACATACGGTTTCTCCATTCTTTTGTTTAACTAACAATGAAGTAGCCAGCTCAGCAGACTTAAATGCAATCGTCACACCCGATGAAAAAACCGGATCCAGAAACTCACCGGCATTGCCTAACAAAGCAAAACGAGAGCCATGTAATTGTTTAACATTTGCAGAATAGCCTTGAAGTTGTTCGACTTCAGTAGTCACTTCCGCATTAACCAGCAAGCGAGATAAATCAGGTTCTGCATTAACACAGGCAAATAACTTGTCTTTATTATCACCGGGGATATTCTCGAAAAATTCAGGTTCACCCACCACACCCAACGAACAGGTTCCATCTGAAAAAGGAATAAGCCAGTACCAGACTTTATCGTTTTCCGGGTGTACACTAATCAATATTTTATCCCGGTCATAATGTTCATCAACAATATTATCCTTCACATGACAAAATATAGACTGTCTTACTGGCAGGTCTGAAGGCAGCTCCAGATCAAACAACCTGGGTAATACTCGGCCAAATCCACTGGCATCAAGGATAAAACCCGCCTCAATGGTGTACTCTTTCCCTTCAACATCACGTACTCGCACCTGACAACAGTCCGCTAAAACCTCAACCGCAATAACCTCTTGCTCATAACGAATATCGACACCCTGACTCTCCACTTCATCGGCGAGACGCTTATCAAACTCCGCTCGCTTAATCTGATAAGTCGTGCCGGCACCAGCAGAAAATTTATCTTCAAAATTAAAGACGCTGTAATCCCCATTTTTTCGAAACGCCGCACCATTTTTTAACTGGTAACCGGCAGCATCAACAGTGGCCAGTAAATCGGCCTGTTTCAGGTTGTTCATTAACTGAGGTAATAAGCTTTCTCCAATTGAAAAGCGTGGAAATTTTTGTTTTTCTATCACCAGCACATCAATATTATTTTTATTTAATATTGATGATGCCAGCGCGCCCGAAGGACCAGCGCCAATAATTAATACATCGGTGGTAACGACAGTTGTGTTTAACGGTTTGTCTTGTTGATTTTTATCTGTTCTCATTCTTTGATTTCCTGGACTGGGCGATTAAAGCACCAATAATAAGGGAAGTTAGCAATGACATACTGATTCCTATCAACATAGTCACTCCAAATGCGGTAATAGCTGGCGTCTGGCTAAAGGATAAAAGCCCAAAAGACAACAATGTTGTGGTTGCCGACAACATAACAGCCAATAGCGTATTACCCTCTGACTCATTCGACTCCGCAAAAAAGAGTCCATAATCAATTCCAATGCCTGCAATCAGAAATAATGCGAGCGTATTAAACAAAGAAAGATTAATATCGAGTAACGCAGTTCCTGCAATGGCACTGGCAATAGCAATCAGGGGGACTGATATAATAAAACAGGCATTAACCCCTTTATAACGAAATAAAAGCAAGACAAAGATCAAACCGATAGCCA
The DNA here is from genome assembly GCA_016743995.1 of Kangiellaceae bacterium. Classification (GTDB taxonomy): domain Bacteria; phylum Pseudomonadota; class Gammaproteobacteria; order Enterobacterales; family Kangiellaceae; genus Aliikangiella. The sequence continues at coordinate 34,424 of JADGFG010000014.1, read as the reverse complement.
GCAGTAGCAGGTTGAACGCCTTCGATTTATAAATACTTAATAAATCTGAGACTTTTGCAACCTTATCAACAAAGGTAATCATGCTGCTGATATCCTGCAGTTTTTCAAGCTTGCTTATCCCGGTAACCGGAATAATCGCAGCGTAAAAACCTTCTATTTGCCCTAACCACAAATGAGATTGTGCTTTTCCTATCGGCATGTTTAACCAGCTATCAATATTTATGCTGGAGTTTTTGTTTTGAAAAAATTGCTGTTTAAGTTCTTCTGCCTGCGGCTGACTTAAAATACCCGCTTCAATAAGCCGCTCAAACCCAGTGGACTGATAGAGCTTTTCATATAACTGATACGAACGGGCTTGTCGTCGTTTGGCAGGAAACCAGTCAGATATTGTGGTATATCCTTCGATTATATTTTTTTCAACCAGCTTACCCAGCTCAATACCTGCTTTGTCAATATTAGTTAACAGAGACTCGATATCTTTACCTTTGACCAGATAAAACTGATTGGCGACAGGCAGTTCCAATATGGATTCGATAACCTTCTGCTGCGTTTTTAATTCAATATCAACATTTTGAAACTGTCTGATATCATCACTTTGTTCAGGTAAATGATAATATCGGGTCAGACAAAAGACAGGAATAATCAATAGCAGGATAAAAAGCTTGAGTGATACCTTTTGTTCAATATAGTTTAGTGTTTTTTTGCAATAGCATAGTAAGCTACTTCGAACATTGTACTTTATTTTAAGCGCTGGCAATAATAATACAACAGTCAGATACGCAGCAATAAGGCCGAAAATACAAAACACCCCCATCTGACGAAAACCTGGAAAAGGAGCCGTTAACAATGACAGATAACCAATGACACTGGAGATTAAACCCAGAGTAATTGCTGGAAATATTTTCCTGATACGCTCCGGCCCGGCAACCTTTGAGCCTACCGCAAAATAATGGAAAGCGTAATCTACAGCAACGCCAATTAAACTGGCACCAAAAACAATCGTTAACAGATGAATACTTTCAAATAAATACAATACGCTGACAAATCCCGTCACAATACCTACAGCGATTGTCAGCAAAATAAAAAACAAGGGTTTGATACTGCAAAAAGCAAAGATAACCAGGGCAATAATCAGAAGTATAGAACCTGTTCCAATAGTCGATATTTCATCACGAGCAGTTTCTTGCGCTTTGCCAGCATAAAAAACGGTTCCACTACGATACAGGCAAGAATCTCTTTCTGATTGACACCACCCCGACTCTACCCGACTGAGCGTATGGTTTAAACTTTGCTGTAACTCTGCAGAAAAAGCACTGGCATTTAACTGGGCGGATATAACAACATAATAGATACCCTCTTTGTTAATGACCCAGAAATCTTCATCGGGAAGCATGTCCTGTAAGTTATTGCTGGCACTACTGGCAAACCTGATAGACAATAAAAATGGATCTCTGCTCACAAGGTCGATAAGGCCAGCAGATAGCGGAGAATAAATTTGTTGAATGACGGTATCTGAAAAATTCTCAAATTGTTCTGACTTTAATAAAGCTTCGTCTTTTTCAGACAATAACCAATAGCGATTATCAAACCCATACTTTCCTGACTGCATCTTTTCACTGGCTGAAAGATGATAGTCCACAGCACTCACAGTACCACTTTCTTTTAAAGCCGTAATCAATTCACCAGCAGATTCTTTAGCAGCCTGCTTATCGCGATTTGCCACAAGAAAGACCATTCGTGACATATTTCTTTCGGTAAACTGTTGAAAAGCTTTTTCGCTGAACTTATCCTGCTCAGTATTGGGTAGTAGCTTAAGGATATTGCTTTCGACTGCAACACCATTATGAACACTCAGGCCTGCAAACAGTAAAATAGCGGCTAATGCGGAAATCCAGAGTAAAACTCGACTTTTACTTTTTATCACGCTGAATCTCGTTGTCTTTTTTCTGACTATCTTTCCGACTGTCTTTCCGACGTTCTTTCTGACTGTCTTTCAGATAGCGCTTAAAATTGTCTTCGGTTATTTGAGTCGAGTTAAACAATTCAATCGTTGTATGATCGCCACGTTTCTCTTCAATCATAATGGCTTCCAGTTTTTCATTGCCAATAACTTCAATTTGATTAATTATTCTGGATAATTGTGGCGTTCGCGGGTTTAGTTTCAACTTCCAACCCGCTTTTTGACATTCGGCCGCTATCTTGAAGGTATCAGACAAGGAAGAAAAATCACCAACCAGCAATTTAAAAAAAACATTTGATAAATCTGTAGCCATACTATTCACATGGAGTTTTAGCGGGTTATCATTTTTATCAAACTGCTTTATTTTTCCTGGTTGAATAACCATGGTTGATTTTAGTGGCGAAATAACCTGCCAGATAAGCTGTTCAGTTTCCCCGAACCAGATGTAACCTTTCGAAAGCAATGGTCTGGATAGCGCTTTAATAACCTTTGATTGTTTAAATTCCGCTGCAAGATGATTACTTTTTACTTTTTCATTAATATCTCTTAACTCACAGGCGGTGCTGTTAAAAGAAAAAAGAAGTACCAATATTAAACAAAGATTAACCCTGTTCATTTTTCACCCCCAGTTTACGCAACAACACATCCGGTGAAACCAGTTGCATTTCCTGACTCTTAATATTAACCGCAACCTGAATGGTGTAACCTTTAGTCATTCTTTTCTGTGTCTTTTTACAAAAAATTTCATAATTTATTTTTAAACGATTTTCATATTCAGAAAGTGTCGCAACACAGCGTAGTTCCTGACCAAAAGTTGCAGAGTTTATATACTTTAACCTCATATCAATAATCGGCCAGATATAACCTGAGTCACGCATTTCACAATAATCATAGTTAATTTGAGAGAGCAACTTACAGCGCACTTTCTCAAAGTACTTCACATAATTCCCATGCCAGACAATGCTCATTGGATCCAGATCATAAAATGGTACCTGAATCGTTAGCTCTGCAAAATGATTTACCGTCATCACTGATACCTCGACAATACGCTATTAATTCCTGCAAACACGATAGACAATCATTCTTCAGGATACATAGTCCATGATTGTTGCTGTATAAGACTTATAAATTTTCGTAAGTCGTCATCCAGCGGTCTGTCTTCGGTTAAAAGTTCAAACTCCGCAAAAACTTCATTTCTGGTTTGCTTCACCGAGTCAGACAGCGAGCTTTCTTCAAGCTCTTTCTGATCTAGCCTTAAATGTAATCCCTGGACACTTGACATCAATAAAGCTGCAGCCACTTGCTCTGTCAGCTCCAGCACTCGAATACAGTCTCGCGCAGAAATGGTTCCCATACTGACTTTATCCTGGTTATGACATTCCGTTGAACGAGAAAAAACACTGGCAGGCATGGTATTTTTTAGCGCCTCTGCAGTCCAGGCACTCACAGCTATCTGAACTGCCTTAAAACCATGATTCAACATTTTTCTATCTGCGCTGGCGGCGGACAAATTGTTTGGCAGTCCATTATTAAACTTGTTATCCATTAGCAATGCCATTTGTCTGTCCATCAGGTCAGCCAGGTTTGCGACACAATTCTTTAATGAGTCCATCACAAAAGCAATATGACCCCCATAAAAATGTCCGCCATGAAGTACATGTTCTCCGGGACCATCGATAATGGGATTATCATTGGCGCTATTCAGTTCAATCTCTATCATCTGGCGCATCCAGGGGAGCGCATCACGACACACGCCAATCACATGGGGCGCACATCGAATTGAATAGCGATCCTGTAGCCGAGATGAATTTCTGGGGTGATGCTCATGATGTAAATCTTCACGAATCCAGCTGGCAATCTGATTTTGTCCCGGGTGGGGTTTCACACTAAATAAAATATCATCAAAGTGATGGCTATTTCCTTTTAATGCTAACGAACAAATTGAAGTAATTCTTGCGCACAAGCGTGTTAAATACTCCGCTCGAGAATAAGCCAGACAAGCAAGCGCCGTCATTACGGCGGTACCATTCATGACGGCAAGCCCTTCTTTTGGCTTTAATTTTAGAGGTTCGATACCGGACTCTTTAAAAACATCAATCGTGTTTCTCTCTTTTTCTTTGAAATAAACTTTTCTTTCCCCAATTAATGTCGCTGCCACATAGGAAAGTGGGGTTAAGTCACCACTAGCGCCAACAGAGCCTTCCTGCGGAATGACTGGAATGATATTTTTATTGATCAAAGTGACAAACTGTTGTAACAATTTCCACCGTACCCCGGAAACTCCCTGACTCAGCGAGGCTAAACGAGTTGCTAAAATCGCCCGGCCCTCAGCCGTGTTAAAAAATTTGCCCAGACCACAGCCATGAAAACGCGTCAGATGTAGTGGCAGTTCATCCACTTTATCTAATGGAACCTGAACCGTACATGAATCACCATAGCCTGTTGTCACGCCATAAATGACACCATCCTCTTTCAACAGTCGTTCCAGAAATTCTGCACCCGATGTCACGTGCTTATAGAATGAGTCGGCTTCATTGAGCGCAACATTTCGATTATCAATGGCAATCCCAACGACATCTTCAATGGTCAGATGTGACTCACCAAAAACAACTGGCTCATCCAGAGTCTTTTGCTTTATAGTTTGCTTTATGTTTTTCTTTGTATCATTTTCTACTAACATGATTTTTCTCTAATCAACTCTAGTCTTTTCTCTGGATTTTATCAGCGCTATCAGCACACCAGAAATCATAAAAATTAAACCACTGAAGTGGTGCTTTTTGACAATAATAACTAAGCCGATGGGCAAATTTCTGGACCACATCAGCCAACTCTTTATTTCTTGTATTTCTCTTAAATTTCAAGCTATCTGCAAAGTGCTCCAGATAAACATTATAAACATCATTTTGTTTGATACAAAATAATAGATAAACCGGACATTCTAATAAACCAGCTAAAATATGTGGCCCCTCTGCAAATGGTGCTTTTTTTCCCAGAAAATCCACATAATGAACTCGCCCCACACTACTCAGAGAAGTGCGATCACCAACAATTATAACGACTTCTCCCTGTTCCACTTTGTCCTTCAATAATATTGCGGTATCAATACCTATCGATTCTACATGGATAAGATTGAGATTAACGTTAGCACTGCTTTCACTCAGACTCTTCTGGAATTTAGGCGCATGTTTATTAAAAACGACGGCATTAATTTTGATTTTTTCAGACTTTAACCCTAAAGCTCTGCACAGCTCAAGATTCCCCAGGTGAGAGCCTAAAAAAACAGCCCCTTTACCAGAGTCCGCCACTTGTTGAATAAACTGCTCCCCATGTACTTTAACATCACTTCGTTTGATATCTCCCAGCCAACAAGCAATTTTATCAATCGCTGAAGAACCAAACTGGTAAAAATGCTGATAGATCCTGAGCAGATTTACCGACTTAACAGACTTCTGATGCCTGGCAATCTGTTGCAAGTACTCTCTGGATGACTCTCTGGCAGAACGAGATGTCAGTACAAAATAGGCAATGACAGGATGTAATAAAATTGAGAAAACTTTACGGCCCAGAACTTTATAAATCCAGATCAGAATTTTTATGCCTGTAAAACTTCCTTTTTCTTTTCTTACCCCCCAATGTTCTGACTTTTTTGCTGAGGCAATTCGCTTTCTCCATTTATTCCGTAGAAGTCTCGGAAACCGATATAACATCCCAAAGAATAATCGAGTATGCATTTTGGTAATTAACCAGTTATCGTAAAGCAGGCGAAAACGAGACTCACCATCTTCTGGGTAAATAACTTTAGTCGGCAAGAAATTAAAAGTAGCATTTCGCCAGTATAATCTGACCAATACCTCAGTATCAAAATCCATTCTTTTTCCGACAGACTCATTACGTAAGACATCTATCAAACTGGCAAGTGGGTACACCCGAAAACCGCACATCGAATCTTTAATTTCAAAGCTCAGGGTTTCTACCCAGACCCAGAAATGAGTAATGTACCTTGGGAGCAACCTTCCCAGCGGTACGCTTTCATCATAAACAGGGCGTCCACAAATGATTGTTTTCATCTCTGACTGACTGGCTTCAAAAAATCGAGAAATATCCTGTAAATCGTGTTGTCCATCAGCATCAATCTGAAGCGCATGGGTGTAACCAGCGTTAAATGCGAATAACATACCTTCAATTACAGCTCCTCCCTTTCCCTGATTTTCTGAAAGCGAGCGCAGAGAAACCAGTGCATAATCCTTGTTTACACTCTCCAACAAGGTGGTAGTTTCAGTATTACTTCCATCATTAACAATGATTATAGGAAGATTAAAACTCAGTAATGTTTCGACAATACCTCTAAAACCTCTGCAATGGTTGTAGTTAGGTATCACAATGCAGGCAGAATAAGAACTCATTCAGGCGATCACAATTTTTCCGGAAGAATATTTATCTTCCTCAGCGCTAAACGAAAACAGCAGTTTATTGTTTGACAATTCAATCTGTAAACTAATCATATTACCAGGCTGAATAACCTGCTGAAATTTTAGCTTTTCGATGCTATCAACCCCTGGTGCCACATTATTGCACAGATATCTTTTTGCAAATTCAATGACCCACTTTATTTGAACAACGCCAGGAACAATAGGTGCCGAATCAAAATGTCCTTTAAAAGCATTAAGTTCCTCACCGATAAACAAGCTTAATGTAACAGTGTTTTCACTAGATTCTTGATGACGTATTTCAGGATATTCCATTCGTCTGATTTTCCTTATGGTTAAACAGATTGACTAAACGATGCGTATCAATTTTGCTCTGAGAATTCATCGGAAACTCATTGATAATACGCCATTTTCCAGGGATAGTGACCGGTTCAAAACGGTCTCTCATTAAATTTTTCAAGTACCTGACAATATATACTTTTCCATGATTTTGATGAAGTTCATTTCCAACTTCAGACAGAGAGATTACAACGCCAATTCTTTTCCGTTTTCCAGGTAACATTAGTGCCATGCAACGTGTCACATGACTATCTTTTTCAACAAACTGTTCTAGCTCGGTTAAAGAGACTCGCTTTTCTTCCAGTTTGATAACGCGGTCTTTTCTACCTTCCAATGTAAATCGACCATCCTTATCAAAAACAAGCCGGTCATCGAGTACAATGCCTTCTTGCTGTGAAATATGGGACGAAAATAATCGAATTTCCTGTTGTGACTGTTCAACATGTACCCCTTCCAGGAGTTGCCAGGGCGTTTGATTCGCTGTCTGCTGACGAAAGGCAATTCCGCCAGTTTCTGTACTGCCATAAACTTCAACAGGTAACCTGGAGAATTGCTGCAATGAAGTCTGAGCAGCTTCATACTCTAGCATCCCGCCTGAAGAAAAAATAGCTGCCATTTCCGGCATTGCCAGATTTTTATCTAACCGGGAAAGAAAAGCCGGGCTGGAAATAAAAACAAGCTTATTATTAGAAACGGTATTGAGTTGTTCGGGAAATTCAATCTTTTCCTGATACCAGTAGCGTTGTGTCACAAAAGGCCATAACAACTTAAACAGTAGTCCATAAATGTGCATTGGTGATACGCTAGCTACAACCATTGCGTTATCAAATTGGTGACCAAATGTCCGCTCAAGTATAGCCACCTCTTTTAAAAGACAGTTAAACGACTTTTTTATTGCTTTTGGTACACCAGTGGAACCAGAGGTATAAAAAATGATACTTTCAGTTCCGCTCAATTTCCAGTCATCAATAATTGGTGCTTTAACAGGACAGGAAGAAAAATCGACTACCGGTTTATCACAATCAGCAGGCATTGTTTCACAAATAATGGCATCAAACTGAGATTCAATTCCCTGGCGCCAGCTCGGCGTTAAATTCGCACTGATAATCGCTTTTCTTTCCGCTTGAAATACCGCAATCAGAGCCACAAAAAAAAGATAGGAATTTTCCGTTGTAATTAACCAACGCGAAAATTTTGTTGCTATAATTTTTGCATAGAGCGCTGAAACATCCCTTTTAAACTGGCTTAAATGAATGACGTTGGAACCGTCATAGCACACAGGGTGCTGCTGTTCCGAACTTAATGCCTGGTTTATCCTGTGTAACATAAAAGCAACCTACTTTTGCAAAACCAGACTTCGATAGAGTAGCTCGCCACCCAAAAGAGCCCCCATAATGATATAAGACACCAGACCATTATATATGGTCCAGAACTCTATACTGGTATATAGCGCAGTATACAACGAAAAAAGTCCATTACAGATAAAAAAACAACACCAGATCCAGGTGATTTTTCTGGTATATATCACCCCTTCTATTGGTAAATCAGGTTCCTTTATTCGAGCGATTTTTTCAATGATTGTTTGCTCTGCAGTTAAACTATAAGCAAATAATACCAACATCGAAAAATTAATCAGCACCGGGTATAATTTTAACCCATAAATAGAGTTACTGATTAAAGTAAAAACAGCAATAAGCCCTCCTGCAAGCGAAACAACGATAACACTTTTAAAATTGCTCACGCCAGAAGCCGACTGAAAAGAAATCAGCCGGAGTAAAATGATTACAATTAAAAATATAGCAATGATTCCTGGTTCAAAAACACTCAGTCCAAAAAAAACGATTAGTGGGTAAGTGACAACCAGTAAAATAGCTAATAGTTTAAATATGATTTTCATTAAGTATTAACTTTATTAAACACTGATTTCATTAAGCGCTGATTTCATTAAACGGCGATAAGTTCATCTACCGCGTTAACAACATCGCTAATTGTCCTTACTGATTTAAATGTTTCAGGTTCAATTTTTTTGCCTGTTAATTCCTGCAATTTAATAACAAGGTCAACTGCATCAATACTGTCCAGATCAAGCTCCTGATATAACTGTGCATCTAAAGTGATTTCATTTCTGTCAACTTCAAATTCTTCAACCAGAATGTCTGACAAACAATTAAAAATGTCATTCTTATCTTTCATTTATACGATTTCTCTCTATTCTTGTATAAAAGCTACTAACGAAGCCACAGAATAAAAATGCTTTCTGGACTCCTCTGAATTTGCTTCCAATTGTATATTATATTTTTTCTTCAATGCCAGCCCTAGTTCCAGAGCATCAATTGAATCTAACCCCAGTCCCTCACCAAACAAAGCTTCCGTAGCATCAATATCAGCAACGGAGACATCTTCAAGCTCAAGCGAGTCAATAATAAGGGCTTTAATTTCAGTCTCTAATTCATGCATGACTACTTACTTCCTCATTAAAATAGTTTTCTATATAAGCGGTCAATCGTCTGGCACTGATCGACATGCTTTGATCTGATTTTATAAACTTTCTTACGTTAACAGGTTTCCCGGTACCCACCTTAAACACTGGTTTTTTACAAGGAATACTATACCAGGGCTCACTTTTTGCTAACGTTGAAGGCTGACAACAAATAGTAACCGGTATCATATCAACACCACATCTCAATGCAATGTTAGATGCGCCTCTCTGCAATTCAATCTTACCCGAGGAGCGAGTTCGGGTACCTTCTGGAAAAATGATTAAAGAATAACCTGCTTGTAGAGACTGCGAGCAAGCTTCCATTAATTCGTCAGCATTCTGACTATTTTTTATATAACCAGCCGCCTTAACCACGCCTTTTAAGAAAAAGTTATTCCACAACGCTTTTTTAACAATACAATCAGCTTGAGGAAGAATAGAAATAAGAACAACAACATCAATCAATGATGGGTGATTAGCAATAATTATTTTACCACGATAGTTCGCCAGTTGTTTCTCTGCCTGTTTAATATCAAAATTAAATATTCCAAAAAACTGTATCATGTATACAAAAAAACGGAAACTGTTGTGAATAACTAATCTTGCAGACCTGGTTCTTTCGGCTTCGTTTTGTATCAGCAAGAAAAGCAAAGGAAAGACGGTTACAGCCAATAAAAGTCCCCCCACACCGAAAACGATAAAACTAAACAAGGAAGCCACTAATCGCCAGCAATAATTAATCATACCAGACATTACTGTCCCCAGTGCCAACTGGTTGTAGGGGTATGAGCGGTCGCATTTTTTCGATCAGATAAAAAGTACTTCAAAAAAGCACTTCCCAGTTCAATGGAATCTGTCTGACATTCCTCGCTATCTGAGAGATTTCTGGCATTAAAAGAAAACTGAATGGCGTCCTTTGATGACTTTTTATCCAATGTAGTTGCCGATAAAAGAAGAGCAATGCAAATAGACTCATCAATACTTTCATCGTACTGAGAATAAGTATCTGGCACCGGCTCATCGTGATAAACGTAAAGTACCTGACTTTTGGGAAACCTGGACAAAATAACCGAAGATTCCAGTAAACCATAACCAAAGGTGTCTTCTCCGGCAGTAACAGTGGTAGCAGGTTGCTCATTGCCATCAATAATAGAAAACAATCCAAGCGATGTATTATGCACCGACAAACTAAAGCTTGCTGGAGACATATCCTGCTGAGCTGCCATTGTTTGCAGTATTTTTACAGTGCGCGAAAGCTCTCCATGTTTTGAGGCAAATACACATAATGGTTTATCGGACACTGGTTTATCCGGCACTGGTTTATCGGACACTGCTTTATCAAATTCTGATGTATGCTTTCCAGATTCACTTAAGCTTCCATTCATACAATCTAACCGTTCATTCGTGCAATTTAAAGCTGTTGCTATTGCCATCTGGCTTAAACGACTCATGCGCCTTCTTTTCATTGCCGGGATCCCGGAAACATCCAGTGGCAACTGGTTGGCGCTAATCTGCTTTTCCATACCCCAGTTAACCCAGTCCGATTGACGGCACCGAGATGATGACCAGGCCGACCAGGCGTCAATAGTGAAACAGAGCGTTTTACTCATTTATTGGCACATCCCTTAAATACTGACACATCTCTCAAATATTGACACATCGCTAAAAAACGCGCAATTTTTGCACAACTCAAAGATAAATTCAACCGAATTATAACAGGTATCAGTGTAAAAACACGTAATTTGAATGTAACGATATACACCGTTTACAAGTTCCAGAAAAGAGTAATAAAAACAACTAATTAGAACAAAGCAGGAGGTTTCTGGTTATTTTATTTCATACATCTATTGATAAATAGATATCCATTAATAACAAGGCATATGACCTGAAGACAAGATGGGAATTTAACCAACAAAAAGACTGTTATACACAATACTTAAACCACAGGGCGCTTAAGTCCGTAGCGCCCTGGGTTATTATTGAAACTAACGACAAATAATATACTTGTGAGTATGATCATAGAAATAAGACCAGACTCGACGCAATGTATTGTTTTTTGCTGAGTTATTTCGGTTAACCTTAGTATCCACATCATTGACACCAGGTACGTACCAGCCACTCCAACGGCCATTGAACCATCTGATCTGATAGGCAATTATTTCACCATTAAGGACATCCTGGTCAACATTTGCACTCATCCCACGATGCCAGAGCGAATTACGACTAGCGCCAGACGTTTTTACCGTACAGCGATTCTGAGTTGAGATATCATGTAACATCCTGTCAGAAGCTCTGCGCGCAGCCTCTGGCTGTACATCAGGAACCGACTGGTTGGCCGCATCAAACTCTGGCTCTGATAACTGTACATCAGAGATTACTGCTGACGAAGCCGCCATAAAAAATAAACTCATTGAAATTAATATTGGTGTTTTTTTCATTTTTATTTCCTCATAATTGTTGAAACAAATTGCCTGTATTTTAAACGAGTGAATCCACCCCACTTTTTACAGACACCATCTATCGAATAATTACTAATAGCAGTGTGAATCTATTTCAGTTGAACAACACATAAATTTATAATTATTCCTTCCCCAGACAACGACTGTTAACTCAATTAAGACTAAGTATTATTATTTTCTACAACAATCAACCAACATGCTGGAACCAGAATGATATTGCCTCTACCCATTAAAAACTTTCAATAAAAGTAAAAAATCTATTAAAAATGCTTATTTCACATTTCCTTCATAGTTTAATTATCTGAAATAATCTATTTAAGCGATAAAAGATAAGCGTTTACCTCTTTCAGTAAATCACTTTGAGATATTTCTTGTGCTAAGTGTTTTAAAGGCTTGAAGTGTTTTAAAGACTTGAAATGTTTTTAAGACTTGAATTGCTTTGAGAAAGTAATCACAGGGAAAGCTAAGATCCAGTACAGTTAAAATATAATAATGATTAATCAGCCATTGTTAAAATCAATATCACTAAATGATGACGTCACTTCAACACAAAATGAGGGGCTAATTATTGAACACAGCTGACTGGCTCGTTCTTGTAGAAACAATAAATCAGAGCGATATAAGTATCGACTTTTCGGATTCAGGTTATTAAACAGTATCCGCAAATTATCCAGATACTTCTTGTTCGAAAAATGCTCAGGGTAATAAAGTAATAATTGCGTTTGATGCTCATGAACTAACACCGAGCCGGATGCTTTAAAAGTTTCCTTGCTATTATTTATTTCTTCAATCAACTGCGGATAATCCGGAATATTCTCCTTTAGCATTATCTGAGTTCTCAATAATGTAGAATTAAGTGCTCGAAAAATGAGAAAGGCAGGCGTTAATTTGTGACGCCTGATAATATCAAATGCTTTGTTCAGTATTTTTTTTGCATTTTCAGGATCACCGCGATATAACATAGAACGTGCTGTCAGCATTAGATCTTCCAGATGACTATCATTCCCTTCACCGCGACTGGCAGATGTTATTTTTGAAGCAATAAGTGAATACCTGATAGCCTTATCATATTGACTCACCATAAAATAATGCTCTCCCAGATAACCGTTGATAACCGCCATTGCAGGGTGATTATCGGGATAAAGCTGTTTGTGTATCTCAAAAGCTTTCAAAAGGAAAGCTTCCCCCTGCTCCCAACGCCGCTCATAAAAAGTCAGAATTCGTCCCAGCTCAACCAGAGCTGCAGCTGTTTTTTCATGATAATCACCGAGTTTACGTTGATAAATATCCTTCGCCGATTCAACAAGTGCAATTTTTTCTTTTCCCGTCCGAATAAACCAGTTTAATAAATAATAGGTATCAGCAATTTCAATGGCATCCTCGTCCAGCTCCGCCTGGTATAATTCCAAAGCTGTTCTCGTAAGCTGTTCGCCATTTTTCATACTATCAGCGCGCTCACAGAAAGGCTCCATACAAAACAGGTAAGCCCTGCCGGCTAAAAAAAAGGCTTTTGCCAAAAGCTGATTATTCTCAAGATGCTGCTGTTTAGTTATTTCCAGTACATACCTTGCAACATCATAAGCTTCCTGACGCCGACGAAGATTAATCAGTATCTCAATTGTGTCAAACTTAACCTGAACGAACTCAGTAGAGTTCTTCCCATATAGCGCTTCGACATTCTCTTCAATGCGACTGATAATGAGTCTTGCTTCATTATAATATCCGCCTATGCGGTACAACTCGAAAAGTGCAACTAACTTTCCCAGCTGACTTTCAATGCTACCGGTAAACCTCTCTATCTGAACGCCAGATTTATCCAGAACCGACTTGAATAATTCTTTTTCTGCTTGAGGCGTACTATAATATCGAGATAAAATTTCTTTAAAAAAATCACGGCCAGCCACCAGAGAATAGTACCTGACTTGCTGGTTTTGTTCTCTTTGTTTATATTGGCGTAATTGAAACTGGCTTATTGTCAATGCCATAATTAAAGGACAAAATACGCACACAGTAAAAACAATACTATATTGACTCCAACCTCTATCTCTTATGCTCTTTATGACGCTTTTTGTATATTCAGCTATTCGGCGGGTTACTGCTGACTTATCTCGATTATCAGAAATGATGCGCTGCTGAGGCTTCGGCTTTTGAATTTCAGGTGTATCAATGATGCAAGCTTCTTTCCCTGGTTTTTTGTTTCCCTCCGTCAATAACATGCTCAAATTATTTTCTATTGACAAAACATCGATATTTGCAGACAAACAGTACCCCTGTTTGGGCACCGTCTTAATTATCGATTTGCTGTTCTCACCAAGATAACTTCTTAACTCACTGATACTCTGTTTTAATACGTTTTCACTGACAAATTTATCTGACCAGACGGTTTGAAAAAAAAGCTCTGAAGTGACTATATTCTTATGATTTTGAACAAGCAGATTAAAAACTTCTGCCGTTTTTGAGCGAAGACTAAATGATTCGTTCTGTAAGTTAGATATAACTTGAAGTGAGGCATTATAAATCCATTCTCCCTCAATAATAATTGAACAGCTTTCTCTACCTGATAGTTCTGAACTTTGCATTTCCAAAAAAACAGCCTGCTGTTATCCGGTAAAATCACCAATAACTGAGTCGGCAGGATAGTGATATTGTTAGATTTTCTGCATGTTAAACGTTAACATACGTAAATTCAAATTTATCATCAGACTTATTTGATAACGAGATTAAGACTATAATCAGAGCAACGCTCTCTCAATACAGCAGAGTTCGAGGAACAACCAGTTTAAAACCAGAAAAATGCTCTTACTTTTTTACGAACTGATACCTCCGGAATGAATAAGACCCCCAATAAAACTTCGTAGATATTTCTTTTCATTTCCTCAGGCAATTCAATTTTTTTTGTTTTACCACATTGAAGTTGATTAATAATATCCAGCACTTTAAAAGCCAGCAGGTTTCTCAACACTGAATTAAGCTCTTTATAAACCTCTCTATTAGTCAGTTTGATAAAAAAGATAATCAGATCATCAAGGTAAGCTTTACGCGGATTATTCGTTGCACCCAGTTCATTATCGCGATACCCATAAATTGATTCTCGTAAATGAAATATTTTTTTTGACCTGGCGTAAATTGCTGGAATAGTCATCAGATCTTCACAAAAGCAAACCCCTACTGGAAACCTGATTTCACCAATCGTTTTTTTGTTATATACCCTGATACAAGGGTACCACTTTCCCTTTTTAAAAACTTTACGTAAAATTTTATTACTTTGAAACAAACCCCATCGTTTATGGATATATCGCTCTCTACCTTGCTCCAGTTCTAATGAACTTTTAAATGACTGATACCCAAACTCAATCAAATCAGGCTTATGATTTTTAATAACCCGAAGTACTTTTTCAAAATAATCATAACGTAAAACATCATCTGCATCGGCAAAGCCTATGTACTGACCTTTAGCCATGCGAATTCCCTGGTTTCGTGCTGCACTCACCCCCTGATTTGACTGACTGATGTAACGATAACAATCAGCTCTCAAAGAGCAATGCAAAAACTGTTGGACCAATTGCTCAGTATTATCAGTAGAGCCATCATTCAACAATAGAATTTCAACATCAGACTGCACCTGCCAGTCAATAGAACTAAGCAACTCATAGATGTATGCAGATGCATTAAACAAAGGGATCACGATCGACAGAACAGGCACTGCTTCAAAATTTGCTGAAAATCTGTTTTTAACTTTTAATTCATTCAACTGGATTTGCCCGTCAAAATACGAATTTTAAAGCTGAACTCGTCGGCTTTAAAATTCTTGAAAGCAGATTCACTTAACTGGGACACATTATAAATACCGAATGCTTTGTGTTGCCCCTGAACCCTTTCTGTTGCAAAATAACATCACTATTTTAGCCAGTCTCATATCACCTTTGTGATACTTTCCAGTTAAAACAGTGACCCTCTTCAACAAACATACAATAAACGTTCCAGCTTTTACTGAATCCAGTCCTCATAAATCTACTTTACATTCAGAAAATGAATACTAAAACCAGGGGATGTGACAAAGTTAAACTCACATAACTTTAATTGTTACCGATAAAAATACCGTTAACATTAGATAAAACCTGTCCACTCATAAAATTCAATAAATAGTCCTGGATATACCAATAGTTTGCCAAATAACCTTTTATCCATAAATTGTTAACGCATTCCCTCATGCTCGCTCTCGCTCAGAGGCTTTACACATCACCAATGAGCGAATACACTGGGCAGCAAATCAATCCAGAAACGAAATTCGTGGTATTGAGTACATTCCGTGGAATTGAACCTATAATGATAAAATCAGGAGTTCTCCCTATGACAGCCCCATCTCGAAAAAACCGTCTGTTTCGAGTATTTACCCGCCACTCATTGATCAAGTTTCTCGCAGCATCTGTACTGACAATTATGATGTCAGGATGTGGTAAAGAACCCGCTGACAGACCCCAGATAGCGCCAGCAGTCTCTGTTTATATCGTATCTTCAGAGAATATTGGCAGATACCTCGAATTTGTCGCTAGAACTGAACCATTTTTACAAGCAGATTTGAGAGCCCGGGTTGAAGGCGAAATCATAAAACGAGAGTTCAAAGAAGGCACTCTGGTGCAAAAAGACCAACTATTGATAAAAATTGATCCAACAGAATACATTGCCACTCTCAACCAGGCAAAAGCGGATCTGGCCAGCAATAAAGTCGGTGCCGAAAATGCAGCAAGAAACTTAAAACGAGGTAAAGAGGTTGCAGCTAAGGGTTATCTCTCACAATCTGACCTGGATAAATTAATCACTACCGCTTCACAAAGTACTGCCTCTGTACAAGCGGCTGAAGCCGTGCTTGAAAAAGCGCAACTTAATCTTAATTACACTGATATAAAAGCGCCTTTTTCTGGGCTAATTGGTAAAGTCAGCTATGATATTGGTAATATTGTTGGGCCGCAAAGTAACTCACTGGCGACTCTAACCGTTACCGACCCCATTTATGTTAACTTTCAACTGGAAGAAAACAAATACCTGGACTATCTACAAAAACATCCCAAAAATAAGGGACCAGAAGATGTACAAATTGACATCAGTTTACGCCTTCCAAATAATACGCTCTATGGTCCGCGAGGCAGAATCAATTTTGCCGATACAAAAATTGACCAAAGTACTGGAACGGTTGGATTAAGAGCGTCTTTTCCAAATCCTGATGGGTTAGTATTGCCAGGCTTATTTGTCACACTCATTACTGAAAGTCGTGAAAAACAGAAAATGTCACTTATTCCACAAGTAGCGGTTCAGGAAAACCAACAAGGTAAATTTGTTCTGGTCATTAACAAAGATAACAAAGTAGCGACTCGTATCGTTAAACTTGGGCGTCGAATTAATGCAATGTGGGCTGTTGAGTCCGGATTGAAATCTGGCGAAAAAATAATTATAGAAGGCCTTCAGAAGGTACGACCGGGAGTTGAAGTAAAACCAGTAACAAAAATAGTTGATAAAATATCAGGAGCTATATCATCTGAATCTGAAACACAAAATAAATCAACATCACCAGAAACAGTGAAAAAATAAGGAATAGCCCATGATTAGCAAAACTTTTATTCATCGGCCTAAATTTGCCTTTGTTATTTCTATTATTATTACACTGGGTGGCCTTATTTCTCTGGGTATTTTGCCGGTCAATATGTATCCGGAAATTACCCCACCACAAGTGACCATTACTACCGTCTTTCCCGGGGCTAGCGCTCAAGTTGTTGAAGAGTCTGTAATTCGTCCTATTGAAGAACAGGTTAATGGCGTTGAACATATGATGTATATAGAATCCACGTCATCCAACAATGGTGCTGCTTCTATTACGGTCTATTTCGAAGTTGGCACTGATTCTGATATGGCACAGGTTAACGTGCAAAACCGTGTTTCACTCGCTCAAAGCGCGTTACCAGAAGAAGTTAAAAGGCAAGGGGTTTCCGTTAAAAAGCAATCCAGCAGTATGTTGCTGGGAATTAATATCTACTCTTCTACTGAAGCTATCGACGATATCTTTTTAAGTAATTATGCAACCAATTATTTAACTGAGCCTCTCGGACGATTGCCAGGTGTCGGCGCCGCTTCAGTCATGGGAGAAAAAACCTATTCTATGCGGGTCTGGTTGCGGCCAGATAAAATGTCTGCTCTGGGCCTGACTATCAGTGATGTTCAAAATACCCTGAAAGAACAAAATATGATTGTTGCTGCAGGTAAGTTTGGTGCGGCTCCCTCCCCAGAAAATCAGCAGTTTGAATATTCTATTCAGGCCCGAGGACGCTTGAAAACAGCTGAAGAGTTCGGCCAGACCATCCTACGCTCAAACACCGATGGTAACTTTGTTCGTCTGAATGATATCGCCAAAATTGAATTAGCTTCAGAAAGCTACGATATTAATGCAAAAAGAAACAATGAAGACACCGCTTTTGTTGTGATTTATCAGCTATCCGACGCCAATGCAACGGAGGTTGCAGAACTGGTCAGAAACAAAATGGAGGAACTTTCAAAGAGCTTTCCTGAAGGTCTCCACTACGACATTCCTTTTGACACAACTGAGTTTATCGATCGCTCCATTAATGAAGTGATTGTGACCCTGTTTCAAGCCGTCGCTCTGGTTATTTTTGTTGTCTTTATCTTTTTACAAAACTGGCGAGCGACACTAATCCCGACACTGGCTATTCCCGTTTCTCTGATCGGTACCTTTATTTTCATGAACCTGATGGGCTACTCAATCAACACCATCACTCTGTTTGGGCTGGTACTGGCTATCGGTATTGTGGTTGATGATGCCATCATTGTTATTGAAAATGTTGAAAGAATTCTCAGGGTAGAAAAACTCCCGGTTAAACAGGCCGTTGAAAAAGCAATGACACAGGTAACCGGTCCAATCATTGCGACAACACTGGTACTGATGGCTGTATTTGTCCCGGTAGGATTTATGCCCGGAATTACCGGTGAGCTTTACAAGCAATTTTCTGTCACCATTTCATTTGCGGTACTGATATCATCCGTTAATGCTTTAACTTTAAGTCCTGCGCTGTGTAGTGTTTTACTCAGCGAAAAACAGATGAAACCAATCCGCTGGCTTAAACCCGTTGAAAATGCGATTGAACGCATGACCGGGGGTTATACCAGAATAATAGGTGCTTTCCTTAAACGATCAGGACGACTGGGAATAATAACTTTAGGGCTGTTCGCTGTCACCGGCTGGTTATTATCATCAGTACCAACCGCTTTTGTTCCTGGTGAAGATCAGGGCTACCTGTTTGTTGATGTTCAATTACCCGATGCTGCTTCTGTACACCGTAGCGACAAAGTGATGGAAAATGTCTCTGACGTTATCTTAAAGGATCCGGCCGTCACCGATGTAATATCAGTTGCAGGAACCTCTTTATTAGGTGGCCCGGGTTCCAATAACGGACTGGCTATTATTATATTGAAAGACTGGGAAGAGCGGACTGATCCGGAACTGGGGTTACGAGCAATTATCCCAAGGCTGATGGGGCAGTTATGGAGCATGCCCGATGCACAGGTCATGGTATTTAATCCTCCACCTATTCCAGGCCTGGGAAATAGTTCCGGATTTGAATTTCGTCTGTTAGACAGCGAAGGTCGTGATTTATCTAATTTAGCGCAAATAATGAACGGTATGATTTATGACGCTAACCAGGACCCGGTACTCAGCCGAACTTTCAGTACCTTCAGAGCAAACGTCCCACAATATTTTCTCGATGTTGATCGAAACAAAGTAAAAGCTCAGGGCGTATTACTCAGTGATATTTTTCAAACCTTGCAGGCCCAGCTAGGCTCTCTTTACATTAATGACTTTAATCAGTTTGGTCGTACTTATCGAGTGATGATCCAGGCACAAAGTGAGTTTAGAAAAGAGCCGGCAGATCTCAGGTATTATTATGTCAGAAATCAGAATGGCGATATGGTCCCTTTAAGTACCATCGCTTCGCTAAAACCAATTATTGGCCCCACTAATATTAACCACTTTAATTTATATCGTAGCGCCAGCATTAATGGCCAGGCCGCTCCAGGATATTCCAGTGGAGAAGCAATTGCAGCGATGACTGAACTGGCTTCTAAATTGCCAGCAGGATATATTTTTGACTGGGCTGGTCAAACGCGTCAGGAAATACAGGCAGGTGATGTTGCTCCAATTTTAATGGGGCTGGCTATTCTGTTTGTTTACCTGTTTCTGGTCGCACAATATGAAAGCTGGACTATTCCCATTTCGGTTATAGCTGCGGTCCCATTAGCATTATTCGGCTCCATGTTAACTTTATTTCTGATTGGAATGCCAAATAGTATTTACGCACAAGTGGGACTGGTGTTACTGATAGGGATGTCGACCAAAACGGCAATTCTCATTGTAGAATTTGCTATGGAACGAAGAGCTGAGGGAGAAAGCATTTTCGATGCTGCATTTAACGCTGCCAGACTAAGGTTTCGCGCGGTACTCATGACTGCGTTTTCATTTGTTCTTGGTGTATTGCCTCTGGTTTTTGCTTCAGGCGCTGGTGCAGGCAGTCGTATTTCGCTTGGTTTAACGGTACTTTCAGGGATGCTTGCTGCAACTATTTTTGGTACGCTTTTGATCCCAATCTATTACTTTATTATTCAGCACATGCGGGAACGCATAAAAGGGAAAGCTGAGACTTAAAATTTAAAGCTTAAAATATAAAGCTTGCTGGATTGTTAGCCTGTTTTTTACTTTGCTAACAATCCGCCTGATTCCTTTTATTACGAACTGATTTATTACGAACTGATTTATTACGAACTTATTGATTACAAGCTTATTACTACAACCGATTAAGTCCGTTTAATGCAGCAACCCGGTAGGCTTCTGCCATGGTTGGATAATTAAACGTATGGGTTGCAAAATATTCTATCGTATTACCGCTACCAGTCTGAGCCATTATTGCCTGTCCAATATGCAATATTTCCGCAGCCTGATCACCAAAACAATGAATCCCCAGTAACTCTAATGTGTCACGATGAAATAGTAATTTTAAGACGCCAGTATCTTCGCCCGTTATCTGAGCGCGAGCAGTATCTTTAAAGTAGGCTTTGCCCACTTCGTAGGGAACTTTTTTGGCGGTAAGTTCTGTTTCAGTCTTTCCAACACAACTAATTTCTGGAATGGTGTAAATACCGGTAGGAATATCTTCAATTAAGACTGGAGATTCCTTATTAACAATGTTTGACGAAGCACATCGTCCCTGATCATAAGATGCACTGGCCAATGCAGGTAAACCAATAACGTCTCCAACAGCATAAACACCAGCAACGCTGGTTTGATAATTTTCATCGACTTCCAGCTGTCCTCGACTATTCGCCTGTAGCCCTATTACATCCAGTTTCAGCTTTTCAGTATTTCCAGCTCTGCCATTGGCCCATAAAAAGATATCAGCCTTTAAAATTTTCCCACTCTCAAGGTTAAGCATGACTTTATCTGAATAAGTTTCAAGAGAACTAAATGCTTCACAATGACGAATTAATACACCCAGACTCCTCAAATGATAACTCAGTGCATCAGAAATTTCGTCATCCATATAACTTAATAACTTTGCCCCAGGATTAACCAGATCAACCTTACACCCCAACCCATTAAAAATAGAAGCATACTCACAACCAATCACACCAGCACCATAAATAATCACTCTTTTGGGGGTATCTTTAAGAGTTAGAATTTTATCGGAATCAAAAACTCTTGCATGATTGAAATCAACATCTGTTGGTCGATAAGGACGTGAACCTGTCGCAATAATCACTTTTTTTGCCTTTAAAGTAACAGGCGTATCTTCGCCATTATCAACCACAATTCTGTTACTGTCTTTAAAGCTGGCAAAACCATGATAAATAGTAATTTCATTTCGACTATAAAAACGACTTCTCATAGCGACCTGTTTATTGATCACGTCTTCTGCCGACTGCTTAACCTGCTCAAAAGTTAACAGACGAGGTTCACTGATATGACGAAACAATGGGTTTTTATTAAATTTCATGACAGAGTGAACAGAGTGGCGCAATGTTTTGGAAGGAATAGTGCCCTGGTGAGTGCAGTTACCCCCAACCGTTTTTCGAGCATCAACCAATGCCACTGATAATCCATGCTTTTTGGCATTCATTGCCGAACTTTCACCCGCAGGTCCGGTACCAATAATCACAAGATCGTAACATTCGTCATTCATTTCTTTCATCCTACTCTGTTCAGAAAGGCGGTATTATGGGGAAAACAGGTCAGTTATTCCAGCGGAAATTAATATTGAAAATAAAGAGTACAAGTAGCTGATGACCAGATGAATACCGCTGCATTCCGATTAAAATCAACCACAAACCTGTCATTAACTAACAGGATTATAGGATCCACAGCCATTTTTTGCAGTAAAGCGGTGCCCATTACAATTACAAATTCTATACTTCTATGTAAAACAGGCTGCTTTTTGATCAAGCGGGGTTGCTAGCCAATCGTTGAAAACGACTTCCTACAGGCAGGAGCATAAACAAACACTACACATAGAACAGCATCAGAAAAAAATGACACATGGCTCCACCTAAAACAAAAAGGTGCCATATTGCATGATTATAGGGAATTCTCTTTTGAACATAGAACACAACGCCCAGGGAATACACCAGTCCACCAGTTCCGAGCAAAACCAGACCTTCAAACGCCAGATGCTGTTGTAATTCCTGAGCAACAGCCAGAGCCATCCACCCCATACCGATATAAGTCAATAATGATAACCCTTTGAAGCGGTTACCAAATTTGAGCTTAAAGCTAACCCCGGCAATAGCGACTCCCCAGATAAGCATCAGCATATTCAGTCCTACACTCTCTCGCAATGTCACTAACATCAGAGGAGTATAAGTACCGGCAATTAAAATATAAATAGCGCAATGATCCAGTAATTTGAACAATTGCCTGGATTTATCATGATTGATCCCATGATATAAAGTTGAAGCCAGGAAAAGTAATATCAGACTGGCGCCATAAATAGAAAAACTGATAATTCGTAACGGTTCCTGAGCAATAGCAGCGTAGGTCACCAACAACGTTAATCCTGCCACACTGAGCAAAACCCCCAGACCATGGGTGATTGCATTGGCAATTTCTTCATTCTGACTATAGGCAGAGACTTGTTGCATAACTAACTTACTCCAGATAAAGCCTGACTGGCAAACAGGGCTAAAAATTCAACCAGATTCAAATACCAGCATCAACTTTATTTCAGCGTACACTTGTAAGCTGACATCATAACAGACGAGCAACCAGAACAAAAGTGACCCATAATAATTAATCAACAGCTTGATAAATACATCGTTCTGATTTAAATCGTAAACTAACACAGGTACTCACATGAACCGCCCTTCACAATTGAGAATCTACTATTTCACTGCAATATTCAGTATTATATTTGCAATCGTTGGCTTTAGTTATAATACCTGGCGTCTGGAAGTTAGCGAAAGTAACAACAATGTCAGAACTGCTGCTTTTGAAATACTGAAAGTGCTGGCTGAATTTCAACAAGTCGTTTATGCAGCTCATTATGATCAGGATATTATCAGAGGAAACCCAAGAACAGGCTGGGTAAAAGTGGGTCTGGCACAAGATCTTAGTACTCTTGTCGCCCCCAGAGTAACACAAAAAGTTAAGCTGTTAGTGACTGTATGGGCAGAATCCTGGTCAGAATTACCAGAAAAAAGAAAAAATGCAGACCGACTGATCGATGCAATTACAGAGGTACGTAAAGAAATAAAGATCACCTTATCTTCATTAAACTAACTATGATTGATAAAAAAAGAGCTTCTCTTATTTTTAATAGCAACAATACCTGTCATTGTTTGCTAAAATAGCGCCAATTTTCCCCTCGGATGACCTACTGTGTTTAACGATCTCGATGAAAGACTGGCTACAGCCCTGAACGATGCTGGTTTTACCACCCCGACACAAGTTCAGAGCCAAACCTTTGAACCAGCGCTTGACGGCAGAGATCTGCTGGTCAGTGCCGAAACAGGCAGTGGTAAAACCTGCGCTTATCTGCTTCCCACTTTTGAACGCGTGCTGGACCAGGACACCCATTCAATTCTGGTATTGGTACTTGTTCCCACTCGAGAGCTGGCTCAGCAAGTGTTAAAACAAGCGAAACTTCTTGGCCGTCTTACCTCTCTCAAGTTTGGACATATTGGCGGTGGCACCGATATAAAAAAACAGGAAGAAATTATTCACAATCCACCTCACTTTCTGGTGGCTACCCCGGGTCGTCTGTCTGAGCTATTAGCCAGAGACTTATTAGACCTTGGTGAAGTTGAAACTTTAATCCTGGATGAAGCCGACCGACTACTCGACATGGGGTTTAGCAATGAAATTATGGCCATAGTGCAACATTGCAGTCGTCGTCAACAAACTCAGCTTTATTCTGCCTCCCTGGCTAACAAAAGCCTGAAGGGGCTGGCTAATGAATTACTCACTGATCCAGAAGTGATTACATTAAACAAACTATCCGATCAACACAGCTTAATTAAACAGGAAATCATTTTTGCTGATGACAACGCGCATAAAGTCAAACTGGTCAACTGGTTACTAAAAAATGAAGAACATCAACACTGCCTGATCTTTTGCAACTCAAAGCAGCAGGTTGACAGACTATACGGACTTTTGTATTACCAGGATGACATTAGCATTGGTATTTTACATGGTGACCGTGACCAGAAACAACGCAACTATGTGATGGGAAAAATACGCCGTCATGAATTAAAAATTATCGTAGCAACCGACATTGCTGCTCGCGGGATCGATATTGAGGGAATGGATCTGGTGATTAATTTTGAAATGCCACGAACCGGTGAAATTTATACCCATCGTATTGGCCGTACCGGAAGAGCAGGTCATTCTGGGCTGGCCATCAGCCTGATTAGTGCACCAGAGTATAACCTGATGTCCAGTATTGAACGATTCTTAAAACAAAAATTTGAACGTCGAAAAATAAAAGAGCTGGAGGGTCATTATAAAGGTCCAAAAAAATTAAAATCTTCAGGTAAAGCGGTTGGTAGTAAAAAGAAAAAAGTTAAAAAGAAAGGCAGTAAAGTAAAGAGCAAAAAGAATTAATGATTAAAACATAAATTTTGTTAAAGTACTGAAATCACAGACTTCCCTGCCAGGCAGGGAAATTGTGACTTCAAATTAAGATTAAGATTCAAATTATAATTAAGATGAAAATTCAGACTCAGATTAAAACTCCACTCTGGCTGTTAAGGACAAGTACCTTGGTTTCTGATAAGTTTCGGTCATACCAAAATCGGCAGAATTTCCAACCTCTTTAACATCAATGGCAGAATCATTCTCGAAGATATTATAAACCGTCGCTTTCAACAGTAACCCTTCAAGAATATCATCATTTCGATAAGAGAAAGATAGGTCAAAGTTATGTGACCATGGTAAATTACCCGCAGAACCACGAGGTGTTGGGTTACCATCTTTATCATAAAAGCCACCAGTGTAACCTCGACTGTTACAAGCAGCCCAGGGAGTACCGGCCCGACAAGAGTCAACTCCTTCAGGATGATCCCAGAACTCATTTAATGGTCGTCCTGATGCCCCTCGATAGGCAAAACCAAGTGCCATGCTTTCGGTTAAGTCATAAATACCAGAAAATTTAATTGAATGACGTCTGTCATTGGGTAAATTACCATAAGCATGATCCAGTGCATCACCATAATCATAATCGGATGTCCAGCCCGGATCCGCCTGACCATTGGTCGTTTTAACCAGACCTTCAGTATTCCCCCAGCTATGAGACCACGTGTAAGCAGCATACATCTGGAAATCGTCAGTCACAGAACCCTGTACTTCAAAATCCCACGCCAGATACTGTCTTTCTGGCTTGGCCAGTTGAACATCTGCCTCAGAGAGTGTTATTTTCTCCTCAGTTCCGTCACCATCAAAATCAAATTCAATTTCAACCGGACTTCCGGGATTTGCCAACATGTAAAAACTTTTTACACCCGTGTTATTATCAACCCCCATAGCAGCCAGCTTTGGCTCTATAATAGTCCAGTACTCTGTATCTTCAACTGACCGTCCTAATTTATTATAGGTACCTCTGACACTCACTTCGTAACCCGAAAGTTCTGTACTATAACCAACAGAAAATTGATCCGAATACATCGCTTTCAAATTTTTAGAAGCTTTAATGAACGGAGAAACCACCCCTTTTTCTCGGAAGAAACGCGGTATAACCGAATTGCCTCTTTCGGGCGAACCGTCAGCTCGTAATGCAGGTGCAGTACCGGGTGTTGTATTCTCGTAATAATCAAAATACTCAAAAGCCGATGAGCCCTGAGTAAAATTCATTCTTGATGCGACGGGCTGAAAATAACGACCCAGCGATACGAAGACTTTGTGCTCGCCCGTTCCACCAATATCCCAGATACCAGCCAGACGAGGCGCAAAATTATTGTCCATATCAATATAAGCTAGCCCCTCGGTTTCACCAGCCTCTACTACTGGCGAGAGAGTATTTTCAAATGATACCAGACGTGCACCATAGTTAAGGGTAAATTCGTTACTGATGGTCCAGCTATCCTGTGCATAAAGTGCCGTTGAAGTCACTGTTGAATCAGTAAAACGATTTCTAACTCGTCGTCGTACAAACTGCGTACCATTAGCCAGTCCATCTCGCACAGCCGTATTTCCGATATCACCTGTTCCAGCAATACCAACATCCCACGAACCAATAGCAGAATCAGTATGTGCATCGTTCCTGTCACCAATAGCGACACCGTTTGGATAAGAATCAGTATAAACATCGATATCATACCGATCGATCCCCACAGAAATTTCATGAGCGGCCAGATCAATGCGGAAATCAATTCTGAACTGATCACGCTTAAAATTATTGGGCTCAATTGTATTATCACTGTTTGTGCTGTATTGCACGCAGGTGCCGCTGATACAGTCTTTGACTAGTGGTCGAAAATTAGCAGGTAGCGGTATCTCTTCTTCTTCTGTTCTCCCGTACACAACATCAAGTGAGAACATATCACCAAATTCTCCATGATAAGAAAGACCGATGAAATCTCCTCCGTCTTCTCCATAAGATAAACCGTCTTCTCCTACCAATGGATTAATCGTATCGGTTGCGCTTGTATATGGCTTGGAAAGTGTTGTCCATTCTCGCTTTGTGTTAAAAGCAGTAAAACCTACACTGTGATTTTCAGTAATAAACCAGTCAGCATTCACAAACCAGCGATCCGATGTTCTTTCACGCTGATGCCATAACGAGTTAGTTGCCCACTCATCATTTTCTTTATTCGGATTAAACAGTACATAAAAGAAAGCTTTGTCTTCAACAATAGGACCACTCGCCCAGATGCTGTATTCTTGAAACTCTTGTTCATCCCTTTCATTGTTCATGACATTTGTGGTACTTTTTCCCACAAATGAACCGGGATTTGCGACAGAACGAACAGAGTCATGAGCAGAATACCCAAACTCAGGATCATAACGAAGTTCTGCACCAAATTTAAACTCGTTATCACCGGATTTAGATACCGCATTGATAATGCCACCTAACGCGCCACCAAACTCAGCAGTCACCCCACTGGTTTGAACATTGGTTTGTTGAATGGCTTCCCAGGGCATTCTGAAAGATCCCAGGCCCGATTCGATCTGAGTGATGTTAATCCCATTGAGATAATAGCCATTTTCCGCAGAAGAGCCCCCACCAATAGAGGATGCACCTTCAAAATCAGCAGGCGCACCATTTTCTACTGTTCCCGCAGTCATTAACACCATAGATTCAAAACCTGACTCAACAGGCATTACTTTTAACTCTTCAAAATCAAAAGAACGGCCAGCCGTTGTTTCTGCCATATTCAGGCCTTTAATCACACTACCAACAATTTGAATTCGATTTTCATTGCTGGACATACCTAATGTGGTATCCACAATTGTTGGGTCACCAACGGTAATGCGAAATGAACTTTCCTGACTATCGTAACCATCACGAGAGATAGTCATTACATAATCACCAACAGGTAAATTACGGAGTACATAGTTACCAACAGAGTTTGTCTGTATCGTTCTGGTAACCCCTTTAGTTTTATGTTTAACGATGACAGTCGCATTGGATATCTCCATACCAGAACTTGCCGCGACATGCCCCTTAATCTCTCCCCCGGTATCAGCGGCTAATACTGCGGCGGATACGAGAGAAAGAGCAAAGCCAGCGAGTAATCTCGTGCTTTTTTTCATTAGATATTCTCCTAAACAATGTTGTTTTTAGTTATTATCACTTGAAGAGATACAAGATTACTCAACCGCCACCAGGCAATTTAAAACTACAACCGTCTATCAGAGAGTAATCGTCATTTTAAATCAGATTTTTTTATTATTCTGCGTGAAATTTAAAAGCAAAGACCTCAAGCTTAAGGTAACCTATCACTTATTATTATTGTACTCAAGATCAGTTTATCGGAGAGGAATGTAAATATTTACTTATAGAAAAACTTCAGCCTTTCTGCAGCAATCGGTCCAGGCTTCTGGAGGTTAAAATACGTTTTAAAAATGAAAATAAACGTGTTGGAAAAGTGATCTTATATCTCACTTTAGGATTTTCACTTTCCAGCGCATGGATTAAACATCGCGTTACAGCCTCAGGTTCCAGAGTAAATCGATTTGCCGCCCCTTTTTTTTGCAAACGCTCCAGTTGCAATTCATACTGATGCTTATGCACACTCTGCTGCCACTGGATATGCTGTTTAAATTTAACGGTTGATGTTTTTCTAAAATTAGAAGTGATGGGGCCAGGTTCTAACAAAGAGACTTTAATGGGAGTATCAGCCAGCTCTAGCCTTAGTGTGTCCGTTAAACCTTCTATGGCATACTTTGAAGCGTTATAGGCACCTCGATAAGGCATACAGACAAACCCCAGCACCGAACTATTTTGTACAATACGCCCAAAGCCCTGTTGTCGCATGACTTTCACGACCAGACGAGTCAGGTGATGCCAGCCAAAAACGTTAGTTTCAAACTGCTGCCGTAAAATTTCAGTTGGCATGTCTTCAATAGCGCCGGGCTGCCCAAACGCACCATTATTAAAAAGAAAATCCAGTTTATTACCGGTTTTATCCAGCACATAGTTGAGTCCCTGCTCAATACTGGTCTGACAACTTAAATCAAGTACTAAACTTTCCAGACCAGCACTTTTCAACTGAGCCACATCTTTCTCCTGCCTGACGCTGGCAAAAACACGATAACCTCTTTTATTAAGTGTTTTTGCCGCATCCAGACCAATCCCCGAAGAACAGCCAGTAATCAGAATATTTTTTAAATCAGTCATCAGTTAATCAAATAGCTCAGATGAAAAGTAAGTCACAGATTACTCAGGTTTTTTAAATAAAAAGGTAAATCGGTCGGTATTTCCTGTCACTGATTTTCGGCCTACTTCATATCTCAATTCATCATCAGCCCGATAATGTAAGTTTGAATAATCAACAAATTTAAACCCCGCAGCCTGAATCTCTTTAATGACCAGAACCGGATCGGCACGACGACCATTTTCATCATTATTTTTCTGCATATGTCGTCGAGTATGATCAACAACCCCATAGATACCACCGGGCTTAAGTGCTGCATAGGCGGCCTTATTAAGCTCAGTACGAGTTTTAACGGTAAAGTTATGATAATTTCTGAAAGTTAATACGGCATCAATTTTTTTCACTGAAAAATCGATGTTGGTCACATCATAAAGATCTTCTGCTTCATTATGTTCAAACTCACTCTTGGTACTAATCAGTTTAATTTTGTCGAACGGCTTTTTGTCAGCAAATTTCTTCTCAATTCGAGAGGTGCCTATGGCTACATATAGTTGACCTTTGTCACGCAATGCTGGCGCTAATAGCGAAGTATACCATCCAGAGCCAGGAATAAGCTCCAGAACTTTCATATCATCTTTGATACCGAGAAATTCCAGTGTTTTCACTGGCTTTCTATTTCTATCCCTGATCGTTTCTTTTTCTGTTCTTACATCCGATTTCATTGCAAGCTTAATTTTGTCAGCCATGTTATCGGCCATAGCCAGTCCAGAATTAAATCCTGTAGAAGCCAGAAGTAAAGTTAATGTCGGTAATAACAACTTACGCATAAGTATCTCCTTTTTTAATTTTATTTGCCTGAATATCAATATTTACGGAATATCAATCATGAAAAGGCATTGTTAACTATTATTAAGAAAGCTTCAACAACCCTCTTCAAATAAAACAAATAACCAACTCAGTAATAGTGATTAATCGTGACCCACATAAAACATGATTTCATTGCGCTGAGGGTGTACTTTTAACCATTCTCTAAATTCGTCAGCTCGAGCCAGATCAGAATTATTTAAAATTTTTGAATACCTTTCGCGCCTGGCAGCCTCGGAAACCTCTTTTCTCACTTTATTCTGCCAATGTTGTGTAAAAACAACGGGCATTTCCCGTGTTAGCTCTAACGCTTTTAATAACTCCCACTCTCCGCCATCCAGCCAGGCTTCGTCACAGGAACTGCACAAATCGAGTCGGTTAGCCGAGCAACCTGATATTCGGAACTTGCTCATCAAGCGTTGGCATTTTGGACAACATAAAGCCCCTGAACTATCTTCGTTATCAAATTCTTTTAATAACTTAACCTCTGGCACTTCATGCAATGCAGCAGTTCTTTCAGCCCAGTCTCTGTAATGAAGCAACGAGACAAATGCGCCATGACATTGTGAACAGCCGGACGCAACCAGAGCCTCTTCTAACCTCACAGGGTTTAAATCGATATGCTTACACTTTGGACATTTCATATGATCGTCTCTCCTTTTTTAATCAACAGCATACAATGAATCTAACGTTCAATCAGACGGCTAATTCCAGCAAATTTGTCAGCTGACGCATTGGTATAGCAGTAAACTATCTGTTTTTAAACCACTTTTTGCCAGTGGACAAATACGCCACTCTCTAATCGCTCATTTTTCGACCAATAAAATCAACTATCACTCCCAGATTACTAGAATTGATGCTAAAATGCCGCCCTTTCCGCAATCCCATGTCCATATATTCTGAGGTAACAATGCCTGAAAGTGCAAAAGTTGGCTTTATTTCACTAGGCTGTCCTAAAAATCTGGTTGATTCTGAACGAATTTTAACGCAACTCAAAACTGAAGGTTATGAGGTTGTCCCGACTTACGATGGCGCGGATCTGGTCATTGTTAATACCTGTGGTTTCATCGATAGCGCTGTTCAGGAGTCTCTCGACACCATTGGCGAAGCCATTAACGAAAACGGAAAAGTCCTGGTGACAGGCTGTCTGGGCTCAAAAGAAAATGAAATTCGGGAAATTCACCCTAAAGTACTGGGGATTACAGGTGCTCACGCTTACGAAGAAGTGTTAAAACAGGTACACCAACACGTCAAAAAACCAACCCATAACCCCTTTTTACACCTGATACCGGACCACGGCGTAAAATTAACGCCAAAACATTTTGCCTACCTGAAAATATCGGAAGGCTGTAACCACCGTTGCACTTTTTGTATTATTCCTTCAATGCGTGGTGATCTGGACTCTCGCCCTGTCGGTGACGTACTCAGTGAAGCCAAACGACTGGTTAATGCCGGGGTAAAAGAGTTACTCGTCATTTCACAGGATACTTCCGCCTACGGCGTTGATATCAAATATAAAACAGGTTTCTGGGAAGGCATGCCGGTTAAAACTCGTTTACTCGCATTATGTGAAAAGCTGGGAGAAATGGGTGTCTGGGTACGCTTACATTATGTCTATCCTTATCCACATGTTGATGATGTTATTCCACTCATGGCACAGGGCAAAATTCTGCCTTATCTGGATATCCCTTTCCAACACGCAAACCCGCGAATACTAAAGCTTATGAAACGTCCGGGTAATATTGAGAAAACACTGGAACGAATCCATCAGTGGCGTGAAACCTGCCCTGAATTAATCATACGCTCAACCTTCATTGTTGGTTTCCCGGGTGAAACCGAGGAAGAATTTGAAGAACTGTTACAATTTTTACAAGACGCTCAGCTCGATCGAGTTGGATGTTTTAAATACTCAGCGATAGAAGGCGCTACCGCTAACGACTTGCCAGATTCAGTCCCGGAAGCAATAAAAGAACAACGGCTGGCCAGATTTATGGCAGTGCAGGCTGAAATCAGTACACAAAAGCTAAAACAACGTATTGGGAAAGAATATCAGGTTATTATCGATGAAATTGGAACTGATGGTGCAATAGGCCGTACTTATGCTGACGCACCTGAAGTTGACGGGGTTGTTCATTTAACCGATGAATTTGACGTTGAGCCAGGCGATAAAATATGGGTTCAGATAATCCATTCTAATGAACACGACATATGGGGCGTTCGAGTAGAAGATTAATCTTTTCTAGCTGAATCGAAATTTTATTATGTCCAGAATTGTCCTCGCTACGCTGAATGCAAAATACATACACGCCAGTTTTGGTTTACGTTACCTGTATGCCAATTTAAATGAGCTGCAGTCAGTAACCGAAATAAAAGAATTTACCATCAAGACGCGCTCCATTGATATTGTTGAGCAAATACTGGAATCTAAACCTGAAATAGTTGGTTTTGGTGTTTATATCTGGAATACGGTCGAAACCATGGCTGTCATCAGCCAGTTAAAAACAGTGGCACCAGAAATTACGATCATTCTTGGCGGACCTGAAGTCAGTTACGAAACCGAACAGCAGTCAATTACTGACTATGCCGATTATGTCGTAACGGGAGCTGCGGAAAAAAGCTTTTATCAACTCTGTAAAGATATTTTTAGTCTGCAATATCCAGATAAGAAAATACTCCAGTCAAAAGCACTGACGTTAACAGAAGTGACTCTACCTTATCAATTTTACTCCGACGAAGATTTGAAGCATCGACTACTTTATGTTGAAGCTTCTCGGGGCTGTCCTTTTAAATGTGAGTTTTGCCTGTCTTCTCTCGACAAGACCTCTTATCCATTCGAATTAACAAGATTTCTTAATGAAATGGAACTACTTTATCAACGGGGCGCTAGAAATTTTAAATTTGTTGATCGAACATTCAACCTGAAAGTCAGCACAACCATACAAATCCTTGATTTCTTTCTGGAACGAATGGATGACGAACTCTATTTGCATTTTGAAGTTATTCCAGACCATCTGCCTGAAAAGTTGAAAGAGGCTTTGAAAAAATTCCCTGAAGGCTCTTTACAATTTGAAGTAGGCATTCAGACATTTAATAGCGAAGTTCAATCGCATATCAGTCGAAAACAGAATAATCAAAAATCAAAAGATAACCTGATCTGGTTGAGAGACAATACCACGGCTCATATTCATGCTGACCTGATTTTTGGTTTACCTGGTGAAACATTCGCCTCATTTGCCGATAGCTTTAACCAGCTTTATGCCTGCAGACCTCATGAAATTCAATCCGGAATATTAAAGCGCTTGCGAGGCAGCCCGATCATTCGCCACACAGAAACCTTTGATTTGCGTTTTAATCCGTTACCGCCTTTTAATCTACTGAGTAACAGTACCGTTGACTTTGCAACAATGCAACGGGTCAATCGTTTTGCACGCTACTGGGACATGATTGGTAACTCTGGCCGATTTAAAAACACACTTCCCTTTATACTCATCGAAAATGCGCAATCTAGAGACGGAAAAGCCGACCCATTTTATGACTTTATGGCCATAACAGACTGGATATTTAATAAAACAGGGCAAACTCACCAGATAAACCTGAAAAAACTATACGAACTGGTAGCAC
This sequence comes from Kangiellaceae bacterium, assembly GCA_016743995.1. Lineage (GTDB taxonomy): Bacteria > Pseudomonadota > Gammaproteobacteria > Enterobacterales > Kangiellaceae > Aliikangiella. Next base: position 911 of record JADGFG010000014.1, on the reverse strand, counting down.
AGGCGGTCGAACAGCTATTTTCGGAAAGATATGCTAAAGTCGCTCAACAACTTGAGCTCGATTACGATTCTTCCAGACTTAAAGGTTCATTTAAGCGTTTAACCTTAAGCAATAGTAAATTTGACGAAAGTGGCTCACAAAGTCGTCGCCTGGCCCGCCAAAGCCGGCATGTCAGCTAGCGAGAAAACAACTCAATTATGACTTTAACACAGCAGCTAAACCAGGCATTAATTCATGCCCCTCTGTCTTTACGGTATTTGAAGCGTCAGTCGATTCGATGGATGCTCATTTACCTGGCTTGTGGGCTCGTGCTATTTTCGCTGTTCACCTGGACGCTGCTGGAAAACCAGGATGCTATTAAAGATACTATTCTTGATTACCTTTTCCCAGAATCCTGGCATGGACTATCTGAATTGCTGGGGGATTTCTTATTTGAACCTCAGGCAAAAATTGTGCTGGGTAACCTCATTATTTCCGGTTCATTAGTTTTTGCATCAATATTTCTTTTTCCAGTTAAAGAAAAATTCTCTGCTGTTTTTGAGAAAAATGGCCAATACAAAAATGGTAGCTGCAAAGAATTCCCGTTACTTTACCAGGCATGGGAAGAAACAAAGCTGCTACTCATTTACCTGACGGCACAAAGCGTTATTTTATGGATAGGTTATTATCCCTACTTGTGGGCCAATATTTTATCAATTATTCTAAGCTACCTTTTTGTCTTTTTTTCCTTTGGACTGGACTTTATTTCCCCTACCTTGCAACGCCACAGAATTAGCTATACCCACCTGTTAAAAGTACTATTACAAAAACCAGTAATAACCAGTGCTTTTGGCCTGTTATTCAGTTTACCCGTTATTATAATCAGTCATTTTATTTTCAAAATAGAAACCTTGTCCCTGATAGAAATTTCC
>JADGFG010000239.1 GCA_016743995.1 Kangiellaceae bacterium | reverse complement strand
TTTAATCATAGAGGCTATGGGAATATAGGTTTTGGCCTGGAGATCTCTCGTCTTAATCAGGTTGAAAATTTATTTGAGGATATTCAGCTTAAAAATAAACTCACTTTGGTATACACCAAACAAAACGACGCATTTAATCTAAAGGCAAGTAAAAACTGTCAGATTTCATTAATTCACGATTTCGAGTTTAAACAGATTAATCACGAAAGTTTTTTGTGTTATGGGCAATCTCAAAAAAAGCTTAACGATTCACCAGAGCTTTACTATGTTTTAGCAATATCTTCGCATCATTATGTGACTTTTTCCTTTAATTATTCTGCAGTACGAAACACCGAAGAAATTTGGTACCAAATGGCAAAAGCCATCGAGCATCAGATTTTATCATCGGTAAAGCTGGAATTGAATGATAAACTGCAGGCTGAAAAGGATTGTGCAAATAAGGGGTAGTCGTTTTATTTTGTTTACATTATTTAGAACAAAAAACAACCCGAAAGGGCCGGATATTAAGTGGTTACAACATTTAAACTTTGACCTGGTTGGTTCCAGGTTGTCGTTATCTTTGCCTTATAGAATCAAAGGGGGCAATGTAATTGATTTGTTATTTTTGATTCGTCGTATATAAAATAGTCCTATTGCCTGACCAACCGTAGTGTTTTTTCTAAACGACTTAATGAGTTATTTTGTCGGTAGAACAAGCAGCGTTACAGGTTGGCCGGGATAATAACAAGCTAATCAGTTCAGAAATAATGAATATAATATTTACAACCTAACAAAATACTATTCAAATCCCGACAATACACTATTCAAATCCTGACAATACACTATTCAAATTCAGACAGATGCAATTTTGAATATTGAAGCTGTCTCATAAAGCTAATACCATTGTGTTTACAGGGCGGCAGAGGTGTGTCTGATAAGGCTTGTTCTTTACTGTCAGTTTGAAAATAGTAGTTGTTTAACATGGAGTTCATCCTTGTTAAGGTGATTTTCGATTGTTTTGGAAAGCTCCAGTCACTGGGGCTTTCCGTTTTTTAAATGATTGATAAATAAGAAAGGAAAGTAGTATGTTAAATCAATTGAAGGTTGTTTTTGCGGTTGCTCTGGTTGCGATTGTGTCTGGTTGTGCAGGAATTATTAAAGCGCCAGCCAGCATGGACAGTGAAGCGAAGCAGTTTAAGAATGACCCGGCTGTCGCGCAGGTTTATGTTTATAGAAATGAAAGTTTAGGTGCCGCTATTTCAATGCCGGTTGCAGTAAATGGTAAGCTGGCGGGTAGCACGGGGGCAAACTCTTTCTTCAAGTTCGACCTGGCGCCAGGAAAGCACACTATCTCTTCTCAGGGAGATGAGTCAGAGCTTGATATTATCGTTAAAGCCAACGAGTTATATTTTGTCTGGCAGGAAGTTAAAATGGGTGTGTTTTCCGGCGGTTCAGAGCTTCAACAGGTTGATGCAAAAGAAGGTATGGACGGTGTCTCTGAGTGCACAATGATCAAATCAAAGTTCTAGTTTTAAAGGTCTGGTTTTAAAAGTTCTGATATTAAAGGTCTGATTTTAAGATTCTGGCTTTAAAGCTCGAGCAGATTTTCTGTTCGAGCTATTTTATATTAGAAAGATAAAGACTGGATTCTTTACTGTCGGTACGACTCATCAGTAGTAGTGACTGTGCGGGATTAACCGTTAGCGTATGACCAATCGCTGAAGGCAGTTCTGTGGTTACAAAGACTTCTTCGCCTGTCACCATATTATGTCGCCATATTGCCCGCTTTTTATTCAACTTCAGATAATACAAATGACTACCCTGAATGGTCCAGTTTCCCTGCAGCTTGTGATTAAAATCTCTAACCAGTATTTTTTTATTGTTACCGTCAACACTCATTGAGTAGAGTCCATCTTTATCAGTGCGAGAATAAATGATGGTATTGAATTTTGAAAGCGCTATCTGGCTGACCCCAAAATCAGTTAATGGTTTAATGTGACCATCGGTATCAAATTTGAGCAGTCTGGAAACTTCTGAGGTGTTTTTAGATATAGCAATAATCTCGCCGCCACTGGAATAGATACAGCCGTAATGTGCTGGCGCATCAGGAAAGAGTAACTGATATTTTTTATGGCTCACATCAAACTCGTAGCATTGATAATGACTGGCACCGCCTCTGGCAGTAACAAGCATTCGACTGCCATCTTCTGACCAGACCGGTAGAATTAATTCTTTATCAGGCAGAGAAAATAGCTGTGTCTGTTTTTTTGAAGTTGTGGAGTAAAGCCATATTTCACCTCGACCAAAACGATTACTTACAAAGGCAACCTGTTTGCCATCAGGAGACCAGGCAGGAAAATTATTATATTTAATGGATTGAATCAGTGGGATTGGTTGATTGATTTTATTGCTCAGACTAACCTGCCAGATATTCGCATTGTAGCGAATGTCTTGAAACACCAGGCGAGTTTCAGCGGTATTTATTGTCGGGTATTGAGCATTACGAGCACCCAGAATTTGTTTTTTATCGTTTTTAATATCGTATAACCAGAGGTTTCTGTCGCCGGTTTCATTACTGTCATATAAAAGGTGGCTGTCATTGTTTAGCCAGTTAAAGCTTGAAATAAATCCCTGGCCCCGGGTAACGGCTTTTACTTTTTTCGGCGTGTTAATCACCAGCCGATAGATATTTCGTACTGAAGGGCTGCCTCGAGTAAAACCAAGCTGTTTTCCATTTCGTGAATAGCGGGGACGAGTATCAAAATCGTTGAGCGAAGTGGGGGAGGTAACTTGAACTGATTGTTGCGTTTCAAAGTTATAAATCCAGATAGAGGTAGATTGACTGGAGCTGGACTGATTGGAGCTGGACTGATTGGAGTTGGACTGATTGGGTGTCCTGGCATTTTTGCTGGTATTTTTGGCATTTGACCGTGCAACGTTTTTTTCTGAGCGAGCAACATAAGCAAAAGACTTGCCGTCTGAAGACCAGTCAAAAATAGTTGATATGTCTGGTGTGTGACAATGGTTTAATGCCGTTTTTTGGAGTGAGGGGAGCTGATAAATAAAAATAGTGCAATTGCTATGCATGAGCTGAGTATTCGAACCAGCAACCAGCAGACGCTTATCATCTGGTGAGAAAACCGGTGAAGAATACTCCCATACTGGATCTTTGATTTCGTGAATCAGTTTGCCCTGTGTATCATTTATTTTAACGACAAGACGTTCTGACTGCATCACCGTGTAGGCGACCTTACCGCCAGAAGAAGATAAAACGGGCTGGTATTCAACCTGAGTATCCGCAGTAATACGGGTAGCGGCAGCTATTCCTGATTTAAGCCGGTGAGCCAGTGTTTCTGCTGGCTGGTATTGTTCATCTGGTTGGTATTGTTTATCTGGGATTTCGTCAGTACTCAAATGATTCTCTGACGTATTCGGGTTAAAAATAAAACGATAACCGAAGGTAAGAACAATCGTGATTAATACGATTGCTGAAACCAGCCGGGCTTTATTGTCTTTGATGAGATGACTGGTGAGCTTTTCTGTGACTGCTTTTTCTTCAATGGTACTCGCTTTTACAGGCTTTGTTTCTGGCTGCTGAATAAAACGATAACCTCTTTTTGGAACGGTTTCTATATAACGAGGGGAACTGGAGTTATCTCCCAGCGCCGCGCGTAATTCAGCGACGCATCGAGAAAGCGCATCCTCATTGACTGTTTTTTCAGGCCATAGAATTTCAATCAATGTTTGCCTGCCAAGCAGAACACCAGAATTTGCCACAAAAACAGAGAGTAGTGTTGCTAATCTCGGTTGCAGGCGTACCTGGGTTGTAGCTGAGTGCAAATTTCCGTCCACAGGGTTGTATTGCCACTGGCCTATATGACAGGAATTTTCTACTGGCGGGTTGATAGCTGATTTCATGGTTTATTTTATACAGCAAAAAAGATTTACAGTAAATCAAAGACTTACTTGCTTTCTGGATATAAAAGGAGGTTTTCCGGAACCAGAAAAGAAGTATTGCAAAGGTTTATTGCTCTGATTGTGGCTAATGTACCGACTCCATTCACTGAGTCAGGTTTTAACGAGCACTCGGTTTATTCGGAGTTTTCTATTTTATCATTCAATTGTGAGGAACGTTTAATGTTAAAAAAAACCGGTATAAAAATAAAACTACTGACGTTACTATTTGTGGTAACTCACTCTTTTAATCTTTCAGCAGAGGTCATGGTACCCAGTTTAGGGAGCAATGACTGTGAGTCGCTTTTATTAGTCAGCAGCTGGCGGACCAATAATGTCAAAATATTTGATGGCTGTAGCGGTGAGTATGTTCGAGATCTGGACAGTCAGAACCTGATTGAGGGACCATTGGGAATACTTGAAGCACCCAATGGTGACATTCTGGTGATTAGTGAAACCAACGGCCGGTTGCTCCGGTTTGACCGAGAAACTTTATCGCAAGGTTCTGTCGTGATGGGGGATGATCCTGCGACTCCTGCAGTAGAAAATAATTTTATCAGCGCGCCTTCTGGTGCCGTTATTGATGAAGACGGCTTTATGTATGCTTCTAGCTTTGCCCTTAACTCAGTGGTTAAAATTGATACTCAGAGTTGGCAAATTGTCGATGAAACACTTGCCACTAACAATGGGTTGATTAATGGTATAGATGCGGGGATTGCCATCGATGATGACTACTTGTACCTGCCAGGCTATTACAGTGATAACATCTTAAAGGTTGATCTGGAAACAAAAGCCGTTTCTGAGCTGGTTGCACCGGGTGCAGGAGGATTGAATGCGGCACGTACAATTCTTATCAGAGATGAAAAACTTTTGGTTACTTCTGAGCGTAGTCATTCGGTTTTACAGTTTGATCGGGAAAGTGGCCTGTTTGAAAAAATTGTAACTCAGGTTGTGCGGCCTACGGGTATGGTTGATGACGGTAGTGGTGAGAATTTTCTGCTGAATAATTCGGGTTCGGTGTTCAGAGCGTCTTACTCCACCGATTTTATTGAACGTGTCGTGGAAAGAGGAGCGGGTGGATTACATACCGGCACCTTTATTTATCGATTACAAAAATCAGAGCTGGATGATGATGATCGTGAGCAGGATTAACTAGCGTTCAAAGTCCACCCTGCCGAGCGCTTGTGAACGGTTCTGTGGAATGCATGAAATGATGGGAAAGAAGGGAAATGTCTGAGCGCAGCGAGTTTTTCCCTTCCCATTATTTCACTCTCAATAAATGACGACGGTGAAATCATATCACTGTCACAAACTGAGAAAAACAAGTTCGCCTGAAGCGGAAAAGACCTTTTGGTGACTTTTGGGGATTTGGCCAAAAGTCTCTCGCAAGAAAGCGTAGCCTTGCGAAACAAAGGAGTATAACGTTCCGTTTTTTCTTTATAAGTTCAAAAGCGTTTCGCAGCGCTGCGCTCTGACTGCGACATTCTTTTTTCTAGCTAAAAAAGAATGCAAAAAAGCCCTTTTGCGTTGGCACTGGGCATCGCTAATGAATGCTGTTTTTGAATTTGAGTGGCTAAGAACGCCTACCCCTTAATGGGCTTTCTGATTTTTAACTTCCTACACTAACAAGTACTATTCTTGCTATAACGAACACTATCAAAGTTCACCCTGCCGAGCGCCTGTGAACGGCTTTGTGGAATGCATGAAATCATGGATAAGAAGGGGAATGTCTGAGCGCAGCGAGTTTTTCCCTTCCTATGATTTCACTGTCAATACATCACTACAGTGAAATCATATCACTGCCACAAACGGAGAAAAACCAGTTCGCCTGAAGCGGAACAGCGCTTTTGGTTACTTATTGGGGCTTTGGCCAAAAGTAACTCGCAAGAAAGCGAAGCGTTGCGAAATATGGGGAATATAGTTTTCATTAACTTTAAGGTCAAAAGCGTTTCGCAGCGCTGCGCTCTGACTGCGACATTCTTTTTTCTGGCTAAAAAAGAACGCAAAAAAGCACTTTTGCGTTGGCACTGGGCATCGCTAATGAATTCTGTGTTTGAGTTTTAGTG
>JADGFG010000238.1 GCA_016743995.1 Kangiellaceae bacterium | reverse complement strand
ATAAGGAGAAAAAAACAAAAGAATAAGCCATAATTGGCTTGAATAGGCGGGTCAATATTCAGTGCAAATAGTGGGTCAGATTTGTGTGCAATTTAACACGACAACTGCACCGCGCGCAAGATATTACCAAGCCGATTTTAGAACGCTACCAACGTCACCTGTTTTATTACCGTAAAACCAATGGTCAACCATTATCATTTGGCCGACAAAGTATCTTAATGACCTCGTTAAAAGGCTTCTTTAAATGGTTAGCGAAAAACAATTATATTTTATATAACCCGGCTTCAGAGATCGAACTGCCCAGAAAAGAACGGCGATTACCTAAATCCATATTAACCGCCGATGAAGCCGAAACGATTTTAGGTCAAGCAAACATTAGGGAACCGTTAGGTATACGTGATCGGGCGATAATGGAAGTATTTTACTCAACGGGAATAAGGCGTGCTGAACTGGCCAGTTTAAGTATTTACGACATCGACCACGCACGAGAAACCCTGTTTATAAACCAGGGCAAAGGTAAAAAGGACAGGGTGGTTCCCATCGGCGAACGGGCACTGCGTTGGATACAAAAATACACCAACCAGGTGCGTGGAAAACTCAATGTTGATCCTGCACAAACCACCTTATTTTTAAACTACAAAGGTCAACCCATTGTTGTGGACAGTTTAAGTTTTATGGTGCGCGATTACATCGAACAAGCACAGATCAACAAAAGCGGATCATGCCATTTATTTAGACATACGATGGCGACCGTGATGCTAGAAAACGGTGCCGACATACGGTTTATCCAGGAAATGCTCGGCCATGCCAAGTTGGATACGACACAAGGTTACACGCGGGTCAGTATTACTAAATTAAAACAGATACACAATGCGACACACCCCGCCGCCAGCCTAAAGCCCCGAGATCAACGTAATCCCACCGACGATAACACCGCTCAGCCGGTCGAGCCATCGGATACCGTTCATTAGGCCGTTATAGCTGGTTAAATCGTATTCTATAGAGTATTATTAATAACACTGTTTAGGATGCGATTTAGGTGATTAACATGACGAATATTGCAGCGAATGAACTCAAAACGAAAGGTGTCTCTGTGCTGGAAAACGCGCTAAAAGAGGGCGGGGAGGCGATTATCACCGTGCGTGGCGAGCAAAAATATGTGGTTATTGATATGTCCCAATACGACAAGCTAAGAGAATATGAGCTGGAAATCGCGTTGCTAGAGGCGAAAGCCGATATTGCAGAAGGCCGAGCCAAGTGTGAAAGTATCGATGAGCATATGAAGCGAGTCACGGGTTAATGCCTTATCAGCTTATTTACCCCGATAGCTATATCAAACGCGCTAAGAAGTTTTTGCGCAAACACCCAGAAATACATAACCAGTACCGTAAAACCCTGGAACTGTTAGAACTGGACCCTTATCACCCCTCACTGCGCCTGCATGGACTCGAAGGGCGGCTGAAGGGATTATCATCGGTATCCATCAATATGAGCTACCGCATCGTATTGGAACTGGAGATTAAGGACGAAGAAATCATCTTGATCAACGTCGGCGATCATGACCACGTGTATTAACCCGATAGACCCAAAAGCGGACACAGTATCGCCCCCGTTCCGCCGGTCACATCACTTGCAGAAAAATCAGCAAGTGAAGTGCCAGGTAGGCTGAAAAATGCTATTGTTTAACAATGTTAAACATCGTAAGCACTGAGGTAGAAATTATGTTAGGTGTCCGACTAGAACCCGAGCTAGAACAACGTCTGAGCCAATTAGCCGAAAAAACCAAGCGATCTAAAAGCTTCCTCGCCAAAGAAGCCCTGCGGGATTACCTGGATCGTCTGGAGACCCAGGAGCGCCGCCGCCAGGAAACCCTGGCACGTTGGGAGGCTTATGAGCAAAGCGAGGAAAGTGTCCCACATGAAGCAATGGAAGACTGGCTGATGTCCTGGGGCGATGATGAGGAGAAAGCGTGCCCGACTACCAAATAAGCTGGTTGTCGGGGGCAGTACGAGACGTCGCTCGGTTAAGAGAGTTCATCAAAAAAGAAAATCCCATTGCCGCAAAAAAAGCGGGTCAACGCATTTTAAGTGCCGTGAATATCCTGATTAAAAACCCCGAAGCTGGCACCCCATGCCCAGATGAAGACTGTGAAGCCTTTAACGATCTCTATGCTCCGTTCGGACAAGGCGGTTACACCATCCGTTATCGGATAAAGCAACACACGATTATTATTGTGCGTGTTTGGCATAGTCGAGAAGAACGGATCTAGCTTAAAAGCGGACACAGTATCGCCACCGTTCCGCCGGTCACATCACTTGCAGAAAAAACAGCGCAAGTGAAGCGCCAGGCTAGGGCGTGTCTGTTCCTATCTTCGTTTTACCGTTTTACTCCGTTGTTTTAAAAGCCCCCCAACCCCCGTAAACAGCCGGGGGCTTTTACGGCCAAGTAACATAACAGGGGCTTATGCACCATTAAACAGCCAACGTTGCATAAGCCATGTTATGTGTAAATGGCCGGTCACAAAAGCACTGCGTTCCATAAGGCTGGGTTTTATGTTTATCAGAAGCACAAGCGTATAAGCGCTGAGTGTTCGCGTTCACGCAGTTGCCTCGGCTAACAAATAGCCTCGTCACGCCATCCTCCCCCAACCCCGCCAGCGTGGCCCCTGGTTAAAAGTATCTATCTCCGTTTTGCAGAGCAGGTAACCTGCAAACCCTAACCGGCCTCCCGCAGCAAAACAGTGGGGCCAAGCCGTCGGTGTCATCTGGCGAAAAAGCAACAGCAAAAACATAACGCCTTGCCGCGAAGCGGCAGGGCGTTATCTGTGTTTTGAGTTGTTATGTTTTAAAAGATCAAGAAAGCGTTTAAATAGGGTCAAAAATGATCCTATTTGACGGCAAAAAAATAAAATTATTTACGTAAAATGAACCTTAAAGGAGCGTTCTGGGGAACGGGAAAAGTCTGTCAGGCGGTTAAGCTTCTTGTTGAAGTAGGTAATGGGAAATTATTTTTACTTTTTTAAAGAAATAGTTTTTTTGCTTACTTGTTCGGGGTTATTACCAACAAAATTTAATGAGGCAATTAGTGAATAGTAAAAAAATAAGTCTATCGTATGTGGATAAAAATAAAACGTTTAAGCTCGATGCTTGTTTTAAGAAAAGCGGTTCGGCAACAAAGAAAAAAAGGCGGGGGAAGATTAACTGGAAAAAAATACTTTTGATTTTAATACTCTGGTTTTTGTTATGAATGGTTTATGGTTTAACGCTGACGGGAGCGACTGTTTACAAGTCAGTAGAGCTGCTCACTCGTATACATCCCGACGATGACCTACCCGTAACACCAGCACGATTAATTTATCGTCTTCAATATTGCAGATCATACGATAGTTCTGTACTCGATAGCGCCATAATCCGGCTAACTCGCGGGCAAGGGGTTTACCTAAGCGCTTAGGGTCTTCCTCGGTGGCAATGCGCTCACGGAAGTAGCGCAGGATATCCCGTTGGGCTTGTTTATCCAGTTTACGCAGTTCCTTAGCCGCTGCGTCGTCCCACTCAACGCTCCAGGTCAAGTTCTTGCTCCAGCTCGTCCAGTGTCCAGCGTTTACCTGGGTTCTCTAAGCGATCAATGGCCAGGTATTTATCTTCCATCTCGTCCAGGTGTTCCAGAATGGCTTGCTTGGCGTAAAAGGTCTTAGTCCGGCCCGTCTTGCTGGCCAGCTCGGTTAAGCGGTTCTCAATGTCTTCAGGGAGTCGAATGGACAACATGGGGCTTACCTCAATGATATACGTGTATGACGTGTATAGCATAGCGCGTAAAGCGGTTCGAGTCCAGGTCGGGGACCCCGAGCGGGACGTACTGGGAACCGGAAAGAAAAAGTGCATCTGGGGAATTTTTTAGGTATATTAAACGGGCCTTGAGCCATGTTGTTTAACACCTTGTTCTTCTTAGCAAAATCTGCGTCTTAGGGCCAAAGTTGCGTCGGGGTCATGCATAGCGCGCTTTTATGACCCGGATACCGCAAGATTTTTAAACCAAGACTCTTACTTGGGTGAAAGTAATACACCGCCATCTTTGCATCGTTATTTATATGCTTACGGTAATCCCGTTTTTTATATTGATCAAAATGGTAATGCGGCTACACCAGCTTACAGTCAACCATTAACCGATCAATCATTTCAAATTCCACCAATCGGTACGATCGATACAGGCAGTCAAGTTGTTGATGATGCGTTAGCAACAGTTGCATCAGTTTCTAATCTTGCAGCAACGATGGTGAATGGTGCGTTGAATACATTGTCACTACCATCGCGTGCAGGTGGTGCATTAACTGGGCAAACCGCTGCACAATTTGATAACCAAGTTGGTGGATTAATTAATTCGACTGGGCCTGCTGCGCCTATTTTAAATACGCTTTCAGCACCACTTAGAGGTGTTGGTAGGTTTTCAAAAGCAGCTGCGGTTGAAAAATTAAATAAACTGAATCGTTCTAAGGTAAAAGCTTCTGGTAATGATGGTAGCTTTGTTCCTCCTCCTGCGGCTGCGGATGAAATAATTACACAATCTAGTAAGGGGCCTATTGCACAGAAATCGAAAGAAGCTAATAAAGTTTTACCACCAATGTCTGAACGTGAGAAAGCTCTATATAAGAGAAATGGTTGGAGGAAAAATGTTAGAGGTGATGTAATGGATAAATCACCTACAAACTCTAAAAACGAAAAGATTTGTGAGGGTTGCGCTACTAACATTGAAGGAACTAAAACACAGAAAACTAAGAATGGTGATGTTCAGGTTCCAAAGGCTGATATTGATCACAACCCGACTTTAGAAACTAGAGTTGAAAAGTGGAGAGAGGATGTTCACATTAAAGGAAGTGAGGCGAATAGTCGAAAAGAGATATTAGATGACTTGAATGATACTTCAAAGCTGAGACCGCTTTGTACTACATGTAATAGAAATCACTCTATTGAAAATGTTGATGGCCCGTTTAAAAATATTGAAAATGGAGTTGATACTAAAACAGGTGAAAGCATTGAAAAGATAAGAGAACGAATTAATTAATAACTAATATGAAATAGAGGTAATAGTGCAAAACTTGGGTTCTGATTATTTAGATCATTATGAAAGATATTTTGGCAACCCAATTTATAGGGATGTTATGGAAGCGGATGATTTGCCTAGGAAGATACAATTACTTAGGTATGATAATGTTTTTGAAGAATGTATGACGTTTGCTTCTTTAGGCGTAAGTAGTTACTCAAATGAATTATTAGGTGATTTTTTTGAAGTAGTTGTTGTTGTGGATAAATATTTTGAGCATATACCTAAAATGGTATTTTCGATTTTTAGGGCAGCTATTAATAAAGGGGTTAAGTTTGAATGGGGTAGCTATTTTACTGGTTTAGAAGATGTAGATCGGGAATTTGTTTCTGCAACAGGGAAAGATACTTTATATGTTACGTTACCATCTCCTCTTCCCGAAGATTTTTTAAATGTGGTTACAGATAATTCATTCTTGATTAAGAATGAAATTAAACCAAAAGTGTTTATGTGTCTATTTATTTCAAGTGAGGAAAAAGAGTTCTTAAAAATAAATGGCAAAGAAATGTTTGAAGATCAGTTGGAGGAAATGGGGGTTGATCCCTTTGATCTATGTCGAACAGGTCTGTTTAAGAAAAAAGGTGATGGATCTATTTAAGGTGATAGATCTATTTAATGAAAAAGGCTGGCTAAGTTAATTAGTTGGCCTTTTTTGTTGCTCATCTTTTTATTAAATTCTGAGTATGAATAAATAAGATAAAAATTTATGAAAAATTACTTTGTAGTCGTTAACGGAAAGACTAGAAGTACTAACAAGATACCCACGCTAAGAATTAATAAAAACAACGACTTAACGAAAAGCCTGTTCAAACGAGCAGGCTTTTATATTGTTAAAATTTTAAGAAAGCGCCTTCCTCATACTGCCACATTCAACCTACAAGTGCACCACTAGCTATCCTAAATGTTTCGTAGGGTGTTTGGTAATTTAAACATTTTCTGGGTCGATTGTTAATCCATTTT
>JADGFG010000013.1:30632-40953 GCA_016743995.1 Kangiellaceae bacterium | reverse complement strand
AACCTGATAAATGAGATATCGATAGTCAATATGATTTCAGAAAAATTAACAGGCGTGAACAGGGTTGATATAAAGCTGGAGGCGGGTCAGTTAGAAGGCACATCTGCAAGGTTGTCTGGCTGGCTGGTTGAGTCTGGCAGTTATGTTGAGCAGGGAGTTCCGGTTGCCGAGCTAGAAACCGACAAAGTTGCGATGGAAATCTGTGCACCAGCAACTGGGATAGTGTGTTCGATCAATGCGTCACCTGGAGATGAAATTAATTCAGATCAGGTGATTGGAAAAATAGAAGTGGAGCTTGCCAGGGGTAACCTCGCCGAGCGAGTTCATAAGCAGTCAGATTCAAGACTCGAACATTCAAACAACGAGTACCTGGAGAACACTCAACTGGAGAACACTCAACTGGGTAGTGCTCATATAGACGCACATCATCTTGTCAGCCCAGCGGTTCGTCGTCTGTTACGAGACAATAATATTTCAATGCGAGCCATTTTTAATTTGATTGAGGGTTCGGGCAGAGGCCACAGGATTACTCGAGATGATGTATTAAGCTACATCCAGTCTCAGTCAGCAATCGCAAATTCAACGACCCAGTCGCAGTGTGATGAAAACAGGAATAAATCAAATCAGCATATTGAGAGATTGCTGAGTCGAAGAATTAAGTCGAGAAAGCTCAAAGGGCGTTTGGTTGAACATAGTACAATGAGGCGCTCAATTGCTTCTCACATGGTTGATAGTTTACTAAAAACATCTCCTCATGTAACCAGCATTTTTGAGATGGATATGAGTAATGTGATTGAGCATTGCAGGTGGCATAAAAAAGAAATGGAGGCTGAGGGAGTTAAGCTTACATTGACCGCCTATTTTCTCGCAGCAATGGTTAAAGCAGTAGAGGCTGTACCAGAAGTTAATGCGCGGTTTCATCAACAGGCTCTTGAAGTTTTTAGTGAGGTTAATATTGGTTTAGCAACCTCACTCGGTCGTTCAGGAATTGTTGTCCCTGTTATAGAACAGGTTCAGACAATGAGTTTGTTTGATATTGCCAGAGAGACTGGTTTACAAACTGAAAAAGCCCGTTCGGGTCGGTTAAAAACAGATGATATCAATAATGGTTCGATAACGTTATCTAATTATGGGGTATCGGGTAGTCTGGTCGCTACGCCGATTGTAATTAATCAACCACAAGTTGCAATTCTTGGTGTAGGAAAATTAGAGAAGCGTGTTGTTGTCGAGCTGATAAATGGTGTTGATACGATGGTTATTCGCCCGCGATGTTATGTTTCCCTGAGTATTGACCATCGAGCATTAGATGGCTGGCATGCGAATCAGTTTTTAACCGTTTTTGTTAAATGTATTGAAGATTGGGAATAACAATTCTATCGATTACAGAGAGACAGATATAAATGAATATCATTGAAAGTTATATTGCTGGCGAGTGGTGTGCCGGTGGAGCATCGAGTTTTTCTGGTGGTCAATCACAGTGCTTGATTAATGCGGTCAACGATGAAGTCATTGGTGAGGTTGTGTCATTATCGAACGGCTTTGACCGGATGTTGGAATATGGTAGAAGCAGAGCAGGTTATGCGCTGAAGCAGTTAACCGTTCATGAAAGAGCAGAGCGTATTAAACAGCTTGCCAGATACCTGCTTGACAGGAAAGAAACCTTTTATCAGCTTTCCTACATGACCGGAGCCACAAAAGCAGACTCCTGGGTTGATATAGAAGGCGGAATTGGAACATTATTCAGTTACTCAGGCATTGCGAGAAGAGAGCTTAATGATGATTCTTTTATTGTAGAAGGTGCCGTGGAAAACCTTTCTGCAAAAGGTAGTTTTGTTGGACAGCATTTATTGACTTCAAAGGATGGTATCAGTTTACATATTAATGCCTACAATTTTCCCGTCTGGGGGATGTTAGAAAAAATTGCGCCCAGTCTGATTGCCGGTGTGCCTGTGATCGTAAAACCTGCAACATTAACCTGTTACCTGACTCAGGCGGTTGTTAAAGCAATTGTTGATTCGGGTATTTTACCCGCTGGGGCGGTGCAGCTTATTTGTGGTGGTATTGGAGATACTCTGGAGCAGCTGAACGAGCAGGATATTGTCACTTTTACCGGTTCAGCAGCAACAGGCCATTTGTTGCGTGCTCATCAGAATATTCTGGCCAGCAATATTCCATTTACCATGGAAGCTGACTCGCTTAATTGTTGTATTCTGGCGCCTGATGTCACACCAGAAGATATTGAATTTGAGTTGTTTATTAAAGAAGTTGTCAATGAAATGATTGCTAAAGCGGGACAAAAGTGTACTGCCATCAGAAGAATCATCGTTCCTGCCAGTCTGATGAAAGTGGTGAGCCAACAACTGGCGGGCCGATTGCAATCGGTAATAATTGGTGACCCGTTAGACGCCAGTGTTCAAATGGGCGCATTAGCCGGGAGAAAGCAACGAGACTCGGTGATATCGGCAATTGAAAAGCTCAGGACTGTTTGTTGTACTCTGGTGGATGGGGTTAACCAATTTTCTGACTTTAAGTCTGTTGGTGTTCTGCCAGACAAAGGTGCTTTTCTTGCTCCAACATTATTGAGTTGTCAGGATCCATTAAATTCTGTAGAACCACATCAGATAGAAGCTTTTGGACCAGTGAGCTGTCTGATGCCTTATGAAGAGCTGGATGATGCTATTCGTTTAGCAAAAATGGGAAAAGGAAGTCTTGTTGGTTCAGTATTCAGCCATTGTCATAAAAACATAACCCGTTTAGTTTTTGGTGTTGCCTCACACCATGGAAGATTACTAATTAATAATAGAGATTGTTCTGCAGAATCAACCGGTCATGGTTCTCCATTACCTGCACTTGTTCATGGTGGGCCTGGACGGGCCGGAGGAGGAGAGGAACTGGGGGGGGTGCGTGCAATAAAGCATTATATGCAACGTACTGCTATTCAGGGTTCACCTGATACCTTAATGGCAATCACTAATCAGTTTGTTCGCGGTGCAAAGGCAAAACATGATGCCATACACCCATTTAAAAAATATTATGAGGAGCTGAATGTTGGTGATTCCCTGGAGACGCATCGACGTACTGTCACTGAAACAGACATTGTTAATTTTGGTTGTTTGTCCGGGGATCATTTTTATGCTCATTTTGACGAGATTGCTGCGAGAGATTCTTTTTTCGAAAAACGAGTCGCGCATGGATATTTTGTGATTTCTGCTGCTGCTGGTTTGTTTGTAGAACCGGCAAAAGGACCCGTTATAGCGAACTACGGAATCGATCACTTGCGCTTTATTGAACCGGTTGCGATTGGAGATACAATTCAGGTTAATTTGACGGTAAAGCGAAAAACAAAAAAAACTAAAAGACCAGAAGAAAGATATTTTACCGGGGTTGTTGTCTGGGATGTTGAAGTGCTTAATCAGCAGCAGGAGATCGTTGCGCTCTATGATATATTAACGCTTGTTGAAAGAAAAAACAGAGACTAATTGATAGTAGCCCGGTAGAGAGGGGATTAATCAATTCCATTTTTTTGAATATGGGTTTTCTTTTTATAGCGAGGACGATTTATTTGAACTTCCGTTAATGGAGTTGTTTCCTGCATGGTTTCGATTGAGCGGCGGGACAATTCAATGTATTCCTGAGTACCTTGTTTTTTCCAGTTAATTTCTGACTCGGTTAATCGACGCTTAACGACTGCGGGGATCCCCATTACCATAGAGCGAGAGTCGCAGCTAAATTGACTGGTTACAAATGAACAGGCAGCTATAATAGATTCACTACCGATTCGGGCATCGTCCATAACAACAGCGTTCATGCCAACCAGTGAATGTCTGCCAATAATGCAACCATGAAGGACCGCATTATGTCCTATGTGGCTATGGTCTTCTAGCAGGCAGTCTTTGTCCGGAAAACTATGCAGCACGCAGTTGTCTTGAACATTACTATGATGGGCTATATAAATGCGACCGAAATCACCTCGAAGAACAGCACCTGCGCCAATATAACAATGTTCCTCGATAATGACATCGCCAATAATAGTGGCTGCAGGATGAATGTAGGTATTGGATTTAATAACGGGAACGAAATTATCGATAGCGTAAATTGGCATAAAAAAACTCCGTAATGAAACACAATGTTTTAATGATATCTCAACAAAAGAAATTTTTAATTATTTATCATGCTAAATAATGGGTGACTCGATTTCTGTGATTGAATTACAAGACTGATTGAATTATAAAAGAGGTATGACAATGTACCAAACAATTATCGTAGAAAAAGAAAAAGATGTATCAATCATAAGATTGAATCGTCCGGACAAGCTTAATAGTTTTAATGTAACAATGCATCAGGAATTACAATGTGCCATAGATGATGTATCTGATGATAACGCGGTTCGTTGTTTACTTATTACGGGTACAGGAAAGGGGTTTTGCGCAGGGCAGGACCTGGCTGATAGAACGGTTAATGCAGAGCAAAACCAGACCGATCTTGGTCTGTCTCTGGATAAATATTATAACCCACTGATAAAACGTCTTGTTAATCTCCGAGTGCCTGTTGTTTGCGCGCTTAATGGGGTTGCTGCTGGTGCAGGAGCAAGTCTGGTTATGGCTTGCGATATTGTTGTTGCAGCACGCTCAGCTTCATTTGTATTATCCTTTTCAAAAGTAGGCCTGGTGCCAGACTCTGGTAGCTCCTGGCACTTTGCCCGCGCCATTGGTTTACCAAAGGCGAAAGCAATGGCAATGCTTGCTGAGAAATTTACTGCGGAACAGGCGGTCCAGTGGGGGTTAATTTATCAAGTGGTAGATGATGAGCAATTGATGCCTCGTGCCGAAGAGTTGGCAAAATATCTGGCTTGTCAGCCTACTGAAAGTTTGATCCGTACGAGAGAGCTCATTCATACTGCTTTCGAATATTCTCTTGACGAGCAGTTGGAGCGTGAGAAAAATGCAATGTATTATTTTGGGAAAAGTGACAACTATCAGGAAGGTATTTCAGCGTTTATTGAAAAGCGAGAAGCGAAGTTTAAATAGTTGCTAATTTAATTCAGGTATAGTCGTCAGGAGTGAGAAGAGGAATTCATTATGTCGATAGCAGAAGAACTATTAAAAAATGATCCCGCATCGGAAATGCTGGGAATCAAACTGATTAATTTAGATGAAGGTCTGTGCTATTTATCGATGGTAGTGACGTCTGTGTTAACCAATGGATACCAGTTGTGCCATGGTGGTTTTGTTTATGCTCTTGCCGATACTGCCAGTGCTTTTTCTTGTGCCACAGAGGGAGAAACGGTTCTTTCGGCAACGAGTCAGATTGAATATCTTGCAGCAGCGGTATTAGATGATAAGTTAACGGCTAAAGCTGAAGTTAAATTTATCAGTGGCAATAAAATATTTTGTGATGCTGAAGTTGTTAATCAGAACAGAAAGGTTATTGCCGTAATGCACAGCAAGTTTGTGAGTAAAATGTATTCATAAGTGAGCTGTTTACGCATATTGAATTTGAAAGGTTATTCAATGCAAAAAGTGTATATTTGTGATGCAGTAAGAACGCCAATAGGTAAGTTTTCCGGAGCACTTGCAAAGGTCAGAGCTGACGACCTTGCTGCGATTCCACTTCAGGCATTAATGGAAAGAAACCCACAGGTGGACTGGAATGATCTTGATGATGTTTACCTGGGCTGTGCTAATCAGGCTGGAGAAGATAATAGAAATGTTGCCAGAATAAGTACATTACTGGCGGGATTGCCAATTTCGGTCCCTGCAATGACTGTTAACCGGCTGTGCGGCTCTGGTATGGAAGCAATTGGCATTGGAATGCGTTCGATCCGGTGTCAGGAGCAAACAATGGTAATTGCTGGCGGAGTTGAGCAGATGTCAAGAGCGCCTTTTGTAATGCCTAAAGCAGAGCAACCTTTTAGTCGAAAAGCTGAGATTTATGATTCAACAATGGGATGGCGTTTTATTAATAAACAGTTCGCTGAGCAATATGGTGTAGATAGTATGCCAGAAACTGCTGAAATAGTAGCCGAAGCTTTTAAAATCAGTCGTGCGGATCAGGATAAGTTTGCGTTACAGTCCCAGGAAAAAACACTATTGGCACAAGCTAAAGGTCTGTTTGATGAAGAAATTATCCCAGTTTCGGTTAAAGATAAAGCGAACCGCTATCACATGTTTTCACTGGATGAACATCCACGAAAAAGTTCACTTGAAGCGTTGGCAGGTTTACCTACACCTTTTCGAAGCAAGGGGACCGTTACCGCGGGTAATGCTTCAGGAATTAATGATGGAGCCTGTGCAATGTTGTTAGCTGCTGAAAGTGAGTTGGAATCAAATTCGTTAGCTCCGCTGGCCAGCATTGTCACCATGGCCACGGTAGCTATTGAGCCACGATTTATGGGAATGGGACCTGTTAATGCAGCACGTAAAGCGCTTTCTGTTGCTGGCTTAACATTAGAGCAGATGGATGTTATTGAGCTGAATGAAGCTTTTGCTGCCCAGGCATTGGCTGTTTTAAGAGAGCTGGGTCTGAGCGACGATGATGAAAGAGTAAACCCCAATGGTGGGGCCATTGCATTAGGGCATCCACTCGGAATGAGTGGTGCTCGTATTGTCGCAACGGCTGCTTATGAACTTCAACGAAATAAAGGGCGTTATGCATTGTGCACTATGTGTATTGGCGTTGGTCAGGGAATTGCGATGATTATTGAGCGAGCCGCAGAATGATATTTCTAATGCGTTTTGGGTTTGCTGGGTCAACTTTTGTTGGAGCAACTTCAGGTGGAGCAACGATAGAATGCAGACAGTAGAACCATTATTACAAGAGGCTGAGTTTGATCAGAAAATTCTTGACGAGCAGAAAATTGAGCCGAGAGACTGGATGCCAGAAGCTTATCGAAAAAACCTGATTCGTCAAATGTCTCAACATGCACACTCTGAAGTGATTGGTATGCAACCGGAAGGAAACTGGATTACTCGCGCACCAACACTTAGACGAAAGGCGGTTTTGTTGGCCAAAATTCAAGATGAAGCTGGCCATGGATTATATTTATATAGCGCAACTGAAACCCTGGGATGCACGCGAAGTGAATTGATTGAAGCGCTACAGACTGGTAAGGCCAAATATGCTTCAATATTTAATTACCCGGCCTTAACGTGGGCTGATGTTGGTGCGACAGGCTGGTTGGTTGATGGTGCTGCAATCGTTAATCAGATCGCTTTGCAGCGAACATCTTATGGTCCTTATGCGAGGGCAATGGTGCGCATATGTAAAGAAGAAAGTTTTCATCAACGTCAGGGTTATGAAATTATGTTTGCGTTGGCAAAGGGCTCACCACAACAAAAACAGATGGCACAAGATGCGATGAACCGAATCTGGTGGCCTTCGCTGATGATGTTTGGGCCTCATGATGCAGACTCCGCTCATTCCAGTCAGTCAATGAAATGGAAAATCAAGCGACAGTCTAACGATTTTCTTCGTCAGAAATTTATTGATCAGACAATACCTCAGATAAAAGTTTTAGGACTGGACATGCCCGATCCAGAGATCAGGTGGAATAAAAAAAGAGGACACTACGATCACGGAGAAATTAACTGGGATGAGTTCTATCAGGTTATTAATGGGCAGGGCCCTTGCAATCATCAGCGAATTAAACACCATAAGCGGGCGCATGATGAAGGTGAATGGGTACGAGAGGCGGTACGTAACTATCGAGAAAAGCAGAATCGGCGTGAAAATAGCACAATGAAAAAATAGCGCAATCAGTAAAGCAGTACTCGCTAAAGCAGCAATGCTACAAAATAAGTTTTTTCGGCCGTTTCAGTGAGTCTTATGTTTTATTTTTATACAGGAAATACCAATGAACCAGGAATATCTGTCAACTTATGAGGTTTTTGTTCGATCTGCCAGAGGATTGGATCACAAACATGTGGGCAGTCTGCACGCAGAAAATTCTCAGCAGGCATTGATGTATGCCAGGGACGTTTATACACGACGCTCTGAAGGCGTGAGTATCTGGGTGGTTGAAGCCATAAACATTACAGCGTCACAAGAAGAAGATGTGGAGAGTTTTATTGAGCCAATGGATGAAAAAAAATATCGTCACGCGAGTCATTATCAATTGCCAGATAAAATTGACAATATGTAGTTCATGGTGGAATTAAATATTAAGGCTCTGTAATTTGTCTGGCAAGAATATGTGTAAGTGGTAGATTAATGAAAGACGAAATTAACTGTACAGAATTAGAAAATTTAACTCGTTTTCTTATTGCGCTTGGTGATGACTCTGTTATTTATAGCCATCGATTATCTGAGTGGTGTAGTAACGGTCCATACCTGGAAGAAGATATTGCGCTGACCAATGTTGCGTTAGATTATACCGGTAGAGCAAGATTATTTTATCAATACGCCGCTAAATTGGAAGATAACGGAAAAACTGAGGATGATATTGCTTATTTAAGAACTGAAAGAGAATTTACCAACTTATTAATCCATGAATTGCCGATTAATGATTTTGCCTTCACTATGCTCAGGCAGTATTTTATGGATGTTTTTTATTGTCTTTATCTTCAGGCTTTAAGTGGTTCAAAAGATGAGAGTCTCTCGGCAATTGCGACAAAAGCGCTGAAAGAAAGCCATTATCATCTGAAACGAAGTGAACCCTGGATTAAATTACTGGCACAAGGTACTGATGAAAGCCGACAGAGAATACTTCGTGCACAAGCAGAACTTGAAAATTTTACGGGTGAGTTATTTTTAATGGAAACATGGGAAGTTCAACTTGTGGATCAAGGTATCGCGGTGGATAGAAGTTTAATTCAGCTTGAATGGGAGCGTCAGGTTAGTGCGTTTCTTGCTGAGTCAAACATACAGTTTACACAAACACAGCTTCAGGTGAGCGGCGGGCGTTGTGGTATTCATACCGAACACCTCGGCCATCTATTAAGTGAAATGCAATATTTACAAAGAACTTATCCAGGAATGAAGTGGTGAAACGAAGTATTTCGGAAAAACGTATTTCAGTAGCTACTCCGCAGTTTGCGAAGCGTAAATCTCATCGAGAAAGCTCGAAACACCAGGCTGTCTGGTCGTTGCTGGATGAGATTTGTGATCCAGAGTTGCCCGGTATTAGCATCTGGGATCTTGGTATACTGGTTGATGTCGTCAGGCAGGATAGTCGATGGACTATCAGTATTATGTCAACTTATAGCGGTTGCCCTGCGGTTGATAGTATCGGTCAGGATATTGCTGAACTAATGATGCGACGTGGGTATGAGGATACAACAGTTAAGTTCGTTCTGGCTCCGGCCTGGTCAACGGAAATGATTTCTCCTGAAGGGCTTGACTCTCTGAGAGAGATGAAAATAGCACCACCTGATAAAGATAACAGAGTCGAATGTCCCGTTTGTCAGGGAAGCAATACCAGGTTGTTGAGTCAGTTTGGCTCTACAGCTTGTAAAGCGCTTTATCAATGCCAGGATTGCCTTGAAAGTTTTGACTATTTTAAATGTTTTTAACGTGAAAAAATAAAATTAACTGCGCAGTGCCTGATAATTAAGATTAAAGATTAAAGATTAAAGAGTAATGAGCGATGAATACAGAGTTTCATGAATTGGTAATCAGTTCTATAGAACCGTTGACCCGCGATTCAATAGCAATCAGCTTCGATGTTCCAGTAAATCTGGCTAAACACTATCGCTATATTCAGGGGCAACACCTGACATTGGAAGCCTGCATTAATGGGAACAAAATTCGTCGCTCTTACTCTATTTGTAATGGCGTAGTTAACCAACAGTTAACTATCGCTATAAAAAAAATAGAGAAAGGCATTTTTTCTCATTACGCCCATGAAAATTTCGTACCGGGAATGGTTGTTCGTGTAATGGTGCCTCAGGGGCGTTTTTATTTACCGCTGTCTTCTGAAAACGAGAAAAACTATTTGTTAATTGCTGTAGGAAGTGGGATCACCCCGATACTCTCGCATGTTCAATCAATATTACAAGTAGAACCTGGTTCGAGAGTCACTCTAATCTATGGTAATCGTTCTCTAACGGAGATGATGTTCCGAAACAGGCTTTGTTTTATTAAAAACAAATACCTGAAAGCATTTCACTGGATTAATATTTTCACACAAGAAAAAAATGAAATAGCGTTGTTTAACGGTAGAATAGATGCTCAAAAAATTGAAGCACTTAATCAATCGGCATTAATTGATGTTGAACAATTTGACGAGCTTTTTATCTGTGGCCCAGAGAGTGTTGTTAACAGTGTGTCTGACTATTTGTTAGCAAATAAAACCGAATCTGAAAAAATTCACTATGAATTATTT
>JADGFG010000013.1:28873-30622 GCA_016743995.1 Kangiellaceae bacterium | reverse complement strand
GAATTATTTTATACCGGAAAATTGAAGCAGGTAGAGAAAAAAAACAAATCGGATCGCAAAAAAAAATATGGTGATCATACTTCCAGAGTATCATTAAAAATATCAGGAAGAAAGTCAACTTTGGAAATTTCTACCGCCGGCGTTAGCATTCTAGACGTAGCTGTTGATAACGGCATTGATTTACCTTTTTCTTGTAAAGGTGGTGTTTGTGCGACTTGCAAAGCCAGAGTCGTTTTTGGCGAGGTAGAAATGGATAACAATCATTCGCTGACAAAAGAGGAAATAGAAGAGGGAATGATTTTAACCTGTCAATCACATCCTGTTTCTGAAAAAGTGGAGATAGATTTTGATTTTTCCTGATGACTCAAAAAGTGTATTGCAGCAAGGTGTTCAGGACTATGTTGCCTGGGCTGAAGATAAAACGGTTGATATATCACTAACGGAAAAATCTGTACCGGTTGTTAGTGTCGGTATTGTTGGTGCCGGAAATATGGGTTCCTCTATAGCTGCTATTTTTTTAATGTCAGGTTTTTCCGTATTTCTGGTTGAACAAAATCAACTGTTACTTGAAAAAGGGGTAACTCGAATTCATTCAATTTTACGCTCAGCACTTTTGCGAGGCCGGATATCAGAAGGAGAACTTACAGAGTATCAGTTGTCGTTACATTCTGTTACTGACTATTTGGAGTTATCGAGTTGTGAACTAATTATTGAAGCCATTTTTGAAGATATAGATGTGAAAATAGCTTTATTCAATGAGTTAAATCGTGTCTGTAATGAGCATTGCATTATTGCAACCAATACTTCTTATTTAGATATCAATGTAATGGCTGAAGTACTTTCACTACCGCAACAGCTGATTGGTATGCATTTTTTCAATCCTGCGCATATTATGAAACTGGTTGAAGTGATACCAACAGAAAGTACAACTGAAACAATATTGGCTACAGCGATATCTGTCGTTCGCAGACTTAATAAAACGCCTGTTATCGTTAATAGCTGTTTTGGTTTTGCTGGCAACAGGATGTACACGCGTTACGGCAGAGAAATTCAGCAAATGTTACTTGAAGGTGCAAGTATTGAGCAGTTAGATATTGCCATGACTGATTGGGGAATGGCTATGGGTCCTCTGGCCGTTCAGGATTTGTCCGGAATTGATGTGGGATATAAGGCGAGAAATAGCAGACCGTTACCCAGACATGACCCAGGTTATTTTCGCGCTGCAGCACTGATGGTAGAAAATGGTCGGCTGGGCAGAAAAAATGGGAAAGGTTTTTATGACTATAACCTGAAGGGAAAGCCTGTACCGTCGCCAGAGGCTGAGCGATTAATTCATGATGAAGCGTTAGCTCTGGAGATTCCTCAGAAAATATTTTCCTCACCAGAAATAGTTGAGCGGGCATTGATGGCTCTGATTACCGAGGGACTGAATTTATATCAGGAAGGAATAGTACAGCGGATTTCCGACATTGATGTTATCTGGTTGAAAGGGTATGGGTTTCCTGTAGACAAAGGAGGCCCAATGTATCTGGCGAGTCAGATGGGGGAAAAAAAATTAATTAGTTTGTTAAATCAACTGCAATATCAGGCGGGAGAAAATATCTGGCCTTATCAGGATTTTAATATTCTGGCTTAAGTGTTTTCCTTGTTAAAAAATACAGGTTGCTAATCAAAGACAAAAAGAGTAGTTTTCTAAGCTGTTGATTTTTAATTATTAAAAGTTAATAATTTTTCAAATTTATGGCTAAC
>JADGFG010000013.1:0-28863 GCA_016743995.1 Kangiellaceae bacterium | reverse complement strand
AAATTATTAAGATTAAGGTACTCAATTTTGACTTCTCAAACTCCAGAAGAAATTCTAAACTCTCTTCCCCAGAAAGATGCTCAGAAATCAGAAGCAGGTAAAGTTGTTTACACCATCGATTTACAGAGTTTTCTACCCTACAGAATGTATCGGCTGGCAGCGCAGATGTCGCAGGCAGGTCATAAATTGCCTACACTACTGGCGGAATCTGGGGTTGCAATTGGAGAACGAGAATGGCGAGTTATTTCAGTATTAGGGTCTTATGGGGGCTTGACCAATGGACATGTTGCGGATGCTTTGAAAACTGATGCAGCAACGGTAACACGAGCAGTTAAAGTGCTTAAGAGTATGGATTTTGTGGACACCAAAAACTCCAGACGTGATCGGCGGAAACAATTGATTTATCTCACCCAGAAAGGTGCTGATTTTCATGATTTAATTACTCCTGCCCGCATTGAAACGGGAGAACTGATTGAGTCGTGTTTTTCATATGAGGAAAAAGAACAACTACATCATCTTCTGAATAAACTGGACAGACACCTGACACATATGGAAAATGAACAGGAAGATGAATGGGAGTAGTTAAAAAATAACGGATATAAAAAAGATAGTGTCTTATTGCTTGATAAATAATGAGGGGAATAATGATAACACTCTACGGTTACTGGCGTTCTACGGCTGCCTGTCGTGTACGAATCGCTTTAAATTACAAACAGATTTCTTACTCTCAGGCGTCGGTTCATTTATTAAAAGACGGGGGAGAGCATCATACGCCGGAATATAAAACGCTTAATCCTCAAAGTCTGGTACCGACATTGCTTGATGATGGTTTTGCTATTGGCCAGTCAATGGCTATTCTGGAGTATCTGGAGGAAAAATACCCGGAGACCAGCTTGTTGCCATCGGATATGGAAAGTCGCGCAAAAATCAGGCAATTATGTCAGCTGATTACCTGCGATGTTCATCCGTTGAATAATCTGAGAGTTTTACAGTACCTGTCTGAGAAAGTAGAAATTAATGATGAGCAAAAACAAGACTGGTATCATCATTGGTTACGTACAGGTTTTAAGGCTTATGTGGCGCTTCTGAAGCAGGCTGGCGGAAAGGGAGAGCTTGTGTCAAATGGGGAATATTCCTCAGGAAAGGAACTTTCGATGGCAGATGTTTGTCTGATACCCCAGATTTATAATGCAACGCGTTTTAATTTTCCTATGGAAGAGTTTCCAGAACTGATGGCTATTAATAATAACTGCCTTAAGTTGGAGTATTTTCAAAATGCGATGCCCGAGAATCAGCCAGATGCAGAGTAATATCACTGATATTATGTTATTACAAAGAGTCGTAACAGGCTTAAATCTGGCGTTTTTCTTATCAATTAAATAGCTTGCTCACTTTCATTGGCTGGTATAAAGTGCCTGACGTTGTCATCGTGGCAAGTTTTAGTTGCGAATAGCCAATTCTGTGTGAATAACCATTTTAGAAGTTGAATTTATATTTTGAAGTTGAATAACATAGTGAATAAATTAAATAAACTGGCGTTATCGGGCCTGTTCTGTACATCGGCAGCCTTTTTTTCCTCCCTGGCCGGAGCTGTTGAGTCTTATACTATTACCGATCTCGGCGAACTGTCGAGTAATCCGTTAATTGTCAACGCTATTAATGATAATAAGGCAGCGGCAGGTTACTCATTTTTCGCTAATAGCGTAGCAGCTGATAAGCGCATTATCCCTGCACATGGTTTCGCCTGGGAAAATGACATTTTTACAGATTTGGGAGCCTTGCCTGGTGGTACTGATCAAAGTGTCATTTTTGGTCTGAATAACGGGGGAATGGCAACGGGCTACTCTGTTACTACGGTCGAGAGAGGCATCTACACTAATATTAATGCCGGAACGATTGAAATTATTCCGCCTTTTATCACTGACGCACCACTGGCAATGCGGGGCTTGAGTGTGAATGATGCCGGGGTGATTGTTGGATATGGTTATTTTGAGCCGACTGATGATGTCGATCCTGATGGAAAGTTGATAACTAGTCCAAGACTCAGAGGTTTTCTATTTGATACCGCCAGTGCTACTTTAACTCGACTCGATCCGCTAGATTACGACAAAAAAGTTGTTTCAGCTTCTGTCAGAGATATTAACCAGAACGGTCGTTTTGTTGGCTGGTCACAAAAATACATCGGAAGCTACCTTGTAGAAAATATTGCTACTCGCAGTTTTTATGGTGATCTGGCTGAGCCGAATACACTGATTGAACTTCAACTGGGAACAGAAAAAGAATACAGTTTTCCCTGGTCAATTAATCAGAATAATAAAGTTGTTGGAAAAAAACAGGGCGTAATCAAGGATGGCAGAAATTATTATTCAGCCTTTATTTACGATATTGCCACGCAGGCAGTCACTGATATTGGCAGGCTTAAAAACGACTATTTACCGGATTTTAAATATAGTCTTGATATTTCTATTGCTTTTGATATTAATGATGTCGACCAGGTTGTAGGTAGTGCGCTTGTTGACGTTGTTCCTAATACTTATCATGCGTTTATTTATGAAAATGGTGAAACAAAGGATTTGAACAAACTGGTCGATTGCCAGCTTAATATGAATAATACTGGCGCAAATGGCTGGGTATTTTATGAAGCAAAATCAATTAATAAAGATGGTGTTATTGTGGGTAACGGTCTTTATCAAAGTGAACCGAAAGGGTTGTTTAAAAAGCGAGCGTTTCTGCTGACACCTAACCCAGGTGTAGCGCCGAAAGCTTGTCCCGTTGAAAACACCGATGATTCGGGGTCAGGCAGTATTCCGGTTGCAGGTTTGTGTTTGTTATTGTTTGCTGGATTATTCAGACGAGTAAAATCCAGACGAGTAAAATAATAATATTTCCAGGGAGTTTGGGGATAAAAGCCGCCAGCTGAGGCGGCTTTTTAGTTTGTTTTAGCAGGAATTGTGTTTACTACACTTACATATTCGGATAATTAGGGCCACCAGCACCTTCCGGACAAACCCAGTTGATGTTTTGAGAAGGATCCTTGATATCACAAGTTTTACAATGTACACAGTTTTGCGCATTGATTTGTAGCCTGGGATTTTCTCCATTATCTTCATTGATTATTTCATAAACACCTGCTGGACAATAGCGTTGTGCAGGCTCATTATAATCTCTTAAATTAACGCCGACAGGGATCTCTGTATCTTTTAACTGCAGATGACTCGGCTGATCTTCCTCGTGATTAGTATTTGAAATAAATACCGAGCTGAGTTTATCAAACGATAGTTTGCCATCGGGTTTGGGGTAATTGATTACCGGAAATTCAGAAGCATTTTTCATTTGAGCATAATCAGGTTTTGGATCTTTAAGAGTCCAGGGAAGCATGCCATTAAACAGATTGATATCAATAAAGGCGTAGGCAGAGCCCAGGATATTACCCCATTTATGTTGTGCAGGTCCGAAATTTCGTTGTTGATGAAGTTCTTGCCAGGCCCATGATTGCTGGTATTTTTCTGCAAATGAGCTGAGCTCTTTTTCTTTTTTCTCGTTAGTCAATGCATCATATAGACATTCTGCGGCTAACATGCCGGATTTCATTGCCGTATGAGAGCCTTTTATTTTTGCAAAATTGAGTGTTCCGGCATCGTCGCCAATGAGCAGACCACCGGCAAATGTCATGCTGGGTTGAGACTGTAAACCGCCTTTGGTAATGGCTCTGGCGCCATAAGCGATGCGCTCTCCACCTTTGAGGTATCGACTAATGGCAGGGTGATGCTTATAACGTTGAAACTCATCAAATGGACTGATGTGTGGGTTCGCATAGGAAAGATCGGTAATCAGGCCGACAGCCACCTGGTTATCTTCAATATGGTATAAAAATCCGCCCCCGGCAGCGCCGTTTTCTTTTAACGGCCAGCCTGCGGAGTGAATGACTTTTCCTGGCTGATGTTGATCTTCTGGAATTTTCCATAACTCCTTAATACCAATCCCATAATGTTGAG
Organism: Kangiellaceae bacterium; assembly: GCA_016743995.1. GTDB lineage: Bacteria > Pseudomonadota > Gammaproteobacteria > Enterobacterales > Kangiellaceae > Aliikangiella. The sequence continues at coordinate 24,868 of JADGFG010000013.1, read as the reverse complement.
GTTCTTTGTCCTTATCCAGTTGAAAATCTTTGATCAGTTTTTTACCGAGGTGCCCTCGGCAACCTTCTGCAAAAACCGTATATTGGGCATGTAGTTCCATGCCCGGCATATATCCGTCCTTTTGTGAGCCGTCAGCCGCAACCCCCATATCACCGGTTAATATTCCTTTCACACTTTTATCATCATGATACAAAATATCAGCAGCACAAAAACCGGGAAATATTTCCACGCCCATTGATTCAGCCTGTTCAGCCAACCAACGGCATAAGTTACCCAGGCTGATAATATAGTTGCCTTCGTTATGCATGGTTTTTGGTGCGAAAAAACCAGGAATTTTGATTGATTTCTGCTCATTTTTTAATAGCAGAATATCGTCACCTGACACGGTAGTATTAACGGGTGCGCCTTTGTTTTTCCAGTCCGGGATGAGTTCATCCAGAGCGCGAGTTTCAAATACCGCACCTGATAAGATATGGGCACCCACTTCGGAGCCTTTTTCGACAACGCAAATACTGATTTGCTGTTCTTTTTCTTGTGATAATTGTGCTAGCTTAATGGCTGTTGACAGACCTGCGGGACCTGCGCCTACAACTACCACATCAAACTCCATAGACTCTCGCTCCATGGATTCCCCCCCGGTAATAGTGATCGGTTTCAAGTTATACCAGTTAATTCAACTGATATTCAAACTGTTATTCAAACAAAATATAACCTGTACCGGACGCAGCCTGGCGCGTAACGGAATAATTAAGGATAATTCAGTTTGAATCGGACGACAGGGTCAGACTCATGTCAGGATAACAGCAGAAGTGGGCTATTATACCTGATTTTTGTTGACGTTAAACGCATAAAGCGGCAAGATCTCCGCGTCCTTATCAAATGAGAATAATTTTCAGCAAAGCAGGTGATTAAATGAATCATAAAGTCCTTGCTGAAATGATTTGAAATTTCAACCAATATGACAGGTGTCTGCATGAAATTAATGGTAACCGTAAAACGTGTCGTGGACTACAACGTTAAAGTACGAGTTAAAGATGATAACTCCGGGGTAGAAACTGCTAACGTTAAAATGTCGATGAATCCTTTCTGCGAAATAGCCGTTGAAGAAGCGGTAAGATTGAAAGAAAAAGGGGTCGCCAGTGAAATTGTGGTTGTCTCAATCGGACCTCAACAGGCTCAGGAAACATTAAGAACCGCACTGGCGCTTGGCGCAGATAAAGCCATCCTGGTAAAAACTGATGAAGAAGTACAACCTCTGGCTGTTGCGAGGCTTTTGAAAGAAGTAGTCGCCAGAGAAAATCCTGAGTTAGTGATTATGGGAAAACAGTCAATTGATGGTGATAATAATCAATGTGGCCAGATGTTAGCGTCCATGCTTGACTGGCCTCAGGGTACCTTTGCTTCAGAATTGCATGTTGCGGAAGGTAAGGCTGAAGTGACCCGAGAAATTGATGGTGGGTTACAAACCGTAGAATTAGTATTACCAGCTGTTGTAACAACTGATTTACGTTTAAATGAACCTCGTTTTGCTTCTTTACCAAACATTATGAAAGCAAAGCGTAAGCCATTAGAAGAAATTAATCCGTCGGATCTGAATGTTGATATTGCACCAAGAATCACAACTTTAAAAATGGAAGAGCCAGCTAAAAGACAAGCGGGTATTAAAGTAGATTCAGTGGCTGAGCTGGTAGATAAACTTAAAAATGAAGCAAAGGTGATTTAAATGAGCATTTTAGTTATCGCAGAACATAATAATGAATCATTAGCCGCATCAACACTTTCAACATTGGCTGCTGCATCGCAGCTAGGTGATGATGTTCACCTGCTGGTGGCTGGAAGTCAGTCGCAAAGTGTTGCAGACGCTGCCGCTCAGTGTGCAAACGTCAGTAAGGTACTTCATGCCGATAATGCAGGCCTGGAACAGGCGACTGCAGAAAGTCTGATCGCAATCGTTGTCGCCAATGCGGAAGGTTGTAGCCACATTCTGGCACCGGCAACCACCTTTGGTAAAAACTTTATTCCAGGGATTGGCGCAAAATTAAACGTTCAACCCATTTCAGATATTATCAGTGTAGAGAGCGAAGATACTTTTAAGCGTCCTGTTTATGCTGGAAATGCTATTGCTACAGTTCAGTCTGCTGACTCTGTAAAAGTGATGACGGTTCGCTCTACAGCATTTGATGCAGTTGAGGCAACGGCCGGTAGTGCTGAAATTGTCGCAATTGATGCCAGTGAACATATCTCGTCGAAATCAAGCTTCAAATCTCAGGAGCTCACAGTCTCTGAGCGTCCAGAATTGACTGCGGCTAAAGTGATTATATCGGGCGGAAGAGGAATGGGGAGTCAGGAAAACTTTCATATGCTGGATGAAATTGCCGATAAGCTGGGCGCCGCAGTGGGTGCATCGCGAGCGGCGGTTGATGCGGATTATGCGCCGAATGATTATCAGGTAGGACAGACTGGAAAAATTGTCGCACCAGACTTATATATTGCGGTTGGTATTTCCGGTGCAATTCAGCATCTTGCTGGCATGAAAGACAGTAAAGTCATCGTTGCCATTAACAAAGACGAAGAAGCCCCCATTTTTCAGGTTGCAGATTATGGTCTGGTTGCTGATTTATTTTCTGTGTTGCCGGAGCTAAAAGAAATGCTTTAGTTTTGTTTTATGCTTTACGAAAATGTAAAGTATTGACTCATTAAAAGGCGGCTGAAACAGTCGCCTTTTTTGTGCCTGTTTTTTATGTTTTTTTAATCGGAGGAAAATTTCCAAGAACAAAAAATAGCTTATTATCAAGTATGGTGATGCGCGATTATTGACAGAAAAACTATTTAAAAAGTGTTTCGTAAACAAACCCGATTATACACATGGTTATTTGTAAAACACAGAAAGAACCGGGTTAAAAACGGTTAGCTACATATTATTACCGTTAATTACTTGTCTGATACGAGATATTTCGTATTATGAATGAGGATATTATGTCAATAATTTTTTAAGGTGGAAACTAAATATGGAAGCTGTTGATTGTACAAATATTCCTTATGGTAATTCAAACTCTCCCTATGGCCTTTCAAAAGAGCCTGAAAGTAGTTCTGGTAGAAGTACAACGGAGGGTTTTTCTGATGTTAGTCCTCTTTCGGAGAATGATATTGCAACTATTGCAGAAGGAATACAAAAAACGGGGTTCCCTCAAGAAAAAATTAAACCTTTATTGAGTAAAGTAAGTGGCTTTCATGATGAAGAAAATATATTGAAAAAAGCAGGAGCCAATTTAGAAGTAGAATATTATGATAATGGTATGCCTCATTTTATTGAAGACAGTAGTCATTCTAAATTAAAAGAGCTTGCTGAAAGCTACCTGATTAGAAAAACATTAGTCAGTCTGATTGCTTTGCGTGATAAATTGACGGAGAAGTCTTGTGTTGATTTAGTAAGCATGATGTCTCAATTTTCTCCTGAGATTAAAAAGATAGAAAATAAAATTGATTTGTTGATAGCTGCACTTAACAGTGCGAATGTTAAAGATAAAGAAGGCAATACTCCCTTAATGAACGCTATTTTAAAATCAGATGTTGGACTGGTTAAACTATTGGCGGAATATGGTAGTACAACAGAGGCTGAAAGAAATAAGGCTGGTCAGACTGTTTTTGAGCTTGCTGGTAAATTACCAGATGGTGATACTAAAAACAAAATAGAAGAAATACTTACTCAAATTAGAGAGGGTAAAGTTAAGCTTTGTACCTTCGGAGCAAAGGCAAACATTACTGAAACTACCGGGACATGTTCAAGTTTATTAGCGGGCCTCAATAAAACAGTTGAGTGTCTTACTTTTTTTCTTGGAGCTTCCGGTGCCCTCGGAGGGGCTGGCGGAGGAGGTTATGGTGGTTATCTTCTGGGGGCTGGAATGTGTGCCGCAGGATGCGGATGCCCAAGTTGTTCCTGTCCTGTCGTTACTACGGGAATAGTTACTGGAGCCATCGGTGCTATTGCTGGCGGTGGTGGTGCCGCCTATGCAGTTAAAACTGCCTCAGAGTGCGCCACTGAATTTAAATCGCAAGTGATGAGTTAAAGTGAAGACGAAAAAATAATTTTTATTTTCATTCTTGTTTCTTAAACTGATTTAAAATATCCAGCGGAACAGGAAAAACAATAGTTGAATTGTTGTCTCCCGCGATATTATTTAAAGTACTCAGGTAACGTAGTTGAATCGCTTCTGGTTGCTGTGCCAAAACCTGAGCTGCTTTGAGCAATTTTTCTGAAGCCTGCAATTCACCTTCCGCATGAATAATTTTAGCTCGTCTTTCTCTTTCTGCTTCGGCCTGACGAGCGATGGCTCTTATCATGGATTCATCCAGATCAATATGTTTGATTTCTACATTGGAAACTTTAATTCCCCATCCATCGGTCTGCCGGTCAAGAATATTTTGAATATCAGCATTCAGTTTATCTCGCGAGGTTAACATTTCGTCCAGTTCATGTTGACCGAGAACTGATCGCAGGGTTGTTTGTGCTAACTGACTGGTCGCGTCATAATAATTTTCGACATTAATCACTGACTTTTGTGGATCAACGACTCGAAAATAAATAACAGCATTAACTTTTACTGACACATTATCGCGAGAAATAACATCCTGAGTGGGAACGTCCATGACAACGGTTCTTAAATCGACACGTACCATTTGTTGAATAAATGGCACAACAATGATCAGCCCGGGGCCTTTTACCCGATAAAATCTGCCGAGCATAAAAATAATACCGCGCTCGTACTCGCGGAGTATTTTAAACATGCTGACAACCAGAGTGAGTCCAAAAATGAGCAGGATAATACCGATATCGGGTAACATGATTATTCCTCTGTCGTATTGTTATTCAAAGTTGCTACGGTTAATGTTAAGCCATTGATATTTTTTACGATAAGTTTTTGATCTTTTTTAACAGGTTGATCGCAACAGGCTTGCCAGACTTCACCTCTAATCATGACTCTACCATTTGCGTTAAAATCTTCCACTGCCAGTGCCTGGTGATTGATTAGCTGTTGATCACCGCTGACCAGCGGTTTACGTTTTGCTTTAATGACCATTGATAGCATAAATATAATAGCAATAGCACTGGCTAAAGCGGTTGATATGATTAGTGCCGGGGCAATCTGGTAGCCAGGCAATGAGGAATCCATTAACATAAATGAGCCCAAGGTAAATGCAGCAATCCCGCCAATCCCGAGAATACCAAAACTGGGCATAAAAGCTTCGACAATCATTAATACCAGCCCGACTAATAATAATGCGAGTCCGGCCATATTAATGGGTAACAGGTTTAAAGCGTAAAGAGCAACGATGAGGCAGATAACACCGATAGTACCAGGCAATAAGCTGCCCGGATTAATAAATTCAAACATCAGTCCATAAATTCCAGCGAGTAACAAAAGGTAAGCAAAGCCTGGATCGGTAATTACCAGTAAAACCTCTGTCCGCCAGTCAGGGACGACCTCAATGATTTCCGGGTTAATTAATTGCAGGGTAATCGTTTTGTTAGCCAGCTTTACCTTATACAGATGGAGTTTTTCAATTAGAATTTTCTGGTTATAGGCGATAAGATCAATGACTTTTTTATCCAGCGCTTCGTTGACTGACAGGTTAGCGGCCTGGCTCACTGCCTGCACGGCCCATTCTTCGTTTCTTCCCCGCAATTGAGCCAGGCTACGAATATAAGCCTGGGCATCGTTAATTACTTTCTGGTGCATGATATCGTCATCTGACGCACTATTTTTATTATCGCTGTCTTGATTATCGTTATTGGTATCGGGTTGCTGTGGTTTTGTAATGCCAAGGGAAACAGGTGTTGCTGAGCCAAGATTTGTAGCCGGTGCCATAGCGGCAATATGACTGGCATAAATAATATAAGTACCGGCGCTGGCTCCGCGTGCCCCTTTGGGCGCGATATAGGTGACAACAGGTAAGGGTGAATCGAGAATCGCCTGAATCATCAGGCGCATCGATTTATCAAGTCCCCCAGGCGTATTCAGACTAAGAATGAGAATATCAGCGTTATTTTCAATCGCCTGGTCCAGACCACGAATAAAATAGTCGGCACTGGCCGGGCTGATGGCACCGTTGATTGTCAATGAGTAGACTTTTCCCTGAGAGACGGCTGTTTCGGTTTGTGTGCTTTGAATTTGAGCTGTCTGGAGCTGGGTTTGCTGGCTCTGACCAATTATCTGAGGTGAAAACAGATAAAGCAAAACGCCAGCGATAACAATGAGAATTGTCAACTTCTTAATATGTCGATGCATAACCTGAAGCCTCTTTGTTAAGAATTGCAGGTGCGTTGCTGGGTGTCCTACGGTTTATTTCATCCTATGGTTTATTATACCGTTTAAGTGTCCTGCGGTTTAAGCGGCCTATAGTTTACTGCACGGTTTAAATCGCTACGATTTAACCACCTTGCTGTATAATTATACACCAGATCAGCAGACAATTTTGCCCAGCGGAACTCCGTCTCACCTGTTTTAAGGTTAATCTTCTCCTCTGAGATAACAAATCCAGTAAACCAGTGCGACAAAAACGCTACCCCCAACAATATTACCCAGTGTCACTGGTAGTAGATTGTACAAAAAACTGCTGATACTGATGCCCGAACCACCATTAAAAATGGCGACAGGGATCAGGTACATGTTGGCCACTGAATGCTCAAAGCCTAGCGCAACAAATGCTGACACAGGAAAGATTATGGCCAGAATTTTTCCCGAAACATGATGAGCTGCAAAACATAACCAGACCGCCAGACAAACCAGTGCATTGCATAGCAAACCTCGGGTAAATGCGGTCCACCAGCTCAGCTCAACTTTGCCACGGGCAATGTTTATCGCTGTCTCCGCAACGGCGCCATCGCCAATAGAGAGAATATCTGAAAAATGAATAAACCAGGCGGTAGCCACTGCACCAGCAAAGTTGGCACAATAAACCAGTGTCCAGTTTTTGAGTAGCTGACCCGTAGTGACTTTGTTATCTGACCAGGCAATCACAATCAGGTTATTACCGGTAAATAACTCAGCGCCAGCGATGACGACAAGAATAAGCCCAAGGCTGAATGCGACACCGCCAAGTAAGCGGGTTGGTCCCAGCCCCAGCGTGCTACCGGTGATAGTCATGGTATAAAACATGGCGCCAAAAGCAATAAATGCACCCGCCAACACACCTAATGTAATAGTGCGGGTTAAAGACAACTTGGCTTTTTTAAGGCCTGCACCCTCTATCAGCTGGGCAATCTGTTCTGGTTTATAAGCGTCTATTGATTGTGTCACAGGTACTCCGGTTTTATACGGGTAATTACAGTATATTCCTGAAAAACGGTAGGATTTTGACACAGATCAATGAAACGAAAGCTTGTTATTGCCTGTAAAATAATGTTGAATTAAGGTACTATCTAAACTGCTGACTAAATGGGTCAGATGTTAATTGACATTGTGTAAACAGATTAATTGGCATTGTCTGTAAATAGAGAGTCTGGGTTTAAACTGTTTAATTTGACCTCCGTTTGTTTTGCCTTATTTTATGTCTTGATTGTTAATGAGATTGATTTTTAAATAATTATTATGCGCTTATTGGTTATCCGATTGTTAACATTGCTGATATTACTGCAATCACAGATTGCGGCTGCCGATGTGCATCAGCCTCATCAGGATATCGATAATTATTCGTCAGCTATTTCGGTTTTACCAATTAATACCGATTTGAAATTTTTAATGCCTGCTTCAGATAAGACAACGGCTCAGCATAAACATCATGCTGATATTTCAAGTGAGAAAGCTGAGTTACAGACTCGCTTTGTTAACCTGGAATCACCCACAGATTGCTTGCATTGTTGTCACTGCCATAACAGTAGTCATCAGTGGCTGGGAGGGCACTCTATTTCTTTGTTAAATAGTTCTTTGCCTGAGGCTTTGTCAAAATATAGATTGCAGTTTGTGACACGCATTCTCTCCCCTGAATTACGTCCTCCTATTTCATAAATCGCTCAATATCTCTGGTTTTCTGTTGTAAAGCAGAACATTATAATTTATACCGGCTAACCGCTTTGGGTATAAAACTTCCTGTGTTGATGGTATTTAGTTTTCATGGGAAACTTTTTAAAAGTCGTTGATTATAATCCTTAATCAACTGGCATAATGAGAATATCTATCAATGAAAATTGTATTATATAGTTTAATTAACCTGATAATTTCAGGTTATTCATTATCAGTTTTTGCCAATACTGAAAGTAAGAACGAAGCTGAAAAGCTTGTGCATAAGGTGCATGAGGATCATAAGGCGCATGATGATCATAAGGCAGATGACAATCAGAAGGAACATGACGATCACAAAGCACATGATAATCATGAAGCGCATGACGATCATAAAGAGAGTGATGGGCATAAAAAACATGAAGGACATGGAAAAGATGAGCATGATTCACCGCGCGGAGCGGTATCGTTAACACCTTCACAAATAAAGCTGGCTAACATTCAGACCGCAGCTTTACGGCCGGAGTTTATTGATTATCACGTTTATGCGCCTGCTGAAATAAAAGTTAATGGTTACACCAGCTACAATGTTTCTCCCAGAGTGGTATCGGTAGTGATTAAGCGCCATGTGACGCTGGGTGCTCATGTTAAAAAAGGTCAGCTGTTAGTCACCTTATTCAGTGAGGCAATGGCACAGGCACAGGCCGATTATCAGGTGAGTTATGCTGAGTGGCAACGGGTTAAAAAACTGGGCCGAAAGATTATCGATGAAAAGCATTACCTTGATGCACGAACCGGTGTTCAGGTGTCTTATGGACGTTTAAAAGCAATGGGATTATCAGAAGAAACGATCAAAACCATTTCCAGGCAAAAGTCAGATTTGGGCGAGTATCAGCTAACAGCAAAAATTGATGGTTCGGTTCTTTCGGATAGTTTTCAACAGGGCCAACGAGTTGAAGCAGGAGAAACATTGATTGAACTGGCCGATGAAAAAAAATTATGGGTTGAAGCAAACCTGCCGTCAGCTAAAAACCTGCCTATAACCGCTGGTACGGTTGCCGATGTAAAAGTTAATGGTCAGCGATATTTAGCGAAAGTGATTCAGGAGTCTCACATTATCGAATTAAAAACGCGTACGCGTATTATTCGTCTGGCGATAGATAATACTTCTCACCAATTGCATCCCGGTATGTTTGCCGATGTATTCTTTTCTTTGCGTACAGAAAAACCAGTGCTGGCAGTGCCAGAGTCGGCATTGCTTCGCAATGAAGAGGGGGACTGGGTTCTTTATCTGGAAAGTGAAACGGGAAGCTATAAGCCTGAAACCGTTGAAACAGGGCGTTCATTCGGGCGAATGCGAGAAATTACGGGTTTGAAAACTAATAGCAAAATAGTAACTAACGGTGCTTTTTTTATTAAAGCACAAAATGCCAAATCAAATTTTGATCCACATAATCATTAAGCAGGTGGACACATGTTAAACCGTATTATAGATTTATCGATTAATAACAGGCTACTGGTTCTGGTTGCTCTGTTAATGCTGAGTGCCGCTGCTTTTATTGTGGTGCCACAGCTTAAACTGGATGCCTTTCCAGATGTAACGAACGTTCAGGTGGTGGTTAATACTGAAGCGCCAGGGCTGGCTGCGGAGGAAGTAGAGCAACTGATTTCTTATCCTATAGAAGCCGTGATGTACGCATTACCTGATGTGAGTGAGGTTCGTTCCATTTCTAAGACTGGCCTGTCCAGTGTCACTATTGCGTTTAAACAGAATGTTGATATTTATTTTGCCAGGGAGCTGGTTTATCAGCGGTTACAAACCGCCAGAGAGCTTATTCCAGAGGGGGCTGGCGTACCCACAACGGGTCCCAATACGTCGGGCCTGGGTCAGGTGTATCAATATCTGCTCACTGCTGATTCTAATAGTGAATATGACGCAATGTCGCTGCGAAGTTTAAACGACTGGCTGGTTAAATTATTGTTAATGCCAATCGATGGCGTGACTGAAGTGCTTTCTTTTGGTGGTGAAGTTAAGCAATATCAGGTCAATCTTAATCCAGCGCGTTTGTTAGCTTATCAGCTGACTCAGGATGATGTTGTTAGCGCCCTGAAGAACAACAATACCAATGTGGGTGGCTGGTATTTAAATCGTGGCGCTGAACAGTTAGTGATACGTGGAATGGGCTGGCTGGATCATGCCGAAAAAGGTATTGAACAAATTAAACAAATTCCCTTAAAAACAATTAATGGCGCTGTGGTTACGGTAGAGCAGGTTGCCAATGTCAGGCTGGGTTCGGAAATCAGACAGGGAGCGGTAACCATGACCCGAAGAACTCAATCTGGTGAGATAGAGAATTTGGGAGAGGTCGTTTCTGGGATTATTTTAAAACGGATGGGGAGCAACACTAAAGAAACCATTGATGGCATTAATCGGAAAATAGAATTGATTAATCATGCGTTACCCGATGGGGTTAAGTTTGAAGTCTTTTATAATCAGTCCGATTTAATCTCAAAGGCAATCAGTACAGTAGTTAATGCACTATCGCTTGCCTTTATTTTTATTGTCTTAGTACTGGCCATGTTTCTGATGAATCTTCGTGCGACACTGTTGGTGCTAATTTCAATTCCTGTTTCGATTTCAATGGCATTAATGCTAATGGTCTGGTTTGATCTTTCAGCAAATTTAATGTCATTAGGTGGGCTGGCCGTTGCAATCGGTATGCTGGTTGATGGTTCGGTAGTGATGGTTGAGCATGCGATTAAGCGCTTTGAAAATGAACAGTCAGATTACCTTTCTATCCTAAAGCGTTCATCCAGAGCGGTTGCCAGACCCATATTTTTTGCTACGCTGATTATCCTTGTTGTATTTATCCCACTGTATAGTTTTGAGGGGGTTGAAGCGCGATTGTTTGAACCAATGGCTACCAGTATTATTCTGGCGATTATGTCTGCATTGTTAGTGGCTATAATTATGGTGCCTGCGCTTGCAGCTTTTTTGTTTAAACGGGGAGTGAAAGTTAAGCATAATTATTTATTGGCCAGCCTGGAAAAAGTTTATTCCTGTTTATTAAAATGGTCCATGAACCAGCGAATTATTCTGACCAGTACCAGTTTTGCAATTTTTATGCTCAGTCTCTCACTAATTCCGTCAATTGGTACAGAATTTGTTCCCCAGCTGGAAGAAGGCACAATTAACCTTCGGGTGACTCTTGCACCCTCATCTAGTCTGGAAACCGCACTGGCGGTCTCCCCCAGACTTGAAAAAATTCTGATGGAATTTCCCGAAGTCACTTATGCGTTAAGTCGTATTGGTCGGGCTGAAATTGGCGGTGATCCTGAGCCGGTTAATAATATTGAAATCTATATTGGTTTAAAACCACAGCAACAGTGGACAAGTGCCAGTAACCGGATGCAGTTACAGGCGTTGATGGAATCTCGTCTGGCTGAACATCCCGGGCTGTTATTTAATTTTTCTCAGCCTATCGCAACACGAGTAGATGAGCTTTTGTCTGGTGTGAAAGCACAGCTGGCGATAAAACTGTTGGGTTCAGATTTGCAGGTGCTGGAAAATAAAGGTTTGGAAATTGAAGCGCTGGTTAAATCAATAAAGGGCACCAAAGATGTTGCTATGGAACAGATTAATGGAGAGGCGCAGTTAGTCGTAACGCCCGACAGACAGCAGTTGTCGCGCTATGGACTCTCTGTTTCTGATGTAATGAAAGTCGTGAGTGATGGTCTGGGAGGGCGACAGGCAGGGCAGATTATTCATGGAAATGAGCGCTATGATATTTATGTTCGTCTTGAACAGCGGTTTAGAAATGACAAAGAAAAAATTGCTGAGATTCGTATTCAGTCACCCACTGGTGCCTGGGTGCGGCTTGGTGATGTAGCAAACATTTCTATTCAGTCAGGGCCACCACAAATTCGTCGAGATGATGTGCAGCGTCGAGTTGTCGTTCAGGCCAATATACAAGGACGAGACATGGGAAATGTTGTTACTGATATTCAGTCAGGTATTAATCAATCGATTCATTTACCCGTGGGTTATTCTGTTGAGATTGGTGGCCAGTACGAAAGTCAGCAACGCGCACAAAAACGTCTTTTAGTTGTCGTGCCGTTTTCAATACTTTTGATTGCATTATTTCTATATTTGTCTTTTAATTCGCTCAGTCAGGCAATGTTAATTCTGATAAATATTCCACTTGCGATTATTGGAGGTGTCTTTGCCCTGTATTTTTCACAACAGTATTTTTCGGTGTCCAGTTCTGTCGGGTTTATTACGCTGTTCGGCGTTGCGGTTTTAAATGGTGTTGTTATGGTAGAAAGTATTAATACCAGAATTAGAGATGGCGTAGTGTTAGAGCAGGCTATTATGAGTGGTGCTGTTTCCAGGCTAAGGCCCGTGTTAATGACAGCGTTAACTTCGGCACTGGGCTTAATTCCAATGTTGATGTCGACAGGGGTTGGCTCAGAAATTCAAAAGCCACTAGCAACAGTGATTGTTGGAGGCCTGATTACTTCAACTTTATTAACTCTGTTGATCATTCCGGCATTATATTCTTTGTTCTATCGTCAAAACTAAGATTGAAATACCGGGCAGTCAGATTATTTTACTCTGCTCCCGGCGTTTTATTGAATAGCCAGATGTTACAATTAATCGGGATCGTAACTCAGGTTAGGATTTAGCCATCGTTCCGTTTCTTTTATGCTCCAGTTTTTTCTGCTGGCATAACATTCAACCTGTTCTCTGGATATTTTTCCTACACCAAAGTACTGTGACTCAGGATGTGAAAAATACCAGCCAGACACAGCAGCTGTAGGATACATGGCATAGCTTTCAGTGATGTTTAATTCAATTGATTGTTCAGGTTTTAATAGCTTCCAGAGCGTGCCTTTTTCTGTATGATCCGGGCAGGCTGGGTATCCGGGAGCAGGGCGTATCCCTTTGTATTGTTCTGATATTAGCTCATCATTAGACAGGTTTTCCTGACTGGCGTATCCCCAGAATTCTTTTCTGACTCGTTCATGCATTCTTTCAGCAAAAGCTTCCGCCAGTCGGTCGGCCAATGCTTTAAGTAAAATAGCAGAATAATCATCGTGACTTTCTTCGAATCGTTTTACATGTTCATCAATACCAATGCCGGCGGTGACAGCAAAAGCGCCGATATAATCATCCGTGTCTGCGCTTTCAGGCGCGACAAAATCGGCTAGTGCGTAATTAGCTTTACCTGCTCGGGTTTGTTTTTGTTGACGTAAAAAATGTAGTTTATGATTGATCCGTTGACGTGAATTATCATGGTAAATATTAATGTCATCATCGGCGGTACTATTCGCGGGATAAAATCCAATAACGCCTCTGGCCGTTAACCATTTTTCATTAACAATTTTATCCAGCATCACTTGTGCATCATCGAAAAGTCGAGTCGCCGTTTCCCCAACCACGTCATCGTTTAAAATTGCGGGATATTTACCAGCCAGTTCCCAGCTTTTAAAAAAGGGAGTCCAGTCAATTCGAGGGACAAGCTCTTCTAACGGGTAGTGGTTAAATATTTTTTCACCCAGAAATGCGGGTTGTGTCGGTTTGTATTCCGTCCAGTTGAGCGAGGCTCTGTAATCTCTTGCCAGTTTAAGTTCGGTTGACTTGATTCTGCTCTGTTTCTTTTCTCGGGCACTTCTTAACGCTTCATATTCGTCTTTAATTTCTTGCTGGTATCCCTGTTGATTTTCAGTACTTAACAGTTGACTGGCGGCATTAATAATACGAGAGGCATCGGTAATATAGATAACTGAATGTGGGTAGCTGGGGGCAATTTTAACAGCGGTGTGTATTTTTGAGGTTGTTGCACCACCGATCAGCAATGGTAAATTAAGTCCTTTTCGTTTCATTTCTTTTGCGACATGAACCATTTCATCCAGAGAAGGGGTAATGAGTCCCGACAAACCGATAATATCACATTTTTCTTTAACCGCTGTTTCAAGAATTTTTTCACAGCTGACCATGACGCCAAGGTCAACAACTTCATAACCATTACACTGGAGCACCACACCAACGATGTTTTTACCAATGTCATGAACGTCGCCTTTGACCGTTGCCAGCAGCACTTTTCCATTAGAGGTGCTTTCCAGGTTGAGTTCTTTTTTCTCTATATCCATAAAAGGTTCAAGGTAGGCGACTGCTTTTTTCATCACCCGGGCTGACTTAACAACCTGAGGAAGAAACATTTTGCCTTCACCAAATAAATCACCAACAATATTCATGCCGTCCATCAATGGACCTTCAATAACATGTAAAGGCCTGTCAAAACTTAACCGTGCCTCTTCGGTATCTTCTTCAATAAATTCGGTAATGCCTTTTACCAGCGCATGTGCTATTCGATTTTTAACATCCTGATTTCGCCAGGCCAGCTTGTTATCTTCTTTTTTTGAATCGGCTCCAGGTATAAAAGTACTGGCCAGTTCAACCAGGTTTTCTGTGGCTTCGGCTGATTTATTGAGTACAACATCTTCAACGGCATCACGGAGTTCTGGATCAATTTCAGAATAAATTTCTAACTGTCCTGCATTAACAATACCCATATCCATACCCGCATTGATGGCGTGATAAAGAAAGACAGCATGAATGGCTTCTCTGACAGGGTTATTTCCACGAAAAGAAAATGAAACATTAGACACACCACCAGAAATCATAGCATGGGGCAAGTTTTGTTTAATCCAGCGAGTGGCTTCAATAAAATCTACCGCATAATTGTTATGCTCTTCAATGCCTGTGGCAATCGCAAAAATATTAGGGTCAAAAATAATGTCTTCCGCAGGAAAGTTGACTTTTTCTGTAAGAACCTGGTAGGCTCGCTGACAAATTTCAATTTTTCTCTGATAGGTATCAGCCTGGCCTTTTTCATCAAACGCCATCACTATTACCGCAGCACCATATCGTCGTGCTTTTTTTGCCTGCTCAATAAATATTGCTTCGCCTTCTTTCAGAGAAATAGAATTAACGACGCCTTTACCCTGTATGCATTGAAGTCCTTCCTCAATAATTTCCCATTTCGATGAGTCCAGCATCACGGGAACACGTGAAATATCGGGTTCGGCGGCAATTAAATTAAGAAAGCGCTTCATACTTCCAACAGAATCCAGCATGCCTTCATCCATGTTAATGTCGATAATCTGCGCACCATTCTCGACCTGGTCACGTGCCACATCGAGCGCTGTTTCAAAGTCATTTTCTTTGATTAATCGTAAAAATCGTGCGGACCCTGTTACATTGGTACGCTCACCGACATTAATGAACAAGCTGTTTTCATCAATGTTCAGTGGTTCCAGACCCGAGAGCTGGCAAACCACCTTTTTCTCGGGGATTTTTCTTGGCGTGTATTTTTCAGCCAGTTGATTAAAGGCTTTGATATGCGCAGGGGTGGTGCCACAGCAACCACCAATAATGTTCAGGTATCCGGCTTCAGCCCATTGGCTGAGCTCTTCAACCATATCTTCGGGGCTTTCATCATACCCGCCAAATTCGTTGGGTAGACCGGCATTAGGGTGAGCGGAGATATAACAGTCTGCAACATTGGATAACTCTTCAATGTAAGGACGTAATTCTTTTGCGCCCAGCGCACAGTTAAGACCAAAACTGATCGGTCTGGCATGTTGTAATGAATGATAAAAAGCTTCGGTAGTCTGTCCGGTCAAGGTTCTGCCAGAAGCATCGGTAATGGTGCCAGAAATCATGACCGGCAGTTTGTTGTTAGAGTCTTCAAAGTATTCTTCAACGGCATAAATGGCGGCTTTGGCATTCAGCGTATCAAAGATCGTTTCAATCAGAATAATGTCACTTCCACCTTCGACCAAGGCTTTGGTTGACTCATAGTAAGCATTTTTTAAAGTGTTAAAGCTGATTGCTCGAAAGCCAGGGTCATTAACATCAGGCGATAAACTGGTGGTTTTGTTAGTTGGACCCAGCACACCGGCGACAAATCTTGGTTTGTCGTCAGTGGAAAACTCATCAGCGGCCAGGCGGGCCAGCTTTGCCGACTCAAGATTAATTTCTGCGCTAAGCGATTCCATGTCGTAATCGGCCATAGCGACTGTTGTTGCATTGAAAGTGTTGGTTTC
This sequence comes from Kangiellaceae bacterium, assembly GCA_016743995.1. GTDB lineage: Bacteria > Pseudomonadota > Gammaproteobacteria > Enterobacterales > Kangiellaceae > Aliikangiella. The sequence continues at coordinate 8,759 of JADGFG010000013.1, read as the reverse complement.
AATGATGTCAGAGCCTGCTTCAAGATAGGTACGGTGAATGGCTTTAATGGTGTCTGGCTGGGTTAGTGACAATAGATCATTATTGCCTTTCAGATCGGTATGCCAGTCTTTGAAACGTTCACCACGGTAATCTCCTTCATCAAATTGATGTTGCTGGATCATAGTACCCATGGCACCGTCCAGAATGAGGATCCGCTTGCTTAATACTGCGTTAAGCCGATTAATCTTATTGTCCATGGTTCACTTTAGCTCTGTTATCGAAAATGGTTGGCTGCAGGTACTTGTTGAAATAACAAGTTAGATACAAAAGTAAACTATATACTCTTAACTTCAAAAAATACCAGTTATTCAAATAAATACTATAAACAGGGGCTGTATCAGGTATGCCACATCAAATGTGCCACATCTGATGCATGGGCAATGATTGTTGTTTCCCCTCATCGGCCGTTGATTTTTCGTCATTAGGAATTTCATTGTTGATGTAACCATCTAACCATTCGCGTGTAATATGTGGCGCAAATAGCTCAATAAAACAATACATATAGCGACGAAGTAACAGGTTTTTATTAAATGCCAGCCAGGTGGTACAACGCGGCAATATGCCCTGTGCAGAAAATCCAATGAGTTGAGAGTCGGCTTTTGGGTTAAACGCCATGTTGGCAATAATGCCAATCCCCATGCCATTGAGTACATAGGTTTTTATCACGTCAGCATCTCGTGCGGTGAAAACAATGTTCGGTTTTAAGCCTTCATTGCGCATACTTTTAACCAGGCTGGACTCTCCAATATCTGGTTCTTTATAAGTAACAATCGGGTATTTTGCAATATCTTTTAAAGTGGGACGGGTTAAGTCACCCATTGGATGATCTTGTGGGAAAATAATAACTCTGTCCCAGTTGTAACAGGGGATTTTAATGATATCGCTCGATAAAGATTTGTTGTCAGAGGCAATGGCAAAGTCAATCTGCTTTCTTTCCAGCAAGTCATTCATTTGTTCTGCAGAACCATGTTGTATGTCAATTTGCAGCTGAGGGTAACGAGCATGAAAACGTTTGAAAACCTCTGGCAGTACGTATTGGGCCTGGGTCTGGGTTGTTGCCAGGCTAAAATGACCTGTTTCTACCTGGTTTTTGTCCTGGGCAATGCGTTTGATATTTTCAACTTCCTGAAGTGCTCGTCTGGCGTGTTTGACAACATCTTCCCCCAGTGCAGTCAAACCTGTGAGCTGTTTACCACCTCGTTCGAAAATTTTTAAGTCGAGCTCATCTTCCAGCAGGCGTAATTGTTTACTGATACCCGGTTGAGAGGTATAAATTTTTTCAGCGGCAGTCGTGATATTAAAATTATTTTCCACGATAGCAACCAGGTACTTCAGTTGATGTAATTTCATAATGTTATCTGCAATTAACCGGTTTTAAGAACTGGTCTGTCTGGATAGCGATACTCAAATTAAAATCATTGCTCAAATTAAAATCATTAGAACAAAATTGCATATTCAAATAGACGTCCAGACGTAAAGATGTCGCAAATGTATCATTCCATTGATCTATTGGCAACTTATTATTAATAATAGGTATTAGCCCGTTGATTACCAGTAAAGTTTTGCATTAATAAGTCAGTTTTTCTGGTTTTAGCAGTCTAAACTGGCGTTTGAGGTATTACTGTTAGTTATGTCTAAAGATCGAATCTCTATTTCTTATATTGGACAAAAAGTGGTTTTATGTACCATTCGCAGTTTTGTATCCGGAGTATCGAGTGGAGTATCTACCTGTTAATGTCCAGTTGTCGGGCCGAAAATGCCTGCTGGTTGGTGGAGGAGAGGTTGCTGCACGTAAGTTACGTATGCTGCTGAGCGCGCACGCTTGTGTGACACTGGTCAGCCCGGACATTTGTGAAGAAATTGCCGTACTTGAGCAACAAAATCAGGTAACCCTTATCAGAGAAACGTTTAGTCAGGCGTTATTGCAAAACTGTTATCTGGTTATTGTAGCTACAGATGAGCTAATGCTGAGCCGTCGAGTGAGCGTTGCTGCACAACAACTTAATATCTGGGTTAATGTTGCCGACAACCAGGAGTTAAGTACTTTTATATTACCAGCAATTATTAATCGTTCTCCATTAATGGTGTCTGTTTCAAGTTCTGGGGTTTCACCTGTTCTGGCTCGAAAAGTCAGGGAACAGATAGAATGGTTGTTACCAGCTTCTTTGCCAGGCTTGTTAAATAAACTCAAGTCTTTCCGTCCACTGATAAAATCTCGTTTATCCAGCTTTAAAGAAAAAAGAAGCTTTTCCGAGTGGTTTATTGAAAAGGCACTGTCAGAAGCAGTAGAGCCACAAGCAACGCCCGAGCATTTGATCAATGAGTTTCGTCAGACAAGCCCTGTTCAGGGAAAGGTTTATTTAATTGGCGCAGGACCGGGTTCAGCAGATCTGCTAACGGTGCGAGCATTGCGCCTGTTGCAGAAGGCTGATGTGGTGCTTTATGATGCCCTTGTGACTCAGGAAGTGCTTGACTGTGTGCGTAAAGATGCGAAATTAGTTCATGTGGGCAAGCGTTGTGGTAATCATTTTGTGCCACAAGATAAGACTAGCCAGATGTTACGAGATTATGCACAAAAAGGTTTATCAGTCGTCAGGCTTAAAGGTGGAGATCCATTTGTATTTGGACGCGGCGGAGAAGAGCTACAATACCTTTCTTGTCACCAGATTGCTTTTGAGGTTGTACCGGGAATTACAGCTGCATCCGGTTGTGCTGCATATGCCGGTATTCCGCTGACTCACCGGTTGCTATCTCAATCTGTCAGATTTATAACTGGGCACGGCAGGAATGAAGGTTCAGATACTGCCAAAAACGATAAGCCTGCAATAGACTGGGAAAGCATGCTGGCGGATAATCAGACCCTTGTTTTTTATATGGGCCTGGTGAAAACCAATGAAATCGCCAGCTCATTAATCCGAGTTGGCAAAAAAGCCGATACACCAGTAGCCGTTATCGAAAATGGTACAACCGAACAACAGCGTGTTGTAACGGGGCAACTCTCTGAGTTACCCGCTATAGTGATAGAAAACAATATACAGTCTCCTGCACTAATTATTGTTGGAGAAGTGACACGACTGGCGAATCAACTGAGCTGGTTTAAGCAAAGTGAATATTTTGATACAGACGTTAGTACACCGAGTGAAATGGCAGGTATTAACGGTTAATAAGATTTGACTGATAATAACATTGACTGATTTTATATGATTTAACTATAGGAAAACAAAAATGAAATATAATTCAATACTCGACACCATTGGCAACACGCCAATTATCAAAATAAATCGGCTGGCGCCAGCGAATGTCAATATGTACGTGAAGGCAGAGTTTTTCAATCCACTGTCGTCGGTTAAAGACAGACTCGCTTTTGCCATCATTAACGATGCAGAGCAAAAAGGTCTGTTAAAACCTGGTCAGACAGTGGTTGAAGCGACATCGGGTAATACCGGAATAGCGCTGGCGATGGTTTGTGCAGCCAAAGGTTATCCATTTGTAGCGGTTATGACAGAAACTTTTTCTGTTGAGCGTCGTAAGGTAATGCGTGCACTGGGTGCAAAGGTTGTATTGACGCCCGCCGCAGAGCGCGGTACTGGTATGGTACGAGTTGCTGAAGAACTGTCTGAAAAAAATGGCTGGTTCTTAGCCAGGCAGTTTGAAAATCCAGCAAATCCTGAATATCATCGCAACACCACGGCGCCAGAAATTTTGACCGATTTTGCGGGTGAACGTCTTGATTATTTTGTCAGTGGTTATGGTACGGGCGGCACAATAACTGGCGTTGGTAAAGTGCTTAAGGCTGCCAGACCAGAAATTCAGATAATCGGTACAGAACCTGAAGGTGCGGCTTTATTGGCAGGTAAAGAGTGGGCACCTCACAAAATTCAGGGCTGGACACCGGATTTTGTTGCTGATGTCCTTGACCGTTCAGTGATTGACCAGGTAATCCCGGTTAATGATGAAGTGGCACGTGATACTGCACGCGCGCTGGCACAGCAAGAAGGCTTGTTCTGTGGTATATCTGCGGGTGCGACATTTGCCACCGCACTTAAAGTTGCCGAATCTGCACCAGAAGGCGCAACAATACTGGCCATGTTACCAGATACTGGTGAGCGTTATTTAAGTACATTCCTGTTTGAAGGTATTGCAGAAGGTTCAGACGATGAAATTCTGGATACTTTAAAGTAGTGTAATGAAGTCGCGTAAGATAAAAAGCCCGGGTCATCTGACTCAGGGCTTTTTTAAAAATGAAACTTTAGTCTTGCTGGCTTTGTTCTCTTAACATGAGTTCAACATAATCTTCATTGGTTTTACACAGATCTTTATCATTGGGTAATGGTTGACCGGTATAGGCGTGAAGAAAAGCCTCACATAATAACTCACTGTTAGTCGCATGACGTAAATTGCCGACCTGGCGACGTGTACGCTCATCAGTTAGTATTTGTAATATCGAATAAGGAATAGATACTGTTATTTTCTTGACGTTATCTTTTTTGTCTCCATGCTCCACATAGGGGTTAATGAATTTGCCGTCCCAGTCTTTAGCCATAATGACCTCAATTATTTACTGTATCAACATTTAGCATTACAAATAGTACCGCCAGCTGATATCTGGTTCACTGTAATATTATTGAAAATCATTCTACACTACTTTTAGACGTCTATACATCTTGACAGCCTGATTTTTTTTGATATCCTATGTGGCCGTACAGACGTCTAAGCGGCTTATTCCTTTTAAATATGCCGTATTCTTACCGAAGGTATGGATAATAGCCGTTAATTAAATAAGTGTTAGCAGGTAGCGAATTAGTCTGTTCACCTGAATTAATACATTAAGCTGATTTGTTTGCCAGACTTATAAAGTGAGCTGACAGTTGATTTATAAAGACAGTTTGTTATTGCTTTCACTAAAGATGGTTTCAAGTTGTTTAGCTGTTTATTAGTTGTTACCTTTAATGATCATTATTCAGGAATAACACATGAGTGTCACCAAAGTATGAGTATCACCAAAGTACCATCTGAGTCAGATACCATTGCTGTGAGAGCAGGGCTAGAGTCCGATACACAGCATGGGGCAGTTACACCACCTTTGTATCTTTCAACCAATTATACGTTTGAAGGTTATGATCAGCCTCGAACTTTTGATTACTCTCGTTCAGGTAATCCCACTCGACAAATTCTGGCTGAAGCTATTGCAGAACTAGAAGGTGGGGCGGGTGGTGTTATTACATCAACAGGCATGTCAGCAGTTTTTCTGGTGTTACAATTACTCAAAGCTGGCGAAAGAATACTCATTCCGCATGATTGTTATGGTGGATGCTTTCGTTTGTTTCGTTCTTTTGCTGAAAGAAAAATCATCGAATTTGATGTGGTTGATCAAACTGATGAAAAAGCACTGAAAATTGCGCTGGATAAAAAGCCTGCGATGGTCTGGGTAGAAACACCAAGTAACCCACTTTTGCGCGTTGTTGATATTGAAAAAATTAGTCGGTTGTCAAAACAAAGTGAAGCCATTGTCGTTGTTGATAACACCTTTTTGTCGCCCTTGTTACAGCAGCCTTTATCGTTAGGTGCTGATATCGTTATTCATTCAACAACCAAATACATTAATGGCCATAGCGATATAGTCGGGGGCGCTGTAGTTGCTAAAAGAGAGTCAATTTACGAAGACCTTAAATGGTGGGCAAATTGCACAGGAATTACCGGGTCTCCTTTTGACAGTTTTATGGTTTTACGAGGCTTGAAAACTCTGGATGTGCGATTAGAGCGGCATAATAGCAATGCAAAACGTATAGTTGACTACTTGCAGGCACATTCGCAGGTTGAAAAAGTTTATTATCCGGGATTAAAAGATCACCCGGGACATGAAATTGCTGCCCGTCAACAGAAAGATTTTGGTGCAATGATTGCCTTTCGGCTTGAAGGTGGTGTTGAAAATGTAAAAGCCTTTCTGAGTGGTTTGAAAATAATTTCGCTGGCAGAATCGCTCGGCGGCGTTGAAAGTTTAATTTGTCATCCATCAACCATGACACATGCAGCAATGACCATAGAAGAACAGACAGTAGCCGGCATTTCTCAAAATTTGCTACGTCTTTCTGTTGGCATTGAAAATGTTGATGATTTAATTGCAGATCTCGAACGTTGTTTTAAACAATGTCAGTAATTTTTTAAACGGTGAAGTCAATGAGTTTTAATCATGCACAGCAGGTCGAAGTTCTTAATCAGAATTTATTTGAACTGGCAGGAAAAGTTAACGTTTCTTTTGAGTTTTTTCCGCCAAACTCGCCAGCAATGGAAACCACACTGTGGAAATCAGTCCAACGCTTAAAAGGCTTATCGCCCAAATTTGTTTCTGTAACCTACGGGGCAGGTAACTCAACCCGAGAAAGGACTCACCGTATTATCTCCAAAATACAGAATGAAACTGATCTGGTGGCGGTGCCTCATTTAACCTGTATTGGGGCTACCAGAGAAGAGCTTATCAGCATTGCCAAAGATTACTGGAAGTCTGGTATCAGACATATTGTGGCATTACGTGGTGATTTGCCCGAAGAAGAAATCAATCCGCAGGCACCTGAAATGTACGCTTCTGATCTGGTCGAATTATTGAAGTCTGTTGCTGATTTTGAGATTAGTGTGGCTGCTTACCCAGAAGTTCACCCGGAAGCGCCTAACCCACAATTTGATCTGGTTAACCTGAAACGTAAAATTGACGCAGGTGCCAGCCGAGCTATCAGTCAGTTCTTTTTTAATACTGAAACCTACCTGAGATATCGTGACCGTTGTTTATCATCGGGAATCGAAGTTGAAATAGTACCGGGCATTTTGCCAGTGACTAATTTTAAGCAACTATTAAAATTTTCAGCCATGACTAATGTGACCGTACCCAGCTGGATGCACAGCCTTTATGAAGGGCTGGATAATGATCCGGTCACCAGAAACCTGATAGCTGCGAATGTCGCGATTGAGCAGGTTAAAGTGCTGGCAAAAGAAGGTGTGCGAGACTTTCATTTTTATACCCTTAATCGTTCAGACTTAACCTATGCAATTTGCCATTCTCTCGGGGTACGAGAGCAAGTTTAAGCTTATCCCACGCTCTCTGGAACCTGCATTTCCAGAGAGTTTGGGTATAAATTAAGCCAGTCCTTTTTTTTATCCCCCGATTTGTTAGAATGCGCGTCTAATTAAATTGTACCCGGGATATTCATGTCGTTAATTCGTGCCGACAAGCTTTCATTGGCCTTTGGGCCTCAAATAATACTTGATAACGCTTCTTTTTCTCTTGAGGAGCGTCAGAAAGTCTGTCTGGTGGGGCGCAACGGTACCGGTAAGTCGACCCTGTTAAAGTTGATTAATCAGGAAATTGTCGCAGATGATGGGGTGCTAAACCGTTCTACAGGTCATCGTATTGGTTTTTTACCACAGGCTCTGCCAGAAAAATCAGACTTATCCATCAGAGAATTTGTTGAGTCTGGTCTTTCCGATATTATTCAATGGGTTGAAGACTATCAGACGTTAATCATGGAAGATGTCAATTCTCCCAGGCTTGGAGAACTGGAGCAAAAAATAACCGGTAGTGATGGCTGGAATGTCGAAAACAGAGTGACTCAGACCCTTAGCAGACTTACCTTAAATGGTGAGGTTAAAATGTCTGAGTTATCTGGCGGGTGGCGGCGCAGGGCAGCGTTGGCTAAAGCGATGGTACAAGAGCCTGACTTACTCATTCTGGATGAGCCAACCAACCACCTGGATTTAACCAGTATTCAATGGTTAGAAGAACAGCTACTGGCATTTAAAGGCGCACTTTTATTTGTTTCTCATGATCGTCGGTTTGTTAATAAAGTGGCGGATACCATCATGGAGCTTGATCGCGGTACTATTCGTTTTTTCCCGGGTAATTATCAGGCTTACACCGAGCTAAAAGATCAACAGCTAAAAGAAGAAGAAAAAGTCAATATGGAGTTTGATAAACGACTGGCTGCCGAAGAAGTCTGGATCCGTCAGGGTATTAAAGCACGGAGAACACGTAATGAAGGCAGGGTAAGAGCCTTGAAAAAAATGCGTAATGAACGAGCAGACAGACGTAATCAGCTGGGTACCAGCAATATTCAGGTGAGTGTGACCACCGCCGGGAGCAAAATTGTTGCCAGAATGGATAAATTGCAAACCGGCTACGATCGCGCTTTAAACCTTCCTTTTACCGGTGTTATTCAAAAAGGCGATAAAATTGGAATTCTGGGTGACAATGGCTGTGGTAAAACCACTTTTATTAAAACCCTGCTTGGCAAAATGCCAGCATTTGCCGGTTCAATTGAAACCAGTGATACCCTGGAAATCGCCTATTTTGATCAACTCAGAGAAGGTATCGATTTAAAAAAATCAGTGTCAGATAACATTGCTGATGGCAGAGAATTTGTGGTGGTTGATGGAAAAGAACGTCATGTCATCAGCTATATGCAAGATTTCAACTTTACCCCCGACAGCGTTCGAGCGCCTGCCAGCTCATTATCAGGTGGAGAAATCAATCGCCTGTTACTGGCCAAGCTATTTACTCGCCCGGCTAACCTGATTATTCTGGATGAGCCAACCAATGATCTGGACGTTGAAACGCTGGAAATTCTTGAGCAAATGTGGTGTAATGAGATATTATAAATGTGTTATAGATGTGTTATGAATTTGTAATGGGGTGTAATTAGCTGTAAGGAGGCTTAAGGTAGTATTATAG
>JADGFG010000237.1 GCA_016743995.1 Kangiellaceae bacterium | reverse complement strand
ACACACTTCGGGGATGAAGGCAACTGCAGCGAAGAGATCGTTGTACAATCTTGGAATTATACCGACTACGATGGCTCTCATAATCGACTTTTTGTGGCGCTTAGTTTTTTGAAAATTTGTATTCTCAAAAATAGTCAGGCTGAAACTGATAGCTTATTGAATTTAAATTCAGAAACATTTACAACCTACTATACACAACTCCTGAATACCCCCGAAAAAAATGAGCTGGAAGATCGTCTTGATTGGCCATCCCTGAGTAATAATTATTTTTCCAAAGCTGTCAAAAAAGAGTTCCTGGATGGTCTGCAAGCTCAACTTGATTTGGGCTGGGATGAAGGTTTCCCAACCTTAACAGCCTTCTTCCCCCTCAATAAGCAGTTTAGCCTGCAAATTGCTTTTGATTTTGGCTCCTACCACTATGCCGGAGAATCCGCTCCAAAAAACCCCTACAGTGATGAGTTCTGGCGTGCGTTAGGTTTAGAATTATTTGATGATTTACTTTCCTATGTCCATATTGAATATGCGCCAGAGGCGCGTGCAATGATCAAAACGCTTGCAGAAAAACAAACGGCTCTCTGATTTATTCAAATGACTTCCTCGTTCCCACGCTCCTGCGTGGGAATGCATAAGAAAAGGTAACGGTTAAGTAAGATATGGATTCCCACGCAGGAGCGTGGGAACCAGGGCAACACCAAAAAAAGGAGTGAATGAATGGGAAGAAGCCGATACAAAATAGTTGACTCAAAATTACCGCATTTTTTGACCTGTACAGTACTGCATTGGATACCAATTTTTACTCGACAAACAACTGTTGACATTGTGTTCCAGTCTCTACAACATCTAATGAAAGAGAGTTTGAATGTATACGCCTACGTAATTTTAGAAAATCACCTTCATCTGGTTGTGCAAAGTGAAGCGTTAAGTCAGGACATTGCGCGCTTTAAGTCATTCACAGCAAAAAAATTAATCCAGTATTTAGCTGATAACAAAGTAAAACAAGTTTTGGAACAATTAGCGTTTTACAAAAAAGCACATAAAAATGACAGGGCTTATCAGTTGTGGCAAGAAGGAAGCCACCCAGAATGGATCCAGAATGATAAAATGATGCGTCAGAAGATTAATTACATTCATCAAAATCCAGTAAAACGCGGTTACGTTGATTTGCCGGAGCATTGGCGTTATTCAAGTGCAAGAAATTATGTTGGGCAAGGTGGTTTACTTGATGTGAATGTTAAATGGCAGGGTCAGGTTTAACGGTTAAGCAATATATGGATTCCCACGCAGGAGCATGGGAACCAGGGCAAGCCCTACAGTTTTGAGTTCTGGCGTGCTTCAGGTTTAGAACTTTTCCTCGTTCCCATGCTCCTGCGTGGGAATGCATACGGGAGGCTTACAAAATTGGCAAATCGGCAGACAGCCTGCCTGATACTACTATAATCTATTAGACGACAATTAACCTGGCACATTAAAAACTCTGTTGTAAAAAAATCCGGATTTAAAATTGCTTTGTCATAAACTTTCTCAGTGCTCAGAATTATTTTTGCAGGCACGCCTGTCAGCTCTACCTTTTTCCTTTGTCTGACTAACTGGCTCTATTTCGAATGCTGGCTCAGGTTTAACGGTTAAGTAAGATATGGATTCCCACGCGGTAGCATGGGAACCAGGGCAATTTTGGTGTTATGGAGGATCTGTTTGTCCCCTTCAAAAACATGAGCCTACTATTCGTTCTTCATTATTAACTCTTTACATTGATAAAACAATTTATGGGTAATCCTCGCCTCCTCCTGGTTGTTTGCAACGCGCTATTCTTGCCAGGCTTTTTTTCCAGCCTGAAAAAAAACCATATTTTTTCAAAGCTAATATGGCAAAATTAGAACAACTTGGCTCAAACAGACAGGCACTTCTAAGCCTGCGAGGCGCACTCATTTGATAAAAGACAATAAGTTTTATTGATAACCAAACCATCAAAGTACGTTCTTTCGAAAAGTAATCACATAATACGAACCATGCTCTTCTTTTTTCCCAGCTAATGCTGATAAACAACCTGGTTTTAATGCCACACCAATACTGTCCGTCCTGTAAAACTCCCAGCCTTGACTCGCATATTTATTGACAACACTTTCCAGATAAGCAGCGGCTTCATTACCTTTATGTTTTTTCATATCAACCACAACGTTAGGTGGGATTTGTACCATTTTATATTCAAACATCAAATCATTTCCTCTATCTTCCAGCTTTAAATGTTTTGTAATTTTCTCGTCTATTTCTGGTGCTAAATGTTCTCTCAACACCACAACAAATCCCAAAGCCTGATACATTCTATCGTTAATTATGACTCCGCATAGAACCGTCACCGAAATAGCATAGTGAAACACAGAAACATTCGAGATATTTTATTAAAAATAGCTTTTCTATTTTGACCATGATTTATCTCACATCGAAATGTAAGCTCACTCTCAAATCATGTAGTCATGGTATCGCTCGCAATCATATCGAAACCATTTTTATTATACAATATATTACCTACCGCTCCTTACATGCCATGGCAGCAACTGTCTGTTTTAACTTTTCTCTGTCACTATTCATTTAGATAGATTTTATATGTAACGTCATTAACTAACTACGTGATTTTTCTATTCTTAAAATGAGGATTTTAAATATGCAAAGCCCGCAATCTCTCGCGGCGATATTAAATGTAAAAAAATCGATCTTTTTTGTGGTTATGGTATGTTGTAAAACAAAGCAATGATACAGTCAGCATAACATTATTTCTGGCAAAATCAGTCTTACCGTCAAAGATGAATAACCAAAACAGGAGTTACAAAAATTGAAGGATCTGAACGCAGAGAAGAAAATTGCCGTATTAATCGATGCTGAAAATGCACAACATTCGATACTTGGTGCGGTACTGCAAGAGCTTTCCAAACATGGACACCTGGTCGTAAAAAAAGCTTATGGCGACTGGAGTAACAAACACCTGAAAAACTGGAAGCAACCTCTTAATGAGCTAGCCATTACTCCGGTACAGCAGTTTTCTTATACCCATGGTAAAAATTCGTCAGACGCAGCAATGATCATAGATACTATGGATCTTCTTTATTCCGAAAAGTATGACGCTTTTGCTCTGGTCACCAGTGATAGTGATTTCACTAAACTGGCTTCTCGACTAAAGGAGTCTCAGGTTTTTGTTTTTGGAGTGGGCGAAGTTAAAACGCCAGTGGCGTTCAGGAACGCCTGCGACGATTTCATCTCGACAGAGGTGTTACGAAATATCGACGATGATGACACTGAAGAATGCAAAAAAATTGCAAAAGAAACGGCTCAATCCAATAAGAAATCTCGTAAAGAACTTTGTGGCGACACAAAACTTGTTCGTATTTTGAGAAATTCAATTGCCGAATATGCCGATGATAATGGATGGGCTCAGCTAGGATTGTGTGGTGGATTGATTAAGCGACAGTATCCTGATTTTGATACCAGAACTTATGGATATCAGACTTTGACTAAGTTATTTGAAGTAACGGAGTTGTTTGATATTGACAGGCGCACTATTGGAACTAAGAAGAACTTGATGGTTTATGTGAAGGATAAGCGGAGTTGATACAAAAGTATAATAAGAAGAGTCATTATTTTAATTTGATACCCAAAATAACATACAGTCCTATTTCAGGACAAATCTGTTCGTAAGCTTAAGATATACCCAGGATCCTTAAATAAATGGAGAAAGTTGAGCTAGTCATGAGACTCTCAAACCGAGATAATACGGGGAATTATGTACTGAACATTGCAGGCGGAGTCCCGTACAAATCATTTGTATCAGCTTCTCTTTCACCTACCGCTCCCTTCAATGCCAGACAAAAAATCGTAACAAAATAATAAAAAATGTTTAAATAGAAGTGACAGGTTTAGCTAAGCAGATAATTGACGTATTATGTAATTCGTTGTTGGTATTGATAAAATTACTGGCAAAAACATCATAATTATTATTAAATACTGGTAATTACTATTACCTAAGGTGCTCCAATGCCATCTAACAACAATGACGACGTCATGACTTTGGAAGAATTGGCGGTTTATCTTAAAATCCCTAAATCGACTATTTATAAGTTAGTACAAGAAGCACGCATTCCAGGACAAAAACTGGGTAAACAGTGGCGATTTGGTAAGCAGGCGATTGACCGATGGTTGGAGCAACAAACACCCAGCAATGAGGTGAAATAAGATGTTTACTGAACACCAGAGTCTTTATTTTGCCCACTGGTTAACGCTTTCAGGGCATACTGATAACCAGATATCCAGAGCTATGGCATCGGCTAAAGTTGATATGAACCCGCATCAGGTTGAAGCTGCATGTTTTGCGCTTAAATCCCCCTTGGCAAAAGGCGTTTTGCTTGCCGATGAAGTGGGTCTGGGTAAAACCATTGAAGCGAGCTTGGTGATTGCACAAAAATGGGCTGAGAGAAAGCGTAAAATATTGTTAGTTGTTCCTGCTTCTCTGCGGAAGCAATGGATGCAAGAACTAGTCGATAAGTTTGAATTACCCTCCATGATTATTGATAGTAAAGTCGCTCGAGATTTAAAAAAATCTGAAACAACTGGAACAAAGAATATCTTTGAGCAATTAGATAAAATTGTTATTTGCTCCTATGAATACGTTGCTAATCAGAAAATTAATGTCGGTGATATTCATTGGGATTTGGTGGTTTTTGACGAAGCACATAAATTGCGTAACCTCTACAAAAAGAGCGGTAATAAGCGAGCAAAAAATATTCATGAGGCAACTCTACATGCAGGTTCCAAGTTACTGTTATCTGCAACCCCTATCCAGAACAATTTGATGGAACTTTATGGTCTTTCCAAAATGATCGATCAACATTATTTTGGTGATGATAAATCATTTCGCTCGTTGTACGTTAGTAGGCAGAACAATAAAGCGACTTATGATGATCTCAAACAAAGGATCAAACCACTTTGTTTTCGCAGTTTAAGACGCCAAGTCCAGCAGGAAGGTGGAATTAATTTTACCAATCGTTATTCCTTAACTCAAGATTTTACGCCTTCTGATGAAGAATGGAGACTTTACGAGGATATTTCTGAATACCTGTCACGTCCCTACTTAAATGCCATTGCAAGTAATGCACGGCCATTGGTGACTATTGGTATTCGTAAGATTTTGGCTTCATCGTCTTTTGCGATTGCCGATACGCTTAAAGGAATGATTAAGCGACTTGAAGAAAAGCAGTTATTAAATGAAGATGATTTAGTTGATTTGGAAGAAGCCAATGACTGGATTGATACTTTTGGTGAAAGTTCAGGTATTACCAATAATGATGAGAATGCTCAAACACCTGTCAGTCAGCTACAACAAGAAATAGACGACTTAAAGAGCTATCAGTTCTTAGCTGAAAATATAAAGAGTAACGCCAAGGGTGATGCGTTGTTAACGGTGTTGACTAAAGCGCTAACAATGACAGAGACGTTAGGCGGTCAACGTAAAGCGGTTGTTTTTACTGAATCTTGCCGTACTCAGAAATATTTGAAAACTCATTTAGAGGATAACGGATACCAAGGTCGAATTGTATTACTCAATGGCAGTAATACTGACCCTGATTCCAGAACGACATATAAAAATTGGATACAAAAACATGGAGGAAGTGCTCGAATCAGTGGTTCAAAACCCGCTGATATGAAGGCTGCGTTGGTTGATGAGTTTAAAAGTGATAATGCAGATATTCTTATATCAACTGAAGCGGGTGGTGAAGGTATTAACCTGCAATTTTGCTCGGTACTAATTAACTATGACCTTCCATGGAATCCGCAAAAAGTAGAGCAACGTATTGGCCGGGTTCACCGTTACGGTCAAAAAAACGATGTAGTCGTGGTTAATTTTGTTAATCGAAAAAATCCAGCCGATAAGCGTGTATTTGAATTACTGAGTAGTAAGTTTAAGTTATTCGAAGGTGTATTTGGAGCCTCAGATGAAATACTGGGGGCGATTGAAAGTGAAATCGATATTGAAAAAAGAATTTCCGAGATCTATCAAAATTGCAGAAGTGATGATGAAATTGACTATCAATTTGATCAGCTACAAAAAGATATGAGCGATGTCTTGGGGGTAAGAGAAGAAGCTGCACGTCAATCGTTATTGAATAATTT
>JADGFG010000236.1 GCA_016743995.1 Kangiellaceae bacterium | reverse complement strand
CTGCTGAACGATGGGCGGAATATTATATATCCGCTTCCAACGCCGAATGATATTGGCTTCACTCCAGTCGCTAGCTTTATCAGCATCGACTCTAAGTACCAGGTGATAGTGATTACTCATAATGGCATAACTGGCAATTTTGATGGAAAAGGTTCTGGCCAGATAACTCAAACGCTCAGTAACCCACTCTCTACGGTGTTCAAAGTTATTGCCGGTTAAATGGTCTTCACCACAAAGAAAAGCGCGCCTGACGCAGCGGGCAATGCAGTGGTAGTAGGGTGTAGATTCTAAATCGATAATGGATTGACGAGCCCTTGTCATGATTAAATATCCTTATTTGTTTTTGATTAACGACTGTTAATTTACCTGATTATTTATACGTTGTCTATGAGTGATGATTTCGGTATATTTTGAGTGGTGGGTGTCCCCTAGTTTGTCGACCAAACTATCCAGCGAAGCCTTTCGAGAATTTACTCAGTGCCAGGCGTTGGGTTGCAGAATTCGTTGTCTGGTATAACAAAGAACATTTGCATAGTGCCATTAAATTTGTGACACCTGAGCAGCGTCATAACGGTGAAGATACTGCGATACTTAAAGCTAGAGATGACATCTATCGACAAGCTAAACAGATTAATCCTCATCGGTGGAGCTGTGAAACAAGAAATTGGGAACCGGTGGGTGAGGTCTATTTGAACCCTGACAAATCAAAAATGATGGGCCAAACTAACAAGGCGGCATAATATTATAACTTTAGGCGACAACTAGCTTGAAAAATACCGCTAGTTTGTTCTAAAATTATTCCAAGATCCGCAAAAGTTTATCGCAGAAAGTGGCAAAAAACTGCCAAGTTGGTCGATGGGCGGCTCGTCCACTGTTCTAGAATTTGCTCTTCCTGAATTAAATCGCCGACGTGCATTTTACGATCTAATTTGGAAGGATCTCTATTCTTCTGGCTTAGTTGAAGGAGACTCATTACACGTTACTATGACTGGTAGTGGAATGATTGCAAAAAGAACTACTGAGTTCGGAGATGGCTTTGTTACTTTCATAAGTGAACCCAACCTGTGAATTCTCATATAATTAGGCGTTATCAAGCTAAAGGTGTTTGAGTGAAGTTAGGTAGAAATGAGCTTTGCTGGTGTGGCTCTAGTATCAAGTATAAGAAATGTCACTTGAATAGATCTTCACAAACACCTGTTCAGGAATCGGTATTGTATAAAGAGTTGAATCGTTTCAATACTGATAAAAAGTGTAGTGCTTCAACTATTTTTAAGGATGAATGTTCAAATAAAATTGTTAAGGCTCATTCAGTTTCAAAAAGCTCTCCTTTAAAAGAGATTGCTGTCGATGGGCATGTTTTGACATTCTTCATGGCTCAAAGAAATAAAGATAATACTGTGTTGGAGCCTGTATCGGTCGGAATAAACAAAGCTTCAACCTTCAATGGATTTTGTAAAATCCATGACAAAAAGTTATTTTCTCCATTTGAAGATAACCATTTCGATTTATCGAGCTATCACTGTTTCCTTATTATGTATCGTACGGTTTCTCGTGAGCTATTTGTAAAAGAAAGCTGTAAGGGGACTTTCGGACTCGTGAAAGAAATGGATAGAGGGAAGGATGTACTTGAACAAATGTATATTCAAGATCGTTATAGGCACTTTAATGGAAGTAACGATTTAACTATAAATGATCTACAGAACATCAAATCGTCACTAGAGAAGGTGTTAATTTCAAAAGATTACGATCAGTTAGAGCACGTTATTATCGAGCTAGAAACACCTCCTAAAGTAATGTCTAGTTCTATTGGAGGTATGCACTTTGGTTTTGATGGTTCGCTAATTCAAAAAATTACTAATGATCCCATGTGTATTCCAGATTATTTAAGTGTCAATTCATTTTCTAGCAATGGTAAAGGTTATATTGTTTTTTCATGGTTAAATGAGCACAGAGTATCTAATCAAGAGCTAGTTAAAACTTTGATGCGCTCTAATTCGATTTCTGACTCATTATTGATGCTAATTATTTCAAAAACAGAAAATGTATACCTCTCGCCACACTGGTGGGATAATTTGAGTGACCAAAAGAAGTTTGACCTTACAGAGCTGTATAAATGTGGGGGGTGTCAAGATACTTATAATGATGTATTAGTTACTGATGTAAATTATGGTGCTTTCGATTATCAAGATGTTAAGTATTTATACGCCGAGCAAGCCTCTTTATAACGAGTATATCAAGGATCGCCACTACGTGGCTGGACGCGCAAAAAGCCGCGCGCCAATTATATTGGCGTTATAAGGTACAAGCCAATATCAGACAGTCACCCCATGGAAAAACTCGCACAAAACAACGAACCAATCTCTATTGATTATGCGAATTTTTTAGTAGATTGTCTGCATTATGAGATGAGGAAAAAAAGTGGGAACAAGAGGGTAGAGGACCCACAGCCGGTAATAGACCGTGAGACCTGCTCTTTGTAAATATGACCGAATGTCTGGTCAGTTATCCGCTATTCCTCATCATCAACCAGAGTCATCAGCGAAGTATTACCGCCGGAAGCAGTGGTATCGATACTCACTGTTTTTTCAGTTAACAAACGTGCAATCAGAGTATCGTAATACTCACTACTGATCACTGGTAGTATTGCACCTGAGCGACTGGCCAGTTGTGCATTAATATCACTCTTTCTTTCACAACCACTACCAATAACCGCACCAGCCACATGAGGATGTACCAGCACGTCAGCAAGTTGAGATAATGTGGCAACTTGAAGGATCCCTTCTGGAACACCAGTAGACAGCAATTTTTCTCTAAACTCGAGTGCTTCTTTATGAAATAGGTCAGACACAACGGTAATCACTGAGTTTCCGGTCGCCAGCGCGGTGAAAATTGAAATTGCCCAGAAATTGAATGAGGTGTCTTTATCCGCATAACAAACAACACAGCCTCGTGGCTCAAGGTACAGTATATTTGACTCGCCAGTCGGTCCAGGAAGTACAGTGGGATTGGAAAGCCGCTTTTCTATATTTGCTAATTGCTCGCGGGCATCTGACAGGGTCTGGGTCAGGTCATCCGCCAGTTGCTTTACGCTATCCACATTCGCAATTTTTGCAATCAGCTGACGTACCGCTGAAATGCGAGTGTTTAAATCTGTAGTACGCCATTGAATTTCGTCACGTTGTGCATTGCCCATCAGTTGTATGACTTGTGTTTTATCGCTAGCTGTTGTTTCCGTTACAGTTGTCTCTGGCTTTTCGTTAGTTTGCTGCGAGTTAGTCGGTGAAGCTTTCTCCTGTAACAGACGAGGCAGGTAGTTGGGACCACCAGCTTTCGGTCCCGTACCAGAAAGGCCACGCCCACCAAAAGGTTGCACACCAACAACTGCGCCAATCATATTTCGATTAACATAAATATTACCTGCCCGAGATGCTCTGGCCAGAAATTCAGCACGACCCTCAATACGCGTGTGTATACCCATTGTTAATCCAAAGCCAGTACCATTGACCTGATGAATCACGTTGTTCAGTTCAGTACCTTTAAATCGAATAACATGAACACAGGGACCAAAAACTTCCTGTTTTAAAACCGAAAGGTTTTCGATTTCATACAGACGTGGTGCAAAAAAGAAGTGACCGGTGTCACCCATTTCTGGTAGCTCACATTGATAATGCAGTGTGGCTTTATCTTTCAGATAATCGACATGTTCATTCAGTGCATCCAGTGCTTTCTGGTCAATAACCGGACCAACATCTGTAGAAAGCATTGACGGATCACCAACATGAAGTTCTTTTAATGCGCCTTTAAGCATGGTCACGACTTTGTCAGCAATTTCATCCTGAACAAAAAGAACTCGTAGTGCCGAACACCTTTGACCGGCACTTTGAAATCCTGAAGAAATCACATCATCTACAACTTGCTCCGGTAACGCTGTGGAATCAACAATCATACAGTTCTGGCCGCCGGTTTCTGCAATCAGAGGAACCTGATCGCCACCGCGCTCTGCCAGAGTCTGCGCAATTCTCGTACCGGTATCGGTAGAACCGGTAAACATGACGGCTTTTATTCGAGTATCGGGAATAATGAACTGACCCACTTTACTTCCCCGTGCAACGACCGCCTGAACGACGTTCTCGGGTAAGCCAACAGTCTGCATGAGTTCAATGGTACGTAGTGCTATCAGTGTTGTTTGTTCAGCTGGTTTTGCGATAACCGTGTTTCCGGTTGCAATAGCTGCAGAAACCTGGCCGAGGAATATTGCCAGGGGGAAGTTCCATGGACTGATACATAAAATAACACCCCGTGCCTTCAAGCGGTCATCAAGTGCCAGTTCTTCAGCTCTTGCTGCATAAAATCGGCAAAAGTCCACGGCTTCACGTACTTCGTCAATACCATCCTGTGGGACTTTTCCTGCTTCTTTTATACATAACGCAATCAGTTCTTCACTATGATGCTCAAGTACATCTGCAGTTTTACGTAATATATCTGCGCGCGCTTTCACTGAAGTCGCCGACCAGCTGGTAAACGCTGCTTCTGATTTTTCAATCAGCTGTTTCATTTCGGTTTCATTCTGGTGCCGAATAAATCCAATAATTTCATTATGGTTGGCAGGGTTCAGCACCGGTTTTGCACCTTCTGGTACGTCTGAGCTGGATAATTGATGAGTTTCAAACCAGGCATCCAGTTTTTCTTTCATTGGGGTAATGTGATTAATGTCGGTCAGGTCCAGACCTTGTGAATTCTGACGTTCATTACCAAACATATCGCATGGCATATCAATTTGTGGATTAGCTTTGTGTTGTAAACTCTGAATTTTTTCGACCGGGTCGGGTAGCAATGACTCAACGGATTTTGACTCATCAACAATGGCATTAACAAACGATGAATTAGCGCCATTTTCAAGCAGTCGACGAACAAGATAAGCGAGTAAGTCTTCATGTTGTCCAACGGGGGCATAGACACGACATTGCACTTTGTCCTCGGTAACAATCTGGTCAAATAAAGATTCGCCCATTCCGTGTAAACGCTGAAATTCAAAATTATCATAATTCCCATCGGCCATTTCTAAAATGGTCGCAGCGGTATAAGCATTATGTGTGGCAAACTGTGGAAATATGGTATCCCTGGATGCCATTAATTTTATAGCACAGGCTTTATAAGACACATCGGTTGTTGCTTTTCGAGTAAACACAGGAAAACCTTCCAGTCCATCCTGTTGTGTTGTTTTGATCTCGGTGTCCCAGTAAGCACCTTTAACCAGGCGAACCATCATTTTACGGTTAACCCGCTGAGTTAATTCGCGTAGCCAGTCAATAACGAAAATGGCTCGTTTTTGATAGGCTTGAACTGCCAGGCCAAAACCGCTCCAGTTTCCCAGTGCATCGTCTGAGAATACTGCTTCGATAATATCCAGTGAAATATCCAGTCTATCGGCTTCTTCGGCGTCAACGGTAAAACCGATATCGTAGTCTTTAGCCACAAGAGCGAGTTCTTTTAATTTAGGGACTAGCTCCTGCATCACGCGTTCTTTATGAGTAAACTCATAGCGAGGATGAATTGCTGATAGTTTGACGGAAATTCCAGGACTTTTAACAGGGCCTCGGTTTTTTGCCGCCTTACCAATGGCATGAATGGCCATCAGGTAGCTATTGAAATAACGTTCTGCATCTTCCATTGTGCGAGCGCCTTCGCCAAGCATATCGTAGGAATAGGCGTAACCTTTCTCTTCTTTTTCTATCGCTCGATTAATGGCTTCTTCAATGGTTCGCCCCATGACAAACTGTTTGCCCATGATTTTCATGGCAAATTGTACTGATTTTCGAATGACCGGTTCGCCAAGTCGACCAACAGTGCGTTTTAATATACCAAATTTGTCTTCTTTATTTTTATCCGAATAATTAACCATTTTACCGGTAATTAATAACCCCCACGAAGAAGCATTAACAAAGAGTGAGTCACTGTTACCCAGGTGCGAACTCCAGTCACCATTGGCCAGCTTATCTCGAATGAGGCTATCTTGCGTTTCTGCATCGGGTACGCGTAATAAAGCTTCAGCCAGACACATTAATACAACACCTTCTTCAGAAGATAAGGAAAATTCGTTGAGGAGGGCATCAATACCGCCCTGGCCCTGTTGGTCGTTTCTGATATTAACGACTATC
>JADGFG010000235.1 GCA_016743995.1 Kangiellaceae bacterium | reverse complement strand
CCAGGGATCTCTAAAGTGCGCCAGTTTTAATTCGCCACCAGACTGCGCCAGCAAGCCTGATAACTGTTTTGAGTAGTCTAATGCACGGGATAATAAATTGCTCTCTTGCGCCAGGCAGCGGACAATTTCAATATCAGCCGGTTCTGTTTCCCGCTGATAAACCGGTAAGGTCTCATCGGCCAGTACATAAAGTAAACCCGGCGAATAAGCACTGAACAAACTACTGGCCATGTGTTTTATATGCGTTGATGCGCCTTTGGGCAAAGGGTAGCGATCAAAAGCAGCATAAAGGCTTCTGGGTTGGTAATGCGTTTTTATATCCGTATCCAGACTAAGAAGCAAAGAGCCCAATTATAGGCGAATAAACCTGGAATAAACAAGCTATCAGGAAGTACCCACCAAACTAAAGTTAAATGGGTCTCAAATTTAGTAGTCTGTATTTCAGTACTCTGTATAAAATTTCCTCACTTCATTCAAACAACGACAAAACAGATTGATATTAATTAATTAAATTAATCAAGCATTTACCATTTTTATCCAAAAAACTCCCCGCCGGATCTGGCAGGTCTTCCACTATGAACGATTCATCGGTAAATCTCACACTATTCTTCGGCTATATTTAATGATAAGAAAAAGATAGAATTGCCTCTCTGTAGACTGGAAATAAAACTTTTGAAATCACTAAAATCTACCATTCGCCTACATGCTATCAACCAGATGATAAGTGGCCAATATTCGCATATCTGGGATTGTTGCTGTGACCATGGCTTACTGGGGCTCGCTTTATTACAGCGCAACGCCGCAAGTAAAATCCATTTTGTAGACATTCTAGAGCCACTTGTTTCCAGGCTAGAAACAAAACTACAGCAGTACTTTAGTGGCACTGAATACCTTGAACATTGGCAAACACACTGTATGGATGTCGCTGATATCAACCTGCATAGCAATTTACCAACTCCACCAGAAAATCACGACACCACGCTAGTCATTATTGCCGGAGTGGGTGGTGACCGCACCATTGATTTTATACAAGCAATTGCATCAAAAAATCGTCTGGATAATATTGAATTTATACTCTGCCTTGTTCATCATAACTACCGAGTTCGCAAAGCATTAGCCGCTTTAAACTTTGGATTGATTGATGAGCAGCTGGTTTGTGAAAATAAAAGATTTTATGAAATCATTCATGCTTCCACTCGCTCTACACAACCCCTGTCGGTTGTTGGTTCAACTATGTGGGATTATTCTCGTGATGCGGATAGAAAGTACTTAGCGCAGGTGATTAACCATTACCAGCGGCAATCAAAAGATCCCGGCAAACAGGTAAGTGAAATTTTGACTCACTATCTTCAACTGAAAAACAACTTATTGCTCAAATGCTAATAGCGACTATGCTTTCAGCTCCCCGAAACATATTTACTTTATTTCAATAGCGCCAGACGATATAACTATCGCCTGGCCATTAAGCCTATTTTCTGGCGGTTCGATTGATTTCAAATAAAGTTGTTGTTCCACTCGCCTCAAAAGCGACAGCCAGTACAGGCTTACCAGTAGGGCTATCTTTCGCACTGATAAACTTGATTCCTTCTGGCGATATATCAGTTGAGTTTCCTGGCTGATACTGAATAAACTTAACTTTTAAAGGATTGGTGATATCGTAAACCATAATTCCACCAACACGCTCCAGACCAATGAAGGCATAAGTTCGACCTGCAACCTTACCAAGGGCTAATGCTTCTGGCTCGGGACCTTTGTCATCGCTACGGCTATCAAACGATTTATGACTACCTTGCGAATTAAACCTTCCGGGGAAGTCTCTCGCGATTATTTTCTCAAAATCATTAGCGCTATCAAAAATTAACTGACCACTTTCATTCCAGATCGAAAATGAACGAGCACCATAAGAATACAACTCTTCAAAATAACCATCCTTATCAACATCTCCGATAGCAGTCGTCACCTTTAAACGTCCAAGATTTTCAGGGAGTTGTAATGTTTGTGCATCAGGAAATACTTCAGGATTAAGACTCAGGTTCATGACACGAGTTTCTTCACTATGCCCGGGATAATCCCGACCGTCGCCTTCGTTGGCAGTGACCAGATAAGTTTTTGAACCGTGTTGATAAGCTGCAATTGAGTCAGGCTGATAAGCGCCGAATACCGGCCAGTTTTTGATATTGATTTTTCCATCTTTATTACTGACATCCAGTTCATTACCGGGTAATGAGTGATCTTTAAAACCAAGTGAAAATATTTTTTCAATCTCTGCATCGGCAATATCAATCTCAGCAATCGCATTATTTTCCTGTAAAGTAACCCACGCAGTTTCAGAGTCTTCACTCACCGTAATATATTCTGGTTCCAGATCTTGTGCAACCGAAGCCCCCGGACCAGATATTTTTATACCTTTTGGTAAGTTTCTTTTATTGAATTCTTTAAAATCTGCCGTTTTAACATTGTTTTGTGTCATTAATTTTACATCGCGTAACATTCTGACGACACTAACACTGCCTTCAGGATCGATGGAATAATCATCGGAAGGCTCTCCTTCATTTGCCACCAGAGCAAACTTTCCATTGGGCGTAAACGTAACCATATCTGGCTGTGCACCAACGGTAAGCTTATTTAAAAACTCACCATCCACATTAAAAAAAACAACCTGTCCGGGCTGTTGCTTATTGTTATTTTGCACCGCTGCCGCGACCACACCATGATGTACAGAAACACTATTGGCTGCTTTACCATACGGTGTAATGTCTACCTGTTTTATTAACAGAAGACTACCATCATGACCAGCTTTTAGAATATCAATTGTTTTTGCTCCACCATTGACCACAAATAAACGCTTAGACTGTTTATCAAAAGCGACGATCTCTTGTGCACTGGTAAAAAGGGGTTGATTAGTCTTATAAGTTCCCAAGGGCTGTAAATCAATCTGACTGTTAGCCGAAAGGTGGCTACTTGCGGCCATTGTAGAAAGACTGAAAGTAGCAATCACAACAGGAAGCAACTTTTTTTTAAAAATGTTTATTTTCATAATATTCGTCTCAAGTTATATTTCATTAAAATTAAACCTGTCACTTTTTAATCAGTACTATTATTAAAAAGACTAAGACTGACAGGAGCGTCATTAAACCCTGGATTGGAAATTAAAAACTATTAATCGGTTCACAACAGATACTGTCACAGGTCACTAAAAAACAAATTGTAATATTCTTTAGTTGTCGACAAAAAAGGTCAAAACGGTCAAGTTCAGAGTAAGAACTTACATCGTATTGTTTAAACTCAGATAATCAGTTATAAATGTCACTAGTTTACCAATTCACCTAATATTCAAAAACCGGTCAATATACTTTTCAAGAACTGGTTTATATTCGTCATCTTTCATTCCACCGATGCTTTGAAACTGTTTTAAAGCACTGTCAGCAAAGTCGGACCTGACTCCACCAGGCTCAATAAGAGTAAAGTTAAGACAAGGCTGTATATACCTATTTAATCTCTGCTTCGGTTGTCTGTTCAATTGTTCTGATAAAGCCTGCACCGCATTATTGATCAGCATATCAATCTGGCATTCTTGCAGAATAATTTCAGGTACACACAACTCAACACTTGCAGCATACTGTACATCCAGTTGTTTGAATTCTACCGAAACTCCCGAATTTTCAGCAGTCTGTTGAAGGAGAGACTGTTTTTCCAGGTTTCTCATGCTCGCAGAAACGTTATAATCTTTTGCAGCCCACTGAAGCGACAGATTAATTCCCAACCCCGTTGAAGTGCCGATAATCAGTGCAACTTTCTTATGTTATCTCCAGGGTAGATTTATCACTCAATTCTATGACTTATCCAGACCCAGTGAATACATCGATTTATTTGAATAGTACCACTTCAACCATATAACAGATAGCGTTATTATAAATATTTATGAAAAGCTCAAAACTTAATGAAAGTCGAAATATTTCAATAGAAATCGGAACCTCTAAATCTTAGTAAGCGACGATTTTAATAGATAAAAATTTGAGAATCGAGTTTATGGATGCTCCAACATTATCAACGGTAATCATTATCAACGGTAATCATTATCAACGGTAATCATTATCAACGGTAATCAAAATCAACGGTAATCAAAAAACCCGAAAAACAGCTCAGCAATATATTAAATCACTACTGTGAATCAGGAAAAAATATTTCACCAGGCTTAAATGGGGGAAATAAAATACACGCCTACACTTTGACATGACCAGGATGAATCTGCCAGACACTAAGAATACGGTTATCCTTGCCATTCTCTTGTTTTTGAGCAAAAATTCGCCAGCTACCAGCACTTCGTACACCAACAACAGCCACTTCATGTATTTTACTCTTGTAAAAGCCGCGAGCGTTACGAATGCCATAAACAAAACCTCCATGGTAGGCCGCCGCCAGATTATTTCTTAAAGTCATAGAAGCATCTCTTGTAACCGGTTGAACATGTGCCACGTTCAAGTTTCCACCAGCTGGCGGCAATATGACAAACGAACACCCTGACAATTGACCAGTGAGCATGATATTCGGGCCACCCGCAGCTGGTAGTTGGTAAAAAGTAAGTGCTGGCGTGCCAACATTCATTTGAATAGAATGTGCGCCAAATTGATGTGCACCCGGAAGATAAGCTCTTGCAACGACATTATCAGGACGGATATTAAAGGACTCTGTCGTTTTCCAATTATGCGTTCCCATAAAACGACCTGGTCGTTGTGAGGGACCACGGGCCCCCAGAAGGTATTGAGAAACACCAGAAGCCCCCATCGCTCCGGTAATTTTTAACGGGTAAGTTTTTAAAAATCTGACAGGCTCAGTAGTTAACTGATTAAAAGCCGCAACAGGATGTAAAGGCATAAGATCTCCATAATTAAACTACTAATTAAAATCGTTATAAGAATAAAATAAACTTCCATCATTTTGATGGCTCACAACAACCAATACGTTAAATAACGAAAAACTGGCTCAAATCAACACCTGAGCGTTTAGCTTTTCTTCCGAAACGAATCCGAATGACCGGCTCGGGCGGTGCAACACCAATGCGTATCGCCACATGAGATGGTATTAATGCATAGAAATTTGAGATTGCTCACATTTTGCTACTGGTTTAGAATCGAGTGTATGGATGTTCCACTATCATGCCCCACTATCATGACATTAACTCTATGAGCGAAGGAAAAATTGCACTGGTTGCAGGTATTGACCACTACCCCTCTGCCAGCCTGAGTGGATGTGTTAACGATGCTGAAAAAATAGGCGCCCTTCTTTCTAAAAATCATGACGGCTCAAAAAATTTTGAAGTTAATTATCTGTTATCTTCTCGTACAAATGTTACCCGGCAAGTTTTAAAAAAAGAAATAGACCGCCTGTTTATTGGCGGTAATGATGTTGATACCGCTCTATTTTACTTTGCCGGGCATGGTAATTTGAATGCCTATGGCGGTCACCTGGCAACCGCTGATACCAGGCAATATGACGAAGGCGTATCAATGGACGATGTACTGAAGTTAGCCAATCACTCCAAAATTAAAAATAAAATTATCATCCTCGACTGTTGTCATGCTGGTTATATGGGATCCAGGGCATTACCACACGAAAACTTATTGTCAGAACTGGCAAATGGCGTCACCATTTTGTCATCTTCCAGAGAATTTGAAGCTTCTGAAGAAAAAAATGGTGAAGGTATCTTTACTTCATTACTTATTGATGCGCTAAAGGGACAGTGTTCTGATCTGATGGGAAAAATATTACCCAGCGCAATTTATGCTTATATGGACAGAGCACTAGGTTACTGGAGCCAACGGCCTGTATTTAAAACCAATGTTTCAAAGCTTGTTTCTCTTCGCCAGGTCCCGCCGCCAATTGAACTGAATGTTATTAATAATATAACGGTTTACTTTCAGTCTCCTGACCAGGAATTTCAACTTGATCCCAGTTTTGAAGACACTGAAGCAGACTCTTGCAAAACCAACATTATCATATTTAAAGAACTACAGAAAATGGTCGGAGTCGGCCTTGTAACACCTGTGGGAGAAGACCACATGTATTATGCAGCGATTAATAGTAAATCCTGTCAACTGACAGCGATGGGAAAACAGTATTGGGGATTAGTAAAATCGGGACGTCTATAAGTTGATTTTTCCTGGTTAACTTACTTTTCCAGTCATTTTGTTTTATCTACATGGGACAAGGTTATGGTTCAGGAT
>JADGFG010000234.1 GCA_016743995.1 Kangiellaceae bacterium | reverse complement strand
ATTCTATTGTCAGTATTGATTCGGGTTTATTTTCATTTAAATATGAGATAAAAAAACTGATCTAAATCAAAGTAAAAACCGATTGTCCCCGACTAACCATTTATAGCAGTGACAAGTATAACTAAAGTAGTAGAATAATTGATGAAACAGCCCATATTAATATAAGAAGTGTTAGTACAGATATCAGCTTAGAGCGTTTTCTACAAAGAGGAAACCGGAATATCCCCTAATGATTTTTCAACCGTTGTTAAATCTCAAAGTACCTTGTTAGGGCCACCGAACAGCTCAGAATGCTTAAATTCATAGTTCTTCTAATAATTCACAATGACTATTTGATGCATAATGCATATTGTGACCCTCGAACAGTATGCGTTGGTATGTTTTTTACACAACTAAAGCACGACATTAACACGTTTATCTGAAATACCAATTTGACGCGGATTTTTGAAATCAGCTGACTCTGCATGTAGAATTCCAAACGCAAGATATTCTGAGTATTTTTCCATAAACCGCTGCTTTTGCGGATCAACAATATGCCATTGATTATCAACAAATACTTCAACCCAGTTGTGATAATCTCTGGCATAAACCACGCTATTTTCAGAATAAACATAACCATCCATTACTCGCGCAGGGATCCCTGACGCTCGGGCCAGAGCGACCATTAAATTAGCATATTCAGTGCAGTCGCCGCTCTTATGTTGCAAGGCATATAAAGCGCCATGTTCTTGTTTTATATAACCTGTATATTCCAGGTTTCGGTTAATCCACTCATATGCCGATTTTAGAGTGTCTATGTCAGTCTGTTTTTTTAACTGTTCGGCAAGCGCTTTAATTCCTTCTGCATCAGACTCTATGTAAGTACTGGCTGAAAGGTAAGAATTAGCAGAATGAGAATTTATAGACTGGGCCGACAAGCTCATATCAATATTAACTTTTAAATCAATAAAAATACTTTGATAGGGCGAAATTGTGTCTATTTTATAATGATAATACGTATTACCCTGTTTATCAGTTTCTTCAACATAGGCTCTATCAGTAACAATATTAACCAATTTTTGATTCGCTAAAATACGATAAGGGATTAGCGTGCTAAAGGTAACATCTTTTATAGTCTCTCCAGACATATTTATTAATTTATACCTTAACTTATGGTGTTTATGAACAGGGTATTCGCCTGGTTTGACATTCAACGACGACCTCACTGGCTTCATAAAAAACCACAGTAAAATTGCTGCGCTGATCAGTAATACTAAAACAACTAACTTTCTATTAACTGCCAAAACCACACCCATTTATTTCTCGGTTACTTCGTCGATAAGCCATCAACCTTTGCTTTTTATAGACAGGAATGTAATCCGTCGTTTGCGAAAGCAACTGATAAACATCCAGATCGACTTCGAGCAGCTCTCTATTTAGCTGACTATAAACCTGCTTATCATCAGAAACAAACAAAACTCTTGTTAAAGGATTATTGTTTTGTTTTAAAATCTGATTGAGATTAAGTGAGAAAAGTTCATTTAGCAGAAGGTGAACAACCTCTCCGTTTATTTTTTCAACAAATGAAGGTTTTGCGCTCACATCAATGACAAGCCATGGCCCATGTTTTAATTCGCCCAGAAACTCCCTGACTGACAAAAGCTTCAATCGACTAGCTTGCCCCACTTGTCCATCGACCTGTTTGACTTTTTGGCTCCAGTAATTAATTCCACCATTCAAAATTTTAACGTCCTTAAAACCCTGCTCCAATAATTCAATCA
Organism: Kangiellaceae bacterium; assembly: GCA_016743995.1. GTDB lineage: Bacteria > Pseudomonadota > Gammaproteobacteria > Enterobacterales > Kangiellaceae > Aliikangiella. The sequence goes on along the minus strand of JADGFG010000234.1, from coordinate 4,467 downwards.
CCGACACTTCGACTCTGGCATAACTTTTCCCATCATTAACAATCAAAATCTCTCGTTTTTTAAACTGGCTTTTATATTTAAGCTGATGCAGCGGTAAATTAATTGAACCTGGAATTCTAAACTGTTCAAATTCAACCGCGCGCCGAACATCAACAACCAACAATTGATTATTTCGATAATATTGAACCGCTTTTATCAAAGGCAGATAGAGAGAGTTATTTCTTACGGAGAATCTTCTTTGAGTTATTTGTTCAAATAAATGATTAATGGCAACAAAATCCTTTGTATCTGGTTCATCCAATTCACACTGATTATTTTTCTGGCTACTATTCAGTGTGTTCTTAACAGATGCATCGTCAACTTTAGCAATCAGTGAAAAACTCATTGCTAGTTGAAATCCCATTATAAAAACCATTCGTTTCATCAACTCCCCCTGATTAACGTACTATTTTCGTAAGTGTTATTTTATACCAGGCCGGATCCATCCAGAGCACATCAGAATTTGACTTGATTTTTGCCAGAACATGAGCTTTATCATTTGTAATTGCACTAAATTCCGCTGCTGCTGCTGCCTTAACTTCATAAATAGCGCCTTCCAATTGCTCCACCATAACTGGTGCCATTGCTGATTTGGTCACGATGAATGGGCCAGCGGTAACCGGCTGACTTAAGTTGTTTTTAAAATAAAAATCAATTGGAGATAGCTGATAACCAAAGAATTTGATTGTGTAAGCAACTTTGGTGCCACACATAGTAATCGAATTTGCAGGCTGACCAACAGTTATAACCTCAGCATCATCATTTCTTATCTGAACTTTAACATCCTTCCCATTCAGGCCATTAAAGGCTTCATCCTGACTGACAGATAAATCAACTGAAATTGAAAATGGGTCGTCCTGATCAACAATACAGTTATTGATAGACATCAGGTTCACAGTTTGCGGCACATTCCAGTTAGCTGGGGTAAACAGTAACTGATTAGCACTCATGTTTAAGCGTGCTTTCTGCGGATTAATTAAAGGTACAGTAACCTCACTGGTTGGCGCTTTATCCAGCACTACCTTAAAAGCTCCACTACCAGTATTATCATAATCTTCATTAAACACCAGCAATGGCACTGAATCAACAATGATATTGCCGGGAATTATCGGCTCCGGAATTGCGACCACTGCACCAGCGGCTTTAACAATCACTTTGTTAATGGCATCAGAAATTTCAGCAAAAATATGATAAGTGCCCGGTTTCAGTTGACCAATATTCCAGTTAAATCGGTCTGCATCACCATCATTATCTTCTGCTATACCTTGCGTAATGATCGTACGCTGGCTTCCGTCAACATTAAGCGAATAAAAAAGTTTTATGGTTGCAGAACTATCTGCATCACTGTCTTCCCAAGATAAAGCGACACTAGTATTTGGGGGTGCCATAATCGTTTTTATGGGTGTTACCCAGGTAAGTCCGGGTGGATCATCAAAACCGTTATCATTAACAAAGAACGATGATAAAACCGTCCAGCCACTGGCCAGTCCATTATCATCGACTGCCCGTGCTCGCCAATAATACCAGCTGTTATCAGAAAGCATTGATAACATCCACTCAGGGTTACCTCTGGCAGTTTTTGCTACCAGTTGTGTCATTAATTTATCGACATAAAGCTCAATTTCATAGGTCAATGGATCATTATCAATGTCAATCGCTCGACTTAATGCCAGCCGGGGTGTCAAAGAGCTCACCCATGATGTGTCACCCGGATTTTTAATAACTGGCACGCTCGGTGGATCATTTTTTGTGTTAACAAAAAATTCAGCGTTCAACCAGTTAGTTTCGGCCAATCTGGCATCCACGGCTTTAACACGCCAATAGTAGCGAGTATTATCCTTGAGCGCAGGAGTCAGCCATTGCTGTTCGGCTAACAGGTTATCAACGAGGAATTTCGTTTCGACTTTATCAAGGCTGTCAAAGGTACTCACTTTATCAAGCTGGATAATATAGTTAACACTATCTCCATCCAGATCAACCACCGTTGACAATTTTAAATCTGGAGTCAGAGTAATCACCTCGCTGCCTGTCAAAGGTGAAATAATCACTGGCGCTGGTGGTATCTGGTTAGTATTGTTCCAGATGAACGAAAAAACAGCAGAACTGGTACTGGCGTTATGCGAATCGGTCACCGTCACTTGCCAGTAATATGCTTGCAACTCTGTCAGGCTGATATTGCTATTCAACAACCAGGCAGTCATACCATTTGTACCTTCACTAACCACTCCCGAATCGGCAATTAAGGTTGTTAAATTGGCATCAGCATAGAGCTTAAAATTGTAATACAATTTATCTTTATTGGGATCATGGGCATTGCTGACTTCCAGACGAGAGTCGATGGCCTGTAAGTCTGTTCCTGACAATGGTGAAGATAACAAAGGCGCTGTAGGTGGCTGATTGTCCACATAAACGAAGAAGTGTCCATTAGCCCAGGGGCTATGAGTAAAGCCATCATAAGATCTCACTCGCCAGAAATAATTTGTATTTTTCTTAAGTGGCTTGCCTGGTGTCCAGCGACTGATCCCGTGAGTTTCCCAGGGAACCCAATTATAATGTTCAATTAGCTGAGCCATCGTTTTATCAGCATATAATTCAAACTGATACACAACCGTATGTGGACCAGTATAAATGCCATTTTTAACACTGAGTTCAGTAAGCAATTGATCAGACTCCCCGCCTATCACCGGAGAAAAAATAGTGGGGGCCGGAGGACCATCGGGGACAGCCGGATTGGTCCCTTTTTCAAATTCATCCAAGTTGCTGATCCCATCGCCATCAAAATCCCCTAAACCATCCTGATTTAAATTACCAAAGTGTTGTATTTCCCACTGATCGTTCAGGCCGTCACCATCAATATCATCCGCTGGATTAACCACAATGGTTGCCGTACGCTGACTCTGTTGACTACCATCGGATACGCTGTAGGTAATTGCATAGCGTCCTGCCTGACCAAATGCTGGTGTCCACTTAAAACTTGCGGCACCTTGGCCAATATCAATAAAAGTTGCACCCGCAGGCAGCGGCGCTGCGGTAATGGTTACCGGGTTGCCGTCGGGATCACTGGCTTCAACTTGGTAACCAAGAAAGGAACCTTCAGAAGTGAGTCTTTGTGGTATGTACTGAATAACGGGTGGGCGAGGCAAAATCTTTTTATCTTGAAAATAAAAGTAATAAGTATCCGTGCCAACGCCATCAAACAAATTCACAAAATGACGCCATTGATGTGTCTTTTTATCCTGCTTTTTTGAAAGCCAGAAATTTTGCTTATGAATATTTTTACCATCCGAGCGCGTCACATGTGAAATTTGTTTTACACCCAATAATGGATCATCCAACCTCACGTAAAATAGGCTGGCTGTAGTGGGTAGAGTTAATTTATAACGACTGAATTTTCCAACGTTGCTGTCAAACGTCAACTTTGCCACTGATGATTGATCTAACACATTTGAAGTCACACCATCCGACTCATAAACCGAGGGAGCACTCAAACCTTCGACTAGAAAATCTCGGATAGCGTCACGCCCAGTCATATCGACCAGTACATCGCGAATAAGGAAGTGAGTCTTAGTGGCTTTAAGCAATGAGGTTAATTGTCCACCTAACTCACTGGCATGACTAAATTTTGCACCAAACTCGGTGAATTCCCCGGACAAAGAAACAGCCATTTGCCAGCGCCCTACCTTCGCTTTATTTGAAGCGATGTCACCAAAATTCATCAGCAGGCTATTGGCGACAGATTGATCGGCTACATAACTACTCAGCAATTCAAAATTAATCAGCAAGCCCTGTTTATTCTCTACAATTTTTGGTTGAGCCGAATCAATTTTTAATCCTTTTGCCACGCCAGAGCCGTTGTTCTGAACACGAACACCAAGGGTAAAAGGTTCGGCAGCTTCAACTTCCGTCGTGAATGGATCATCAGCAACAACATTTCGCGGTATAAAATAGTCCAGGGTTAAAAGTGGCATGGGTTTAACGTAAATGGTATCCGGAGCAACGGCAATGGAGTCTTTCTGACCATCCAGACTGTAGTTGAAATCTGCACCGACAAAATATAAAGTTCCGCGTTCTCGCCCGCCAGATGCCCCCGCTGCAGGAACAATCAACCATTTAATAACTGCCTCTTCACCCGCATTAATCACACCGGTTCCTGTGACATTATTGATTTTTTGCATTGACTGCACGCGGATATAAAATTTTGCGTTAGTCGCATTGGGATTAGACGTTGCCAGAATCGGCTTGTCATTTTCGTCTTTAAACCAGACATTAACGGACACCTTAGTAAGTGCTTTGTTATCCAGAACATTGCTAATTTTTAATTCTGCCTCAAACGGGTGTAACTCTCGCTCTGATCAAAATTTCCCTAATCGCACCACGTTTTTTGGTGGTTCAATCGGTTGACAATAAAAACATTTAACCAGTTCCCAT
>JADGFG010000233.1 GCA_016743995.1 Kangiellaceae bacterium | reverse complement strand
CTGCTTAACAGCTCCTATACGACGAATATCAAGTCGCACAGATGCGTAAAACTTAAGTGCATTGCCACCAGTCGTTGTTTCAGGATTTCCGAACATCACACCAATTTTCATTCTGATCTGGTTAATAAAAATAACCATACAATTAGTACGCTTTATGTTCCCCGTTAACTTTCTTAACGCTTGCGACATTAACCTGGCCTGTAGCCCCATATGAGAGTCCCCCATATCACCTTCAATTTCTGCTTTAGGTGTTAATGCAGCGACAGAATCAATAACGACTAAATCAACCCCACCTGAACGAACCAGCATATCGCATATTTCCAGTGCCTGCTCACCAGTATCCGGTTGTGAAACCAGCAAACTGTCAAGATTAACCCCCAGAGCTTCAGCATAAACGGGATCAAGTGCATGTTCAGCGTCAACAAATGCAGCGGTTCCACCCTGCTTTTGGCATTCCGCAATCGCCTGTAAGGTTAAAGTTGTTTTACCTGAAGACTCAGGACCATAAATCTCAACGACTCTTCCTTTTGGAAGGCCACCGATTCCCAGAGCAATATCCAGCCCTAAAGAGCCTGTGGAAATAGTATCTATTCTTTGCGCCTGCGCCTCACCAAGACGCATAACAGAACCTTTACCAAACTGTCTTTCTATCTGACTTAACGCTGCGGTTAAAGCCTGTTTACGATTATCGTCCATCTTATTTCTCCACAAAATACGACATATTTATGATTATTTAATGACACTTATTATACCAGTAGCAATGAACACTTAAAAAAGCATTCCTTATCATTACGAGTCTGGATTGATTATCTAGTGTCGGGACTGATATTGATTAACCTGTATTGCAGTAGCCAATATAGATTAAATCGCTTTTATCAGCCCTCTCGACCAACACAACTACTTATACTACACCTACTTATACCAGTAGGCAAGTGGTTAATTAATTCGATAAAGAAGCCCCATAAACATCTAATTCTGTCAAATAGAGGTAAAAAATTAGCTACGCACAGGTCTGTAAAACAACTTATCCTCAACTTACCGATAATCAGTTCGATTACAATACGCAAATGTATCCAGCAAAAGCAAATTCACGTAAAATACCGCTATCGGGTAATATTGGAACTTTTAGATGTCAATTATTATAAAAAATGCAGAACAGATACAGAAAATGCGAGTTGCTGGCAAACTGGCCGCTGAAGTACTGGAAATGATAACCCCGCATGTTAAAAAAGGGGTTACGACGAATACCCTGAATCAAACCTGTCATGACTATATTATCAACGAACAAAAGGCAATTCCGGCCCCACTCAATTATCACGGATTTCCTAAATCAATCTGTACATCAATTAACCACGTTATTTGCCATGGGATCCCGGCCGATAAAAAACTAAAAGATGGTGATATTATTAATGTTGATATTACTGTTATTAAAGATGGATATCACGGCGATACCTCAAAAATGTTTATTATTGGTAAACCCTCTGTACTTTCAGAGAAACTCTGCCAGGTTGCACAGGAATCCTTATACCTTGCAATAAAAATGGTGAAACCAGGATTACACCTTGGTGATATTGGGCATGCCATTGAATCTTATGCCAATAAGCATCGGTTTTCTGTCGTCCAGGAGTATTGTGGACACGGCATTGGAGAAGGTTTTCACGAAGAACCTCAAGTTCTGCATTACGGAAAACCCGGTACGGGCCCTGTTCTGAAAGAAGGTATGACTTTTACCATTGAGCCAATGATTAACGCAGGGAAACGTCATTCTCGCCTTTTAAAAGATAACTGGACAGTCGTCACTAAAGACAAAAGTTTATCCGCTCAATGGGAACATACACTGCTGGTCACACCGGAAGGGGTAGATGTACTAACTAAACGGTCTGACGAACAACTATAATTCAGTTTAAAACCACATTAAAATAGGTGGGTGTTAACTCAAAACTAATTTAGCATAAACAGATAAATCCAGAGACTAGTAAAGTCAGGCAACTGTCATTTCGAATCATGAAAAAACAACAGCGCTATAAAAAGCATTATAAATCGCTTAAAGCTTTGCTTCGTTTTAACTCGACGGCCAATAAGGCTGTAGACTTATTGCCAAAATTAAAAAACTATTTGTCGTTACTTGACGAACAACTTAAATCAGATTTTACTAAAGGCACAAACGCCCGCCAGCTGGTTTTAAGTCGCTCGATAGCCATAGATAACTTACTAATCGCTCTTTGGAAGAACTTTCAGTTAAATGACGCCGCAGCACTCATTGCTGTCGGGGGATATGGCAGAAAAGAGTTACATCCTTTTTCAGACATTGACTTGCTCATTCTGTTTAAAAGCAAATTGAATGAAACACAAAACGAAAGTATTGAACAAATTGTTTCGCTATTATGGGATTGTGGGCTAAAAGTAGGACAAGCCGTTCGAAAACTATCTCATTGTATTAAGCTGGCAAAGGATGATGTCACTGTAGCGACAAACATCATGGAATCACGTGCTCTTGCAGGAAATACCGCGTTATTCGAACAGCTAAAGCAAAAAACCTCCCCAGATAAAATATGGCGTGCTACTGATTTTTTTAAGGCAAAAACAGATGAACAAAAAGAGCGTTATCAAAAATTTGACGGTACCAGCTTTGACCTTGAACCCAATTTAAAGTCCAGTCCTGGTGGACTGCGCGATATACATCTGATTAGCTGGATTGCGCAAAGAACTTACTACCCAAAAACATTGCAACAGCTCATTCGCCAAAACCTGATTACCAAAAAAGAATATTACACTCTGATTAAATGCCAGCTGTATATCTGGCGCGTCCGTTATGCGCTGCACCTTGTAAGCCAGAAACCTGAAGACAGACTCTTATTTGACTATCAAAAACAAACGGCTTCTTTAATGGGTTATAAAGATAGCAAGGACTCGCTCGCCGTGGAAAAAATGATGAAACGCTATTATCGTTGCGCGCTAATCATCAGAAACCTGTCCGAATTATTGTTACAGCTTATTGGAGACCACCTGTTTACCGCTAAAAATAGCATCAAAATTACTCCAATCGATGAACATTTTCAGATTGTTAATCAACGCATAGATGTTATCGATCGCAAATTATTTATTAAAAAGCCCAGTCAATTACTTAAAGTCTTTCAGTATGTCGCAAAAACATCGTCGCTAACGGGTATTACTGCACCAACTTTGAGAGCAATCAGAGCTGCACGATATAAAATCACTCCGTCTTTTCGAAATAATACGACTAACAAACAGCTATTTGTTGATTTCTGGAGTATTTTACATAGCTCACACCGTGCTATTTCTTTAATGAAGCGGAGTGGAGTTTTAGCTGATTATCTTGAAGCCTTTCGCCAGATCACCGGTCAAATGCAATATGACATGTTCCATAGTTATACCGTTGACGAGCATACTTTATTTTTACTAAAAAACCTATGTGCTTTTGCCAACCCTGAATTTGATGACAAATTTCCGGTTTGTAGCGAAATTATGCAACGACAAGAAAATCCAGAAGTTATTTTTCTAGCTGGACTATTTCACGATATTGCCAAAGGCCGTGGTGGTGACCATAGCGAACTTGGAGCGCTTGAAGTAAAAGCTTTTTGTAAAACTCACCCGCTCTCCAAAGAGCAGGCAACACGCATAGAATGGCTGGTTGCTAATCATTTATGCATGTCTATGATTGCGCAAAAACGTGATATATCAGATCCTAAAGTCATTCAAAAATTTGCAGAGCTTGTTATTAACCAGGAAAATCTGGAGTTGCTCTATCTGCTAACCGTAGCGGATATCAGAGCAACCAGCCACAGTCTCTGGAACTCATGGAAAGGCACTTTACTCAAGAATCTGTATTTCAGCACCTCTGTATGGTTATCGCAAGATTCAGAATCCCTCGGTAACCTGGCAGAAAAAAAGCGAATTATTGCAAAAAGAAAGTTGATTGACGATAAAATTGATGAAGAAAAAATTGACAGTCTATGGAGTAACCTGCATCCACAGTACTTTTCAAAACGAGCGATTAAAACGATTATCTGGCAAACTAAAAGTATATTAAATTATTCAACAGAATCTATCGGTGCACCCAAAATTGTTGTCGAAATAAAATCTACTCCTCAAAAGAGTGGTAGTGAATTTTTTGTTTATTGTAAAGATAAAATAAATTTGTTTGCCGTGCTTACCGCCGTGCTCAATCAACACGGTTTAACCATTCAAGTAGCCAACATCTATACTGACAAATCGGGTTTCTGTCATGACAGCTTTTATGTTCTTGACGAAAATGAAAAAGCGCTAAGAAACAAAGACATTAAAAGCCTGATTAAAGAAGCGCTGGTTGAAGCAATTACCCATAACGAAGCTGTTGATCTTAACGTACAGAAAAGATTACCTCGGCAAATCAAGTATTTTTCAATTCCAACTAAAGTCGATTTTTATAAAGATGAATTTACAAACTATACCCGAATGGAACTTACAACCCGTGAGCAGGCTGGTGTTCTGGCGAGCATAGGACAAGCATTTGTTCTGACAAAAATAAGATTACATGATGCCAGAATTACTACTTTTGGTGAAAAAGTAGAAGACACTTTTATTATTAGTCAACTGGATGGTTCTGCTGTTACAGATAAAGCAGTTCAGGAAAATATTCGGCTGGAAATAAAGAAACAATTAGATAACTAACTTATACGAGTATAACGATGAACCAACTAATTAAAACTATTGAATCTGCCTTTAAAGACCGAGCCCAGATCACCGCCACCAACGTAACGGCTGACGTTGCAAAAGCGGTAACCGATACATTAGCATTACTCGATAGCGGAAAACTACGAGTTGCTCAACCTTCTGACTCAGGATGGCAAGTCAATGAATGGGCAAAAAAAGCGGTATTACTGTCATTTAGAATTCTGCAGAACCAGAAAATTGATGCGGGACATACCTGTTATTTTGATAAAGTCCCTTTAAAGTTTGCAAATACATCGCAACAGAGTTTTGACGAAATGGGGGTTCGTGTTGTCCCCCAGGCTGTCGTCCGACAAGGTTGTTATGTGGCTCCCGATGTTGTACTAATGCCTAGCTACACCAATATTGGCGCTTACATAGACAAAGGAACCATGGTTGATACCTGGGCAACGGTTGGCTCCTGTGCGCAAATAGGTAAAAATGTACACCTTTCTGGTGGTGTTGGCATTGGTGGGGTATTAGAACCTTTACAGGCCAGTCCTACTATTATCGAAGACAATTGCTTTGTTGGGGCTCGCAGTGAAATTGTTGAAGGTGTAATTGTTGAAGAAGGCAGTGTCATATCAATGGGCGTTTTTATCGGGCAAAGTACAAAAATATTCAATCGCGCAACTGGTGAAGTCAGTTATGGCCGTGTTCCAGCTGGCAGCGTAGTGGTTCCCGGAAGTCTTCCTTCAGAAGACGGAACTTATAGTCTGGCCTGCGCAGTTATTGTTAAGCAGGTTGACGCAAAAACTCGCTCTAAAACTTCGGTTAACGAACTATTAAGAATGGACTAGTCGGGAGACCTGATACGATGCACATATACGGAATAAAAAATTGTGATACTGTGAGAAAGGCGATCAATTGGTTGAATGAAAATCAGGTTGATTTTGTATTTCATGATTTAAAAAAAGAAGTGCTGGATAAAAAACTGGTTGCAAATTGGCTAACCCAGATAGATAAGAATATACTGATCAATAAGCGTGGCACAACCTGGAGAAAGCTGGATGAAGCAGATAAATTAATTTCGGAGCAAGACGAGTTAATACAACTGATCATCGATAATACTTCTTTGCTTAAACGCCCTGTTGTTGATAGCAATAACGATTATTCCGTTGGCTTTAATGCTGACGACTGGCAGCTTAAGTACCTATAGCTGATACAAAAATTTTACAGATAAGCCAGATTAACCGGATAAAAACCCAATTAGTGTTATGACTCAACCTGACAACAAAGCATCTACCCTGGAAATAGCCAGAAACTTAATAGCCCGGCAGTCGGTAACCCCCGTCGATGCTGGTTGTCAGCTCTATATGTCTCAGTTTCTGGAAAGTTACGGTTTTACAACAGAACAGATGGATTTTCATGATACTCAGAATATCTGGTCAGTTCATGGAAAAGGTTCTCCCTGCTTTGTGTTTGCGGGACATACTGATGTAGTCCCTCCGGGAAAACTATCCAACTGGAAAACGGACCCCTTTGAGCCCACTATTATTGAGAATGAGCTTTATGGACGAGGTGCGGCAGAC
>JADGFG010000232.1 GCA_016743995.1 Kangiellaceae bacterium | reverse complement strand
ACATTCTTCCCTGATTGTTTTTATTAAGTCTGCCAATTTATAGCAACATTATCAACAGAGATTAACTCGTTGGTTTGTGCGAGTTTTCCCATGGGCAGAGTGTCTGTTAAAGTTTTCATTCGTTTATGCGTTTTGGACAATAATATTTTTGTTCGATAATTAGCTCTTGCTCTTAGCACTAACATATAAACAACCTATCTCTCACAAGTGATTAAAATCAAGTTTTTCGAAATTAGGACGCTTAGCATTAATTAACACATTAATTTATATCATGTTGTTATCGCGCTCCGTTATTATCGACAAAAAAATTCAATTAGTAACGTAAATATAAAAAAACCTATAACCTTATGATTAAATTAAATAATTATTTATGAAGCGCACTTTTATGGCGTTTAGAGAGTGCATTGAACGGTTAGAATTTTTAATAGGTGATGTTATATTGGGTGCTCCTCGAAACAAACACATTACTGAAGACCTTAAAATTATTTATCCCGAAACAATAATCAAATAGGAGAGTGGTAACATGTCTAGCCCTGAAAAATACAATAGCCTTAACGCTTACATACAAAAAGTGACTGATACGGCCAATAACCATTTGGAAGATAGAAGCCGAGCAATCCATATTCCAGCAGCCGTTATCGCTGCATTAATCGTGTCAGCAACTGCCTCAAGTTTGGGTGGTGTTGCGTATGCCCTTTCACCTCCTGTCGGCGGCAATGGAAACGCTCAATCTCGCACGATGCGACTTGAAATCAAGAGTAACTACTGGGGATTTCTGCGCCTCGTTGTTGGTACTTTGGAGACCACATTCGTTATTCCTCCCGACCTTAATCTTGACGGACAATTTAATGTTGTCCTTTATAATAAGAATGAAGATCGCGCCTCAAGGATTTTTGCAGAGTACACAGGCTTCCCGTTTAATGACTATCAGGATGGAGAACCTACGGAAAAAGCGGCGAGTATTACCAATTCATATGAATTGGCCACTAAGGTAGACGCTTATGTGCAGATCGACCACACTAAACCATTACCAACGGTTCTTATGAGTGCGAACCGAGAAAACATTGATGATTGGGGTAATGGCTGAGACATCGCCTTGGGGTACGTTCATGACTAAAGCTTGCTTGCCGTAGTTAGGCCCGGATGTTCCTTTTTCTTTCGCAGGGTATTTTTTTAAACTGTCTTTTTTAAACTGAGACACTAGTTGCGTATACCCTTTTTGTCATCAGTTAGTATAAAGTATCGTGGCATATGTTTCTAACAAACGTATGTCCACACTCAACATTGGAGAATGAACAATAAATATCTTTTGCACAAACTACAGGACACCACCGCTTAGAATATATAGAAATAATCCAACATAGACAACCCATTAATAACAAAGTGAGTACAGTCATTACCACCCTACCCTCATAATGAGATAAGAATATTTCGTGAGTCCAGACTAGCTAAACATTCCTTTGCAAACCCCGTTTCACAATGTAAACTGTTGAATTTACTGACGTGTAGCAAGATTCACTCAGATACCTCGGTGTACTATGTATCTTTACTGCATTCAACCAACGGTTAGAAGTCATCAATATAGCGCAGGAACCAGATGAAAAAAAATCCATTCATATTCGTTGCCATCATTTTAATTGCTCTGTCTTCTTATTATTATGGCATCAATCGTGGCGCTAAAGCGGCTACAGATATTAATACTTTACAGCTTGGGATAAGAACCGTCGATCAAATGGTACTAAATTCAGCATTATTATTATCACTGAAAAATGAAAATTCTGAAACGGCTTTAAAAATTGCTAAAAAGTTAGTTGAAAATGATGTAAAGCATCTCGATAAAATAGAGGGAATGCTTAATAAGATTAAACTTAATGAAGTTGATAAGAACGCATTTCAAACAAGCATCAATGAAGCAAGAGTAAATCATAAATTGGTAAATGACTTATAACAAAACTATAAAGTCGGGTTAAAAAACAATAAGGCACATGCATAACTTGGCTCTTTCTATTCATGTCCGTCTGTTAATGTCCCTTCGCGCTCAACATTGACACTTCATTGTATAAAGACGAGAATACAAGTTATGATTAGACACTTCCAATACAAAAAAATATGTTCAGGTAGAGACTACTTACAGGAACACTACGCTGACTCATTTAGTTTAAGTAAAGTAGCTGAGCATTCGTGTATGTCTCAATATCATTTTTCTAGAGTTTTCACCAATGTATTTGGTGAATCACCCAATGCATTTGTGACCAGGCTAAGAATTGAAAAAGCAAAAAAAATGCTAATAACGCAAAATTTTAGCATAAGCGAAATTTGTGCAGAGGTAGGCTATTCAAGTATTGGTAGTTTTTCTTCTCTTTTTAGTAAAAAGGTCGGTATCTCGCCTTCTCAATACCGTCGTAAGCTTCGCAGTTTAGCCAATGAACCTAACAGATTTCCAATGCAATCTATCCCTCTGTGCTTTGCACAGAACTTATTTGGTTTTAAAAGCAATGAGACAAAGAAGTAAAGATAGCAATATAGAAGAAAAGAAATACCATTATTTCTGTTAAAATTTTGACTCATATTTAACAAAGGGATAGAAAATGATACAAGCTATAGCTCATGTAACGGTACATGTATTAGATCAAGATGAAGCCTTAAAGTTCTATACCGAAAAACTCGGTTTTGAATTGGGGATGGATATAACATTAGACGGAGGATTTCGTTGGTTGACAGTATTTGCAAAAGCCCAGCCAAAACTTGAGCTAGTATTAGCAGAGCCCAAAGAAGGCCCTATGTTTGATAAGGATTCAGCTGAAAAAATCAGAGACCTGGTTTCAGCCGGTGCATTTGGAGCCGGAGTTTTTGAAACTGATAATTGTCAAAAAACCTATGAAGAGCTGGTAGAAAAAGGCGTAGAGTTTACTCAGCCACCAACAGAGCAGTTTTATGGGATAGAAGCACTTGGAAAAGATAATTCTGGCAATTGGTTTAGTTTAACTCAGCCAACAAGCTAACAGGGTAGCCGGAGGTATCTAGCCTCCAGCCCCCTACATGCGGAACCGCACACGGCTGTATGGTGAATAACGAGAGCGAATAACAAGGACAGCCACAACTTTCTGTTTTCTCATCACTCATATTAAGGATCTCGATAACTTACTGTTAGACAGTCTGTTTAATATTTTTCAAAGAATGGTTATGTTTCATTAGCAAGCTTTCGGAGAACAACCAGACGCTTTTCAACTTCAACTTTACTAAGACCATACCACTCTCCCTTATACATGATTTTTTGAAATAATTCAGCGCCGCACCTGGTAACAGAGTACTCATTACCTTTCTTGTATACGTATAAAAGATAGACATAACTTGAGTTAGCCGGTCCCTGACAAGATGTTTCTCTTTTCATGTCAATATTCACAACCTGACCTTTCTTTTCTGATCCTTTAAACGACTCAATAACTTCAAACTCTGAAAACTGTTGTTTTCCGATAAAAAATGTTCTTTCGAGCCCTTTAGCCAGCATAATTATTCCACTATCAGAAAACCTGTCTTTCTCATTTTCATACTTATGACACTTACATGCACTCAAGTGAGACGAAAACAATAGAGCTAAGAGTAAAATTAAGTTCTTCATATCAATCTGTAGCATAACATTTATCAAAAGAAATGGAAGCGACTGCAAGCAAAAACCAGAAAATTAATTCATGTTCTCACAGGCTAAATAAAGAAATCAAAACCGCCTCATATTTTTAGAAAATCCTTTCTTTAAAAAGTCCATCTGGTCGACCAGAATGTTTCTATTGGCTAATGCCAGATACTCAGATTTATTAGGACGGAAAGGAATAGCAATTAGCTGCATACCAGCTTCGTCTGGCGTGCGACACCCTTTAAAGTTATTGCATGATTTGCAGGCCGCCACGCAGTTCATCCAGCTATCCCTGCCACCTCTTGACTGCGGCATAACATGATCACGCGTAAGTTCGGCTCTACTAAAGGAATTTCCACAATACATACACAAATTATTATCCCGCCGAAACAAAGAATTATTGCATAGATGAGGCACACATTGGTCTTTCACATGTATCTGACCTTCTGTGGCAATCACAGGAGAAATCTCCAGTACAGATTGCTCTCCAGTAAGGCGAGACTGACCACCATGTAAACACACAGAGGAATAACCGTAAGTCCAGACTATCTGTTCTTTGGCATACAGACAGGCTGCGGTTTCTACACCAATCCATTCCATCGCCTGGCCCGCTTTATTGAGTCGTAAGATCTGAGCATGCATCACTTTTCTCCTCTTTTGCTTTAAGTATAGACTAATTCATTTTTGTTCAAATCTGATTGAATCATTTCCCAAAAATGAAAACTTTTGGAAACATTAATAGCAGTAATTTAATCAAGCAATAGCCAAAATAATCCTTATTTAACAACAGATTAAATACACCTGTTCATCAAGTTAAATACGATTCATTCGTTTAAAACATCTTGTCACGCTTTTAATAAAACAGACAAAAGTTGACTCATCATTAATAACCAGGGTAAAAAGAACCTGATGTTTCTATACTGACAGCTAAGAAATAGTAACAATTAAGAAATAGTGAGAAAAAATACATGAAAGCTATAATCCAGAAAAAATATGGCTCACCCGATAAAGTTCTGGCGCTACAGGAAATGACTCAACCCACAATTGGTGATAACGAGGTACTGGTGAAAGTCAAGGCCGCATCAGTTCACCCGGATGTTTGGCACGTTGTAACAGGGCGTCCTTTTATATTACGTTTAATTGGAGGCACCCTGTTCAAACCAAAAAATCCGGTTCCTGGTTCCGACATGGCGGGAATTATTGATTCAGTCGGTAAAGATGTTTCTCAATTTAAAGTCGGTGATGAAGTTTTTGGTGAAACCCATAGTGGTCTTCAATGGCAAAATGCAGGAGCATTTGCAGAGTATGTCGCTGTGCCAGAGAATACGCTGGCACTAAAACCAGCCGAAGTCACGTTTGAGCAGGCAGCAGCCGTTCCTACATCGGGAATTATTGCTCTATTTAATCTACAAAACGATAGCAAAATTTTGCCAGGGCATAATGTCCTGATTAATGGGGCAGCCGGTGGTGTTGGCTCTATTGCTTTACAGTTTGCCAAAGCACATGGCGCTAAGGTAACCGCAGTTGACCATACAGATAAAATCAATATTCTTGAGACACTGGGTGCCGATCACGTTATCGACTATACGAAAGAAAACTTCATCGATAACACCGATAAGTATGATCTTATCTTTGATGTGGCTTCTAACCTGTCATTTTCTGACTGTAAACGTAAACTCAGCCCAGAGGGAAAATACGTCCTTATTGGCCACGACCATTACGGTAAAGCTACGGGTCCGATATTAGGAAGTATTCCTCGATTTTTTAAACTGATCTTTCTTTCCATGTTTGTTAAACAACTGCCAAAAGAAGGTTCATGGGCACCTGACAAGAAGAAAATAATAGCTTCGCTAAGAGAGTTACTCGCTAACAAGAAGCTAACGCCAATCATTGATAGTCGTTATCCATTAAGTGAAGTGGTTAACGCAATGCATCGGCTGGAAAGTGGTCTTGCTCAGGGAAAGGTTATTATCGTTCCTTGAATCTTTATCTATAGTAATTTAATTAATGGCCTATCAGGTTTTATTTTTTAAGAACAAAAGGGTTTCGCAGCGCTTTGCTCTGACTGCAACATTCTTTTTTCTAGAGCTAAAAAAGAACGCAAAAAAGCAATTTTGCGTTGGCACTGGGCATCGCTAATGAGTTCTGTGCTTGAGTTTGAGTGACTAAGAACGCCTGCCAGTTAATGGGCTTTCAGCTTTTTTAACTTCCTACACTAACAAACACTTTATGCCGCTATAGACCGAACACTATCAAAGTCCACCCTGCCGAGCGCCTGTGAACGGTGCTGTGGAACGGATGAAATGATGGAAAAGAAGGGGAATGTCTGAGCGCAGCGAGTTTTTCCCTTCCCATTATTTCACTCTCAATGAATGATGACGGTGAAATCATATCGCTGTCACCAATTGAGAAAAACCAGTTCGCCTGAAGCGGAACAGACCTTTTGGTGACTTTTGGGGATTTGGCCAAAAGTAACTCGCAAGAAAGTGTAGCGTTGCGAAACAAGGAGAATATAGTTTTCATTAACTTTAAGGTCAAAAGCATTTCGCAGCGCTTTGCTCTGACTGCGACATTCTTTTTTCTAGAGCTAAAAAAGAATGCAAAAAAGCCCTTTTGCGTTGGCACTGGGCATCG
>JADGFG010000012.1 GCA_016743995.1 Kangiellaceae bacterium | reverse complement strand
ATCAACCTGAGCATCGGTTTTACCATCAATGAGGGCAAAACCAACTTTATCTGTCACATCGGCCAGGTTAGCAAGAGTAATGTTCATTTTAAACCTTGTGTCAGGATCACCACTTAAAACTGAATAATCTTTAATCATGTAAAAATGATCGTTAATATCGACATTCAAAGGGTTAGCCCTGAAACCAGAACCAATTGATAAAGACACAAAAGTATTACCAACTACATTAATTTTTGCGGCATCTACTGAATTATAGAAACGTCTGTTATCAGCCAGAGTTGCAGAAGCAGGTTGTAAAGAAGCGATACGAGCACCTTTTATCTTCCTGGTCATGTCTATTTCTGTCGAATCAACATCAAAACGATAAATTTGCGCTTTGGTATCAGCAACATAAAAGTGATCAACGGCGTTATCACCATCAAGGTCAATTGCAGTAATATCAGCGGGGACTGAGTTCATTGGCGCATCAGCCAGTTTGGCAGCAGTGGATCCTGTTGGTAAACTGAGCAGGCTGGTATTGCTAGAATCAGTCGCATCCCAGAGCATATCACCGGTTAAGGCATCAGCGATATAAACCGTATTTCCAATATTATCCGTAAGTGGTGCGCCATTAATATCCTGCTGAACATCATATCCTCCACCAAAAATCATTACCTGTTTTTCAGTGGTATCAAATTTCATCTTTGCAATAATTGGTTTGGACCAGGTCTGCCCCAGTTTAGGGTAATGTTTCAGTATCCCCTCTCCCAGCTCAGCAGCCGTTGATTTTGCTGAAATAATAAATTTCAGCTTGGGGTCAGTTCTATCAGTAATATCCAACGCATAATAACTACTACCACCCCGTCTCATTCCAACGTATAAATAAGCCTTGTCACTGCCATCAACCACGCCATTTTCATTGGCATCAACAATATGAGTTGTTATGGAACCATCTAAACCATAAGTAAAATCAGTGGCTGCAAGGTTATTATTCTTAATATCCGGTAAATTTGACAACAGCTCATAGGGAATAAACGCCCATTTTTCTTCACCATTTTCTGTATCAATCGCATGTAACATACCATCGTTAGTGCCCACATAAACAATATTACCGGCCGTGCCCCCATTATCATATTGCACAATGGTTGGTTGCGAGTGCAGTGGGTTACTCATAATCTTATGTGCTGGTGTAGAGGCAGTAATACTATTCATATTATAGGTAGCGTCTTTAATATCATAACCTAAAGCCCAGTCTACTGACTCCTTAAACTCAGTATCATCTGTAACACCCAGGTCCACTTTCGTAACCGTTGGACTGCCGCTTCTTCTCACCTGATTACCGGTCGCTTTTAACTGCAAGTTGACACTTCCATTCAGGTTTGAATATAAATTACGCTTATTTGGCAGTTTACTTGCCGCACCACCGAGAACAACATTATTACCATCAACAGCGGTTGACCAGAAACTTTTTGTCGTCTCTCTAAACTGACCAGTAGTAGGATCAACAGCTGAAACGGCTGTATCAACACCATAAATTGTCCCGTCATTGAGTTTATAGTGTTTTAAATTACCGGGCCACGCATTATTCGCAGTCGGCGTAAATAATGAGTAATAAAGCTTATCGCTATGGGTCAGACGATTGTTCTGATTAACCGTCACACCAGCTGTAACAAATGTTCCGGTCACATCTGCAATATTATTTAAAACCTCTTCAAAAGCAGAGCGTAACTCAACTTTATTGTCGGCCTTAATCACCTTACTACCAGAAACCTCTGCCATATCCAACATTAATGAATCACTGGCTGAGTTAGTAAAGCCGATCATTCGGGTGATAACATTACCACCAGGTTCTGAAGGTGTCGGCGACAGTTCAAGATCAAACAAATATTTAGTGAGTGCAACCGGGCAGTTAGTCGCATTGGTACAGACACAATTACCTCCAGGGCAGTCTTCTATAATATTCCCACCAGTCCAACTCGTATAATCAGAGGCGATGCCGTTATGGAAACCAGTAGGGGCACCATCGGTCAGATAAACAATATAATTATTCTGACAGGCTTTTACTTCTGGCGCTTCATATTTGGCTTCTCCGGTAATTTTTTCATCTCGACAGGTATAATCATTAAAACGTTCACCAGGACAAGCAGAAGGAATTGATTTTACGCCTCCAGTATAGGTAGAAGAACCACTCGTTCTGGCCTCAGCTCCCCGACCACTACGATGCAATCTTTCTTTACCAAACCTAACCTTTTTCCCCTGAAAGTAACGAACCGCTTCATTCAATGCGCCTGCAATCGGTGTATAACCTAAGCCAATCAGGCCATTAGTGGTATGTTTCATCAAATGTCTGTGAGTGTAATCACCAGATGAGTAGCTGTCTCGGTATTTTATTCTTAAAACTGCAGATTTTGCTTTTTGTTTTTCGTAACTATATGCTCTCTGGTCTCCTGAAACTCCGTCGAAGACAAATAACATGGGGTTATCTGCTAACCATCCAGATTTATTAACCAATGTCTGCACAATTCCACTCAGCTGCGGGGTTTCATAAGAGCTATCCTTAGTAAAACTCATTCCAGACCAGTTGACACTGGATGTTTTGCTGGCAGCAAAAGCGGTTGCATCAATATCGGGGTCAACATTATTAACAGCTGAAATATTGGTTTCACCAGAAAAAGCTGAAGTTTCCGCAGCAACCAGGGATATTTTTGCATCAAGAATCTGTTTGTTAGGCGGAACATCAACATCATTAAAACCGAGTGCAAAACGTTGGTTATTCCCTCCGCCGCTACGTGTATAAAAATCCAGAAAATTGATCGTACTAGTATCTTCTTCAAGATCATGTTCAGCGATTTTAATCTTCGAAGTGGTCTCTTTATAAAAACAACCATTACCACCACTGCGCGCTTTTTCATACTCAATACGCAGTTGAGGTGCGAGAATATTCGTCCGGGGATAACCACCGTCCAGATCTTTAACATATCGAACAAAACCTTCATAACTATAGGCTTTTACCTCGCCAGAACCTGAAGGGCGCTTGAGAGTAAACAATAAACTCTGTCCACCACACCAGCTCGGTGAACTCACAACTTGCTGAACAATATCTTTTAAGTCCGGCGTACTGTAAGACATTTGTGAATACCAGGAAGATATTTGCCATTCAACATGATTGCTGGTGTAAAGACGAGAAGAAATATTATTATTAATCGTTTGAATGGCACCCGCATCTCCCATTTGTGCTTTGATGTGAAATTTTGGGGTGTCACCTGTATCTTGTTTTGCAACAAAAGATATTCGAGCACTTTTAATCTTTACCCCATTAGGGATATTAAGATCTGAAAACCGAACGGAGTTTCGCTCTTCATTTAACGTTAAAGTTCTACTGTTTACAGTAACGCTACCACTGCTATTTTCCTTACCATCATCACTACCAGCCTTGGTCTCTCCAAAGATATAGGGCACATCTACTGGCTTGTCGAGATCAACTATGGGGAGTAAAACACTGCCCCCCTGATGCCCTCGAGGCATAAATCGCATTAAACCCGCATTAATATCCTTAACATCAGTCAATAATTCAGTTAACACGTCCTTAACTATCTGAAGCCGGCTATTAGGAAAATCATCATATTCTTTATCGTAATCCGTATCGGAAAGCATACTGCCCGACGTATCCATAATAAACATGACGTTCGGCTTCGGCGTTGTACCGGAAGTACCTGGCGGGAAAAAGACTTCTGTATCATCGGCATACGTAGCCTGCATAGTCAGTAAAATATAACTACAGGCCAAACTTACTGTTTTCAGGAAGCAACAAAATTTATTCATTTATCATTCTCCAACAAACTTCTCTAGTCATTGTTTTCGTAAATATCATTAAGGTTTAACCACAAGCAACAACCTGTCGAGCCCACATTGTTGTTTGCCTGGTTTTAATCACAGAAGCTCCCTTTATGACTTCGCCTTTACCTTCTAACTTGTAATTATTACATCCTACATTTGCACCAAGCTTTGAAATACCCAGACTAAAACCGCCACAGGATTTATCACAAATATCGACAATACTCGCATTAATAGAAGCTCTGACTACCCCACCATTACGATCGGAATCAAGGTTAGCCGCAGCCATTCGAACACCCAGATTATTAACTTGCTTTTTCCCACCCAGCGCAACATGTACATCTCTGGCAGCCATTCGCAGCTCTAGTAGTACATAATCAGGATCTTTAAATTTACTGACATCGTTTGCTTCCTGAAAAAATGCAGAAATGGCACTCTCAGATGCATTAAAAGCCATATTATCCAGGTGCGTATTGGTTGCCATTCGTTCTTGCAAGTTGCTTCGTTGAGCCGCTGATAACCCAATAATCGTTAAAACGATTAACATAATAAGGGCAACAAACAAAGATGCGCCTGACTGCTTTTTTAAATTCATAGTTTCTTCCAATCTGTTTCTTAAGGTGCGGGAATAATGCAGTTAATGGCATCAGTACCATTGACCATACTGTTAAGCATTGCATTAGGCATAAAGACCGTCTGTTGAAACAGTCTTCTTACTTTTTTGCTGGTAAAACTGACAGCAGTACCCAACACATTAAATGCTTTAGTTGCATCGTTTGCCATGACGTTACCATCACTCTCCAGCAATAATGCGATCTTGATGGAATGTACTTTCCCTTCAAGGCCTGCGGCTTCAACCTGAGATTTCGACAAATAACTGCCCACAACACCATCTGGACAATTTTTTTCTGTTTCAACGCCATACAAAACCTGGAAACTGGCAACATCAGATATCAGAGGTTGCGCCCCACCTCCTCCATTGCCCTGACAAACCAGCTCATTACTGGCATTAACGCTAAAAGTATTAATCACCTTCCCGCTAGCGACAACGACGCCGTTACAATCCTTCTTGTCTGGCGGATCAACAACAATCACAGCAATAGAATCTGATCCCGCACCGCCTTCTGTTGATAGAGCATAATCCACTGGAAAATTAACCCCGCCAACAATTCTTCCGGTATCACTTCCGCCAGTTGAGCCTGCCATTTCAATTTCTCTTTTTAAAAATGATAGCGCCAGTCGGCCATCTTCCTGAATTTTTGCCAGCTCCCCCTGCATAGTAAAATTCTGTTTTGAACCTAAAAAAAGCTGCACCACACCACCAATTAATAATAAGCCCAGAATACCGGCAATCATTAACTCAACCAGTGAAAAACCGTGTTGTCTGGAGGTTATCATAACTTGTGCTTTTTGGAGTTTATGTCTGCTGTTCATACTCATGGCATAATCTCCATAATCACACAGTTTCTCGTCATACTGCCTGTTATCGCACTACAGTTAGCATTAACAATCTGTTTCTCTCCGGTGTCTTTTCGGCCCGTTGTTGAAGCCCAGTCAACCACCACGCTCAGTCGGTTACTACTGGCCAGTCTACCAACTTTTACTTTTCCGTCAGGCAGGGTATCTTGAGCAACCTGGCAAATCTCCCACTTATCATTTTCCTTTAATTCAGCTGAAGAACAGGCATTTGATGCATCATTGCATTGTTTTGGTGCCGTACCAGCGCAGGCAAAACTATTAGCATCGGCATAACTGGCAACATAAGTGGTGTAAGTTGCAGCGGCGGGCCTGTAATAAACCATGGAGCTTATCTTTGATGTACGAATTCGAGAAGCAAAGTCTTCAGCAATTGAAGTGGCCTGTGAGGTATAAAAACCTTCCTGATTACCAGAGATGCTCGACACCTGAAGTGCCGCGACGCCTAACAACCCAATGCCAAGAATCAACGTTGTCACTAATATTTCAATCAGTGAAACACCGCTCTGTTTATTCAAATTTAGTTTTCTTATCATTTGGTAATACCGTTAATCATTATTTCGCTCTGATTTCTTCAACCTTACAAAACTGTACGTAAGACAGTCATCTTCACTAAGGACAAGTAATAGTGCTCACAGAGACACTACCACTTACCGCAACACTCACCTGACGACCATTTTTATCAGGATCACAAAAAGTAATTGTTTTACTGGTTGCTACCGTCTGAAATCCAGTAGAAGCATAGGTAATTGATGCACTGGAAGCGGTAGTTAATATATCTTGCGAAGGAGGACTATATTTTTTTAATGTATTTGAGCCTGCATCTTCAACTTCCCAACCGGAAGCGTTAATAGTGATTGTTACGTCCTGGTTTAAATTCACAGCTTCAGAACGTGCATAATTAAGCGCTCCAATCATCAGGTTGGCATGGGAGGTAAGTCGAGACCGTGCTAATGTGCTGGTGAACATCGGTAATGCCAGCGATGCCAGAATACCTGCAATTACCAGAGTTACCATAAGCTCCAGCAGGGTAAACCCTTTAAATTTACCCGATAAACCCATATTATCAAGTTCGCCATTAGCCCTGACAGGTTTATGCAGGTTTCTAATTTTGGACTTTGAGTGGCTTACTTTCATTAATTTCACACTTTCTGCGTTAACGGACTGATTCATAACGCTCGATTCTCCTGAGCTGAGTGATACTATTACTCTATAATAACCATTTACCAACCAAATTCCGATATTTGTGTGGCTTTGATAGATAAGCGGAACAGATTTTGATCTTAATGTGACTGCTTTCACATTAGAACAAGCATTTATAAGGACTCTACGGCAGTATTGGTATTAGTTATAAATATCTGAATTAGTACGATCATTCGCACTGCAGGACAAGACTGTCTGGCTCAATCTTCACTGACTATCCTATACTCGACAAAACACTTTAAAAACGAAGGGTTCCTGTTATGCGCACATTAAAACTCATCGCTATTACATTGCTGGCCTTAACCCACCATGAAACCAGGGGAGAGCTTACCGGTTGTGAATCAAAACTGTACAATAAATACTCCTTTCTTGATAAATCTCAATATAGACTCCCCGCCAGAACTCCTGATTTTGAGTTACAAGAGAGAATGACTGAATTTGAAATATTATGCCCATGGCAACTGGAACAGGACTTTAATGGTGATCATCAAAAAGACTGGCTGGGCATTGTTGTAAAAAACCATCAGCATTACTTGCTGGCTTATCTGTCAATGCCCGGCTCCCATCGACTCTCAATCGTTAAAAGCTACAAATCATTTCCCAGGGAAACCCATCTGGAGCTCATGACTACTCAGGAAGCTCAGTTAATTACTCAAAAAAAGTTAAATCAACCTCCAAAATATGTTTTCATAGAAAATAAAATGGGTAGTCCAGCAACCATCTATATCTGGCAAGTTAATCAATTTGTTCAACTCGGCCAGTTCGAGGGCAATTATTAGTCCAGGTAACAGCCATGCTTGAGCAGGTTTACTTACTGCTTCAGCGTCGTCTAAATCTTAAAATGACTAATTATGTTTCCATTTAATGCCCATAATACTCTCTGGTATTTTGGGTAAAAAAGCCTCCATACTACATTGATTTCCAACACATAATCGAGGTTTCACCCCAGTACTCGTTTCCTCAAACAACACCTGAGGTTGCGGGGCAATTCCAGAGGTTGTTAATACTGCGGACCGATCCACTGCAGTCAATAATCCATCAAAGTTAGTATCAACAAAAGGGTTACCATCCACTACATTCATTCCATACAGTTGAGAGGTACCTGCAATCGCATTGCAATTAACTGTTAATGAACCCGGCGGTGTATAAGTCGTGAAAATTACCGCATTATTAAAAGTTATCGAATCAGATATCACTTTTTCTCCTTTATTAGCAAAAGAGATATACCAGCCTTTCTTCGGCGAGGTTTTACTATTAATCAGTGCGCCCGCATCTGAAAAGCCATCAGTGTCAGCATCCCCGACAAGATTAGTCACATCTACCAGGTCACTGGTATTTGCATCCATATCAAAAACGCCATCTAATACCCCTTTATCCTTAATCATAAAAAAGTGATCTGTAACCGTTGTATCCAACGGATGCGCTCGATAGCCAGAGCCAATCGCAATCGATATGAAAGTGTCGTCCGCACGAATTAACGAGATATCAGGAGAATTATAAAATCGTCTATTTTCTTCTGCGGTAAGAAAATTTTGCATATGTGCAACACGCCCACCCGTTATTTTTGCTGTATCGTAATTGATGTCAAAACGAAACACCTGTGCTTTGGTATCTGTCGCATAAAAGTGATCGATATAATCATCACTATCTAAATCAAATGCCGTAACTTCATTGGGAACACTATTGATTGAAGACAGGCTTCCGGCGCTTGAGCCGGTTACACCACTTGCATCTACGGCATCAGCAATATTCCACAACAGTTTTCCAGTAAACGCGTCAGCAATATAAATATTTTTTCCTATAACATCAGTTTTAGACAGGGTTGCAGCCTCATCCTGGACAATACTATAGCCACCACCAAATATCATGACCGTTTCATGCCCTGTGATTTTCATCTTTTTAATCACGGGTTTTGACCAGCTCTGCCCAAGATCACTATAACCAGTGACGCTCGGATCAATCCGGAATAATAATTTAGGTTTAGCATAATCAGTTACATCAAGCGCAAAATAAGTTGAGCCCCCTCGCCGCATTCCAATATATAAAATCGCTCTTTCACCGGTATTAACAACCCCCGGTTCAACATCATCATTTTCAATGTATAAAGTAACGGTGCCATCTAACCCATAAGAGTGTGCGCCGATAGTATCTTTTTGAACTTCAGACAGACGAGATAATAATTCTTGTGGTATGTATGACCAGTTTTCCGTACCAGTAACTGAATCAAACGAATGTAAAAAACCTTCATTAGTTCCAACATACACTGACGAACGATAAGTGGATGTACCCGTTTTATAAATTAACAAGGTAGGTTGTGAATGAAGCGGATCACCCAGTTTTTGTCTTGCTAGCGTTGGATTTTTGGTATCATTGACATTTTCACCAACAACCCACCTTAAAATTTTCTCTCTATCTGATGAGCTGGTAGCACTGACCATTGCAGCGGTTATAGCTGTATTATCTTTATTTACTCGATTGGTAATTGTGCTGAGATCATTACTCGCAATATCAGTAAAAACAAGTCGATTATTTGTTAAAAACTCTGCAACACCACCTTTAGAAACATCATTACCATCAACGCCAGCCGACCACCAGCTTTTCGAAGCTTCATCAAATTCACCATTCAGATTAATTGCATCAACACTGTTAACATCAACAATATCTCCGTCAAGTAACTTATATCGTTTTAAATTTCCCGGCCAGACCGTCTCTGAGGAAGGAGTAAATAATGAAAAATATAACTCATCATTATGAGTTAAACGATTATATTGGTTGACCGTAACACCCGCAGAAACAAAAGTCGTATTTACATCCAGTATTGAGTCAACAATTTCATTAATCGCATTAAATAAATCCTGCTTACTGAATGCCGTTACATACTTTCCACCGCCAGCATTAGCAACAGATTGTAAAAATTCCTGATCAGAATAAAAACCTATGGTGTGAGTCGTGATTTTTTCTTTTTCTAGTGTTGCTAGCAAAACATCATTATTTTTAAAAAGCCCTGCCATTTGTATAGTACAATCTTTACCGCTATCATTGGTTTTGCAAGTTCCCGTTTTTCCAGTTAACTCTTTGGTCCATGTTTCATAAATTGAATTGGTTCTCTTATCATGAGACGTCGGTGCACCATCGGTTAACAAAATAATATGGTTTGCCTGGCAAGCATCTTTAATGGGTGTTTTATAATCAGCACTTCCAATATAAGCTTCTGACTTACAAATGGTTGCACTGGGATTTGATTCGGAACATCCTGCGGGACGACTGATCAAACCAGAAGTGACCGAATCAATATGACTGATACGATTATCTCGTTTTGTCGGATTACCTCTTTCTCTTCCATAGAGAACTGACTCACCTTTAAAATACAACCCAGCTTCAGCAATGGTATCACTGATTGGTGTATTTCCAGTCGCTTTAAAATCCTCTACCGTTGCGATCATTGCATCTCTTTTTGTTGCTGCGCTAGCTTTATATTTTCCGGTATAGGTGACTTCAAGAATAGGAGAACGAGAGCGCGACCCATCATAACTATAAGCGGCTCTCGTTCCAGATGAACCCTTCAAGAGAAAAGACATATTACTCGTTTCAGTCCACCCGGCGAGATTAACAACACTATTCACAACAGAAGAAATATCGACGCTACTATATGGAACACCATATGCCCAACTCTCTATATCCCAGACCACACCACTGGTTAATTTACTATCCGGTAAAGAATGTACCGTGTTATCAATTGGCGGGCTTGCACTGTTAACCGCATGAATCACTGTTTTTGCTGCACCAGAAGACGAACTTCTCGCAACAAAATTCAGCGTTGCACTTGTTACTCTAGCGCCCTGAGGCACAGCCACGTCAATAAAACTGAGAGCAACGGATTTGTTATTATCCTTATAATAAGTATCTTTGTAAAAATCCAGGTCGGTGCTCCTGCTACCTCCAATTCCACTTTCTGAATCTTCATACCTGTCTGAAACCTGGCTCACTATCGTATTTGCATAACAACCAAACTCACCAGTGGGAATGTTGGCATCAAAATCAATTCTCAGTTTAGTTGAAAAATCAGGGCTCTTATCATATGCAATAATAGACCTAGAAGTATTATCAAGCTTTTTAAGCAAAATAACCAAATCATTACCACCACACCAACCTGCCGGGTCCGATAACGTTGCACCTTTTAAATTAACAACCTGCTGTATGACTGATGACAGGTCATCAGACTCAAATGTTGTTGGTGGATCATTGGCTGGATCAACAATCGGTTCTGCATCCCATGCGCCAGGGTTCCAGGTAACCGATTTGCCAGAAATCCTGGAAGATAAATTGTCATTGGTCGCAGTAAAAGCTGCAGCACTGGGGACTATTTCTGCGTATATTTCAAATGCCGTTGTTAAATCAGGGGAATCGCTATCTGTTGAAAATAACAAAGTTGCTTTGTTAATAATGGCCCCCTGAGGCACATCAACATCTTTAAATCGAAAGGCAACTATTCCATTTTTGGCAATTAACTTTGGATTTAAATAATCATCATCCAGAGTCACTTTGTTGCCTGATTGAGCCGCATCATCGTTGGCATCACTTAAACTTCTTAAAACAATCGGATCAGCGGGTTCATCAGGATCAGTAACCGGATATAAAATAGGACCACCTGGCACACTAAATCTGGCCAGCCCCATATTAACGCCGGTTTGCGAAGATAAGACCTCTGACATTACATCCTGTAAAATGCCAATTCTACTCTGCCTGACAGTTACCGGATTTCCATTCGCATCAAGTTCAGTAAACGATTGCGTACTACTCATACTTCCCGAAGTGTCAAACACAAATAAAATATTTGGATTGCTATTGGTAGACGTTGCAGCGCCACCAAAAAAGACTTCTGTATCATCTGCCCAGGCGGTGTTTAAAATCAATAAACTCTGCATTACTGCGAAAAGAACAAGCTTCGCTGGCTGAATATAATTGCGCATTGCCATACCTCAAGTTAAAACAGTTTTTTAATTTGCACAAACAGAAACTTCATAGGCCCAGAAGGAATTGACAACAGATCTTGAAGCAACAGTCCCTGTTCCATCCACTTTAAAAATCCGACAGCCAATTGAACCGGCATTAGTTCCACTTAAACTAAAACCACTACACATGATCACATTACAATCATCCACAACCTGAGCGTCCATTTCAGCAGTAATGATACTGGAACGATCACTATCCATGAATACAGTCCCATCACAATCAGTTCGACTTCCATTTTTATCAAAACACTGATCATTGACACTTCCCTGAAGTCGTAACTTTGATAATATGTGCGAAGAGAGTAATTTATTACCGACTGTCGCCTCTCTTACAAATCCGCCTATTGCACTTTCAGCTGAGTTAAAAGCCACATTAGACAAATGATAGTTTGCCGCCATTCTTTCTTGTAAGCTACTTCGTTGAGAAGAAGATAAACCGATAATAGTCAGCAAGATCAACATGATCAGACTCACAAATAATGCGGCTCCACTTTCTGTATTTCCAATTTTTGTATCTCGACAACTAATTTGCATTCTCTTGCAACGCTGCGTTGTTTTACACTTGCAACTAACTCGTATTAACTTGCATGCTAGATCAGACATACGAACTCCTAAACTTTTGAAATCATACATTCAATAACAGCCTCTGGCGTACCAACGGTTCTGAAAACGGCATTTGGAATAAAAATTGTTTGTTGAAATAATCGTCTTGATTTTTTATCTGCCGCTATCGCTAATTGTTGGTCAAGAAATGTGTAATTACCTGCTTTGGATTCCAGCAATACATCTATATCACTACTCAGCAAAATAGCGACTTGTACCGATAAAATATTAGCAGCAAGATTTGTATTCTGAACAGTCGTTTGATTTATGTAACTGTTAACAACACCATCCGGACAAGTACCATCTGTTTCGACTCCATAAAGCACTTGAAATGACTCTACATTTGATACGAGTATTTGCGCCGCCCCACCACCATTTCCCTGACATTGAAGATTTCCAGCGTTAACGGAAAAAGTATTTCTAATTAATCCACCTGTCACTAAGTTACCATTACAGTCAAGATTATCAGCACTTCCAGATGCAACACGATATGATACAACTAACGAATCATTGACCCCGTCAGTTGAACTGCTAATGTCAATAGCCTGCGGAGAAGATTCCAACTCAGTCCAGCCTCCCATACGAATTTGTTCATCCAGAATAGACAAGGCAAAGCGACCATTTTCCTGAAGTGATGCAAGTTGCTCCTGCATGCTATGCACATCTCTGGAGCCTGAAAAAAGTTGAATCACCCCACCGATTAAAAGCAATCCAAGAACACCTGCAATCATTAATTCGATAAGAGTGAAGCCAGATTGTTTTGCAAAGGCCAGAGATCCCGCTTTTGAACGCCACTCATTCTTATCTCTCATTTCAAAAATATTCATGGCACAACCTCCAACATAACGCAGTTTCTTTCGCTACTCCCGGTAATAGCCGCACAATTTTGATTGACTATTTTTTTTGTTCCAAGATCTTTTCTTTCTGAAGCAGAACTCCAGTCAACAATAATCGACAACCGGTCTCCTGTACTGACAATTCTAACTTTTCCTTCTGGTAAAGTAGCTTCCGCTATTGAACAGGCTTCCCACTGCTCGAATAATGCCATTTCGGTAAAACCACAATTATCAGGAGAACTTCCGCCAATACTTTTGCACATTGAAGTCGGCGCTGTCGTACAGCTCAGCTCTCCAACTACAACATAGTTGGCCAGAAAAGTAGCATAGTCGACCGTTGAATCCGGTACCATCGTAATCATTTTTGCACTTCTGATCCGCGATGAGGTAGCTTCGGCAATCGATGTTGCCTGAGAGGTATAAAATCCTTCCTGATTACTTGCAATACTTGAAACTTGTAGCGATGCAACGCCCAACAAGCCTATTCCTAAAATAAGGATAGTGACAAGAATTTCAATTAACGACACGCCATTTTGTCGTTTAAAACTTACTTCAATCATTATTTTGAACTCCCAGTTAAAAAACTGATTTTTCAAAACTTAAATTAACTTATTCATACACCAGACTATGATGTTTTTCAGTTCCCTCTGATTTATTTGACGTTACTTCAAGTATTTCTCATTCATTTAACTTCTAGCAACTTTAGTTGATAAGCAAAAATTTACTATTCAACTACATTTCTTGAGTTGCTAGTAAAGTGACTATTTTTCCGAATCAAAAAAAGTTTCTAAATTAATAATGTCTCAAAAGAAAAAATACGCAACTTACGTCTGACAAATGCAATCTTTAAATAGATGAATGGACAAAAAATAACAGATATAGGAACCAGGCTTTTTTAATGGCAATATTAAAAAGCTCTATTAGATAATGAAAGCATATATACCCAAGCTGAACCTACTTCAGAATTAACGTAACTCAACAGGTACCGGAAAATACATATTTTCAGTATTTTCTGTCGGAAAGTCTTCCATTTCCCCACCGATAGATTTAAGCTTTTGCAGGACATTTTCAACAAGCACCTCAGGCGCAGAAGCACCCGCAGTTACACCAACACTATTTACGTTTTTAAGCCAACTTTCTTTAATTTCATCTGCATTATCAATGAGATAAGCCCGGCTTCCCTGCTTCTCGGCCAACTCTTTTAACCGGTTTGAATTGGAACTATTCTGACTACCAACAACAAGAACAACACTGGAGCTTTGTGAAAGTGTTTTCACAGCGTCCTGGCGATTTTGTGTCGCATAACAAATATCGTCCTTTCTGGGACCACAAATTAATGGAAACTTATTTTTTAAGGCTTGGATAAGCTCTCTGGTTTCATCAACAGAAAGTGTTGTTTGTGAAACATAAAAAAGACGATCAGGATTTTTTACTTTAAGCGCGTTAATATCGTGAATATTTTCAACCAGATACATACCGCCTTTTTCATTAGCATACTGTCCCATAGTCCCTTCTACTTCAGGATGGCCTTTATGGCCTATCAATATACCTTCTTCGGCATTTTTACTTTTTCTGAAAACTTC
Source organism: Kangiellaceae bacterium (assembly GCA_016743995.1). GTDB lineage: Bacteria > Pseudomonadota > Gammaproteobacteria > Enterobacterales > Kangiellaceae > Aliikangiella. The sequence continues at coordinate 28,943 of JADGFG010000012.1, read as the reverse complement.
CATATGAACTTTTGTTACTAAAGGACATGTGGCATCAAACACTTTAAACTTTCTAGCTTTAGCCTCTTTTTTTACCGCCTGAGAAACACCATGAGCACTGTAGATTAGCGTGCTACCTTGTGGCACATCAGAAAGATCTTCAATAAAAATAGCGCCTTTCTTTTTAAGATTATCAACGACAAATTTATTATGTACGACTTCATGTTTTACATAAATAGGAGCACCAAACAAATCGATAGCTCGATTAACTATTTCAATAGCCCTGTCAACACCCGCACAAAAACCTCTGGGATTAGCAACTACAATTTTCATTATCTGATCATCTCACATAAACAATTTTATATTCTAAAGCGAAACTAACCTGATTAGCTGGCAACGACTTCTTTTATAATTAATTCAAAAATTATATCCTGACCTGCGAGCGGATGGTTAAAATCAACTTTTACCGAGGCACCAGTTACGTCACGAATAATGCCAGGCAGCTGCTCCCCGTTAGCCTGATTAAATGCAACAATTGCCCCCTTTTCAAGCTTGATATCTTGTGGAAACTGACTGATGTCCATAAAATGTATTTTGTCTGGCTCTGTCTCACCAAACGCATCAACCGCCGACAATTCAAAACTCAATTCCTGTCCTGATTGCGCCCCAAAAAGTTGAGACTCAAAAGCATCGCTAAAACTACCGTCTCCCATAACAAGCCAGCTCGGCTTACCTGACGCCAATGTGCTATCAGCCACACTACCATCTTTTAATTTAACCGTAACGTCAGCTAAAACACGACTATGGCTCGATACAACTTCAGTCATTCTCTTTCTCTTTTGAGGAAATAAAACTCTCAATCAGCATCATCGCTGCTCCAAGCATAATGACACTATCTGCAATATTAAAAGCTGGCCAGTGATGTTCTCCGTTGTGCCAGTCAATAAAATCAACAACCTCACCAATAGTTAGCCGATCATATAAATTACCCAGTGCTCCAGCCAGGATCAGCGCTAATGACAAGCTGAGCAAACGATTTTTTACCGGTGTAATCGTCATCCAGTAAATAATACCTGCACTAACAACAATGGAGATCCCACTGAAAAAATAGTGCTGCCAACCACCAGCATCGGCTAAAAATGAAAAAGCGGCACCAGGGTTGTAACGAATCACCAGATTAAAAAATGGCATGACTTCAATCACTTCGTGAGTCTGAATATAAAATACAGCCAGATGCTTGGTTACCTGATCAACAAGCACTAAAATGACAGTAAGCCACATCCACCAAAATCCAGACTGCAATAATGGGAGCTTCTGTTTCATATTGATAGTCCTCGATTAGCCATGAAAAAAGAATTTTGGTCTCTAGGCATACTTTCTTAACTCCCCATTTCCATCGACATTGGTTACACATCGGCCACAAAGTGCTGGATGACTGGTATTTTGTCCTACATCTTCACGTCGATGCCAACAGCGGTCACATTTTTCCTGCTCCGAAGCCAGAATATGTAAACCGAGTCCCTCCAGCTCTGTTTTCTCCCCACCTTCTGCACGGACGACTTTAGCCTGAGAGGTGATTAATACAAAACGTAGTTCGTCTTCAAGTTTCTCCAGAACATCCGCCAGCTCATCATTCACATACAGCGTGACTTCCGCCTCTAGAGAAGAACCAATACTATTACTTTTTCGCATGACTTCTATCTGCTTATTACTCTCTGTTTTTACCGCATCAATTGTTTTCCAGTCCTGAGAATTTATTCTGGAATTAACATCGGCTTCAAACAATCCTTCATACCAGGTTTCCCAGAAAATGGAATCTTCATCAATTCCAGGGATCTGTTTCCAGATTTCCTGGGCGGTAAAAGAAAGAACCGGCATAAACCAGCGGCATACAGCCTGAATAATGTGATAAAGCGCGGTTTGACAAGATTTGTGAGCCAGAGAGCCTGTTTTGGCGGTATATTGGCGATCTTTAATAATATCCAGGTAAAAACTACCCATTTCAAAAGCACAGAAATGATGCATCGCCTGTGTTGCCAGCAGAAAATTATAGTCAGAAAAAGAACTTTTAAGTTCATTTTGTGTTTCCAGCGTTTTGGCAACGGCCCAACGATCAAGTGGCAACATATCTTCTGGTTTAATCAGATCCGTTTCAGGATTAAAGCCATTAAGGTTTGCCAGGAAAAAACGAGCCGTATTCCGCATTTTTCTATATCTGTCTGCTGTACGGTTCAGTATTTCATCAGACACTGTCATTTCACTTCGATAATCAGTTGATGCAACCCACAATCGAAGAATGTCAGCGCCCAGCTTGTTAATAACATCCTGCGGAGCAACAACATTACCAATGGACTTTGACATTTTTTCGCCTTTTGCATCCACCGTAAACCCATGAGTCAACACGGCTTTGTAAGGAGCATGTCCGTTCATCGCAAGCCCAGTTAACAGTGATGACTGAAACCAGCCTCGATGCTGATCAGAACCCTCAAGATATAGATCTGCAGGTTCGTTCAGCAGCTCATCACGTTCAAGAACACAAGCATGGGTCACACCAGAGTCAAACCAGACATCAAGCGTATCCTCAATTTTCAAATAATCTTTTGCCTCATCACCAATAAGATCTTCCAGAGGCATATCAAACCAGGCCTGCAAACCTTTTTCTTCAACACGTAAGGCCACTTTTTCCATTAACTCAGACGCACGCGGATGAAGTTCTTCGGTTTCTTTGTGCACGATCAGGCTCAGTGGCACCCCCCAGGTTCTCTGCCGTGATATACACCAGTCAGGGCGACCATCAACCATGCCTTCGATGCGAGCCTTCCCCCAGTCAGGGATCCAGTCAACATTCTGAATGGCACTCATTGCCTTATCACGTAACCCATTTTGCTCCATTGAAATAAACCATTGTGGTGTGGCACGAAAGATTAATGGGGTTTTTGTTCTCCAGCAATGAGGATAACTATGACGTAATTTACTTAAACGCACCAGACGTCCTTTTTCTACGAGTAAATCACATACAGGTTCATCAACTTTATAAACATGCTGTCCAGCAAAAAACGGGGTTCGTTCTGAATAAACACCATTTGCACCCACATAATTAAGCGTACCAATTCCGTTACTTTTTCCGACCACAAAGTCATCCACACCATGATCCGGTGCGGTGTGAACCAACCCTGTTCCCGCTTCAGTTGTTACATGCTCACCCAGAATAACAGGCAGCTCTCGATCGGCAAATGGATGGTTCAACTTGATACCATCCAGGTTTTTACCCGACGTGGTCGCAACCACACGATAATCAGAGATATCCCAGCGTTGCATGATATCTTCAACCATTTGGGCAGCAAGAACAACTCGTTCTTTACCAATACCAAAACGTGAGTCAGATTCACTGCTGGCATCCATTTCTACCAGGGCATATTCTAATTCTTCATGGACAGAAACAGCCTGGCTGGCCGGTAACGTCCAGGGGGTCGTTGTCCAGATAACAACAGAAATGGGTCCCTCACCCAAATCACTTCCGGTAGCAGTAAATAACGCTGATAGTTCCGACTCATTAACCGGTGAATAACGAACATCAATTGAAAAAGAAGTTTTATCCTGATACTCAACTTCCGCTTCTGCTAATGCAGAGCCGCCAACGACACTCCAGTAAACGGGTTTGAATCCTCGATGTAAATGGCCGTTATCAACAATTTTTGCTAACGAACGGATAATATCGGCTTCAAATTCAAAGTTCATTGTTCGGTAAGGGTTATTCCAGTCACCCAGAACGCCAAGACGAATAAAGTCTTTCTTTTGTCCTTCAACCTGTTTTGCAGCATATTCCCGGCATTTCTCCCGAAAATCCGCAAAAGGTACTTTAACACCCGCTTTGCCAATTTTTTTCTCTACTCGATGCTCAATGGGTAACCCATGACAATCCCAACCGGGAACATACGGTGCATCGAAACCACTGAGCGTTTTGCTTTTTACGACAAAGTCTTTCAGAATCTTGTTAACCGCGTGCCCTATGTGAATGTCACCATTCGCATAGGGAGGACCATCATGTAATGTGAATTTAGGGCGACCGGCACAAGCCTCTCTGATTTTCTGATACAAACCGTCTTTAGTCCACTGTGCTAATAGCTTCGGCTCATTTTGAGCCAGATTACCCCGCATAGGAAAACGAGTATCCGGCAGGTTAAGAGTGGGTTTGTAATCTGTCATTTTTATTTCCAAAATTCAATTTAAATATCACGTTTAATTAAGTCGTTCCAGGCGTTCTGTTTCTAAACTTTCTGCTACCAGCTTTTTATTACTAACTACCATATTCTTGAATTAAATGCTCTGCTCGCACAATATCTTTGCTAATCTGTAACTTCAATGCGGTTACATCATTAAATTTTTGCTCTTCTCGTATAAAATCCCAGAATTCGACCGTCAAGTCTATCCCATATAGATCCTGGTTAACACCCAGAAGATGGACTTCCAGCTTTTCAACATGGCCATCAACCGTTGGCCTGGAACCGCAATTAGCAGCCCCCCAGGCGCTACTCATAACGCCACTGACGGACCAATAACACTTAACCAGAAACACACCGCTTAACGGAATTTTTTTGCGTTTAACAGCAACATTAGCCGTTGGAAAATTAAGTTGGCGACCCAGCTGATTACCATACCCGACTCGCCCGGTCATAGAATAGCGACGACCCAGCATTTTTTCTGCCTTTTTCAGTTGTCTTCCCGCTAATGCATCTCTTATTAGCGTGCTGCTGACACGTTCCTTGTTAATAACAACACTTGGAGTGGGTTCTAGCGAATATTGCTTACCAGCCTTCTCTTCTAATAATTTAAAATTACCCTGACGCTTATGTCCAAAATGAAAATCATCACCAACCACCAGATGCCTGACTCTGAGCTTATCAATCAAAATAGCATCAATAAAATCCTGTGCTTTCATTTCGCGTATTGACTGATTAAACTGAAGCACAATCAACTTGTCTATCCCAATAGTTTCCAACTGCGAGTACTTCTCACGAAAGCAGGTCAACCTTGGAGGGCATTTGTCTTTTAGAAAAAACTCTTTCGGATGAGGTTCAAATAACAAAACATAAGAAGACAATCCCAACTCATTAGCCTTGTCAATCACTCTCCTGACAATAGCACTATGACCCAGGTGAATACCATCAAAATTGCCAATGGTCGCCACACAAGCGGTTATTTGTTGTTGAAGGTTAGCTAACCCCCTGATTAATTCCATGAATGCCCTGAACAAGCCCTGCAAAAACGCAGGATTATATAACACAGTAGGGGTTCGCCGATAGACTTTAAAGTCAGATTATTATCTGCTTATCCGAATATCGACTAATACCAGACCGAATTAACCGGTTCTCAAGCTTCATTTGCCACAACCCAGACAATTAGTCATACCTTAAGTCACTTAACTTGACACGCAATAGAAACAAACTGACAAGATAGACAAACACTGAACCAACAACCAGGAAAGCCATATTTGTCGCTCTATCAATCAGGCCCCACGTTTTCCAACTCTCAATCGGTACCATAAAAAAGTAGATGAAAGCAATTAATACCAGGTTTGCTACAAACAACTTTGCGAACCAGCTTTTCCAACAACCATCAGCAATAAATACCGCAGATTTGCGTAAATTGTAAAAAAGTAAACTGGCATTCACGATCGCCGATATAGCGGTTGCCAGAGCTAGTCCAACGTGCTCCAGAGGCACAAACAGCAAAAGATTGAACAGCATATTTACCGCCATAGCAAAAATACCGATTTTTACCGGGGTTTTAGTATCCTGCCGGGAAAAGAAACCGGTCGCCAACACTTTTATCAGCATAAAACCCAATAGCCCGATAATGTAAGCTTTCAAGCTTAGCGATGTGTAATAGGCAGATAACAAGGAATATTCGCCATGTTGAAATACTGTCAGAATAATAGGCTCAGCCATCATAAATAAACCGATGGTTGCAGGCAAACCAATCAAAAATACAAGGCGAAGCCCCCAGTTTAAGGTTTGATTAAACTCTTTAACATCCTTTTTTGCATGCTGGCGAGACAAAGAAGGCAAAATAACCGTTGAAATTGCGATTGCGAAAATTCCTAAAGGGAACTCTAACATGCGGTCAGAATAATACAGCCAGGTAATGCTTCCATCTTTTTCAAGAAAAGATGCAATAACCGTATCCAGCAGCAGGTTAATCTGAGCAACCGACACACCAAATAATGCGGGCCCCATTAATACTAAAATTTTCTGAACGCCCGTTGATTTCCAACCCCAGCTCGGTTTAACCAGTAGTTTCTCACGCCACAAAAAAGGTAGCTGAAACAAAAATTGAGCTATCCCGGCAACAAATACTCCCCAGGCAAGTGCTGTTGCAGTTTTATCTGGCGCTGCTGGTGAAACAACTATTGCTGCTGAAATAATGGAAAGATTAAGTAATACCGGGGTAAAAGCTGGAACAGCAAAGCGACCGATACTGTTTAGCACTGAGCCGCAAAAAGCGGTTAAGGATATGAATAATATATACGGAAACGTAATCTTAAGTAACAATGAAGCAAGCTCGAATTCATGACTTTTACCGATAAACCCCGGACCAAACATCATTACCAACACAGGAGAACCTAAAATCCCTATAACAGCAACCACGGAAAGCACTACGGCCAATGTACCGGCGGTCTCAGCAATCAACTTTTTAACTTCCTGAATATCTCGATTTGACTGGTACTCAGATAAAACGGGTATAAACGCCTGCGAAAAAGCTCCCTCAGCAAATAATCGCCTCAAAAAGTTTGGAATCTTCTGTGCAACCAGAAAAACATCGGTAACCCAGGTCGCCCCAAGAAAATTAGCCATCACAATATCACGAACCAGCCCCAGGAGTCGTGAAAGCAATGTCATCGTACTGACAATTATTCCAGATTTTAACAATTGTTTTGCCAACGATAACTCCTACATCTTCTTATTAACTAACCGGATCTTAAATCCGTATAATATCGACTCGTATTAAAATGACTCGGACAACTCTTCCAACAGAGCTATTTTCCTGTGAAATTCTATAAAGTTGGCGCAAAAAATCGCGTTTAGATTAACCAGGCTAAAGTCGCCAGTCAATTGATTGTTACAGCATTTGCAGAATCGACCAAACCTCCTGCCAAATGACCAATGCAGCATCAATATAACCCAAAGTTTAATAGAGCAAGCCCTTTTCCTGGCTTTGTAAAACAAAAGTAACTTATTCCAGAGATTTTCAACTTGATATCCAGTTAAAAAACATGTATATTCCTGCACCTTATTTTTAAGCCTAGATTTCAGGAGCAAAGCCTTGGCTAACATTAAATCCGCAAAAAAGCGTGCACGTCAGGCCGAAGGTCGCCGCAAGCATAACGCTAGCCGTCGTTCGATGATGCGTACATACATGAAAAAAGTTATTGCTGCTATCGCTTCTGGCGACAAAGCCGCAGCAGAAGCAGCATACAAGACAGCTGTGTCTGTTATTGACGTTGCTGCAGGTAAAGGTTTAATTCACGCTAATAAAGCCGCTCGTCATAAAAGCCGCTTTAACGCAAAAATTAAGGCTATGGCGTAATCATTAGATAACGACCTGCTAAGCATAAAAAAACCCGCATTTTTGCGGGTTTTTTTATGGTTGTCGATAAATATGGTTATCGACAACGCAAATCAGGATTAGCTCTCAGTATCCCCAGGCTTAATTAACTCAGCCTCTTCAATATTTCTGGCCTCAATATGCTCTAAAATATCGAAGCAAAGTTTCTTTGTGCCCTTGCCTTCCAGCCCTGAAATAACATAGTGAGGCCCCTTCCAGTCAAGTGCACTGAGAATAGTCGCTTTTGCTTCCTCTAATTCATCTTCTAATAATAAATCACACTTATTGAAAACCAGCCAGATTTCTTTATCCATTAAACGACTCTGATGCTCATCAGAGTATTTTTTTAACTCGGCATGTATCGAATTAATATTGGTCAAAGGATCAGATTCGTCAAATGGTCTTAAATCAACCAGATGAAGCAACAGCCGTGTTCGGGATAAATGTTTTAAAAAACGAACGCCCAGTCCAGCCCCGTCAGCGGCCCCTTCGATAACCCCGGGAATATCGGCAATAACGAAGCTTCGGTGTGGCTCAGGAGCCACAACACCGAGATTAGGAATAAGTGTCGTAAAAGGGTAATCTGCTACTTTAGGTGTGGCAGCCGAGACGCTACGAATAAAAGTTGATTTTCCGGCATTAGGCAAGCCCAACAGGCCGACATCGGCTAGCACTCTCAGCTCAAGTTTAAGCTGTCTGAACTCTCCTTCTGAACCTTTAGAGGTTTGTCGTGGTGCTCGGTTAACACTGCTTTTAAAGCGAGTGTTGCCTAACCCGTGAAAGCCACCTTGTGCAACCAATAGTTTTTCAGTTGTCAGCTCCAGATCGCCAATCTGTTCATCCGTTTCGATATTAATAACACGTGTGCCAACAGGCACTCGTAGAATAAGATCGTTACCGCCCGCACCTGTGCAGTTTTTAGGACCACCTTTTTCCCCGTTCTCAGCGCCATAAAATCGAACATAACGGTAGTCAACCAGGGTATTTAACTCACTATCTGCCTGCAAGTAAACATTACCCCCATCTCCGCCGTCTCCGCCATCAGGGCCACCTTTAGGGATGTATTTTTCTCGCCTGAAACTGCACAAGCCACTTCCACCGTTTCCAGCTTTAACTTTTATATTAACTTCATCAACGAACTTCATGCAGGACCTGCTGATTTAAAAAATGATTTCAGGACAAAAACAAACAATAAAGAATTAGTCTATAACGGTTTAACTTTCAACTCTAAAAGAGCCGCGTTATAACCTTACCAGACAATTAACAGAATACGTCAATTGCGAGACAGGTCAGGCATAAGGTATAACTTATATTTAAATAGTAAATATTCAAATAGCAAGTATCTAAATAGCAAATATTCAAATAGCAAAAAAGCCCCGAATTTTTCGGGGCTTTTTATTAAAACAGTCTAAAAATGTAACACCAGAGAATATAATACAAGTTATACCCTGAGTGACATTTTTTATCGCTTTTAGTGAGTAACAATACTCACTGTGCGTCGGTTACGTAAACCTTTAACTTCAAATTTTACTTCACCATCGGCTTTAGCAAAAAGCGTATGATCACGCCCAATACCTACGTTTGCTCCAGCATGAAAAGAAGTTCCACGTTGACGAACAATAATGCTACCAGCATTGACCTGCTCACCACCGAAACGCTTCACACCCAGTCGTTTAGATTCGGAATCGCGACCGTTACGGGTACTACCACCAGCTTTCTTATGTGCCATTTTATCTCTCCAGAATTATTTCAAATGAAATTACTTAGCGATACCAGTAATTTTCACTTCAGTAAACCATTGACGATGGCCCATCTGCTTACGATGATGCTTACGACGTCTGAATTTTACGATCTTGACTTTCTTACCACGACCGTGTTCAACAACTTCACCAGATACCTTAGCACCTTCAAGATACGGCGCACCTAAAGCTAGATCAGCACCTTCACCTACCATTAATATTTTATCAAAATCAATGTTAGCGCCTTTTTCGGCGTCAATCTTTTCCAGGCGAACAACTTGGCCTTCTGATACTCGGTGTTGCTTACCACCACTCTGAATCACCGCGTACATAGCGAAATTCTCTCCGTCTCTTGGGTATATATCTACAGATTAGCTACTTGAAATAGTTAATTCTGTAAATAGATACTGACTATTGTTATAAAATTCTTCGTAGAACACATCGATAAATAATATCTACCAGACGTACTCTTTTGGAATCCTGTAATTAAGGGCGCGCATTTTATGATATTCAACCGCTACTCGCAAGCCCAATTCCGATTATTTTGTTGTTTTCTTCCAGAAACATCAAAATGTTACCGTTAAAGCTGAGTTTTTTCTTGACCACAACGATATCAGGCCCTAGCATTCGAACCTAAATAAATACCCAGATGATTATTTCGTTTGAATATTACCTCAATTCAGCTGTAAATCAAGTATCCTGCGGTGAACATACAAACTAAATCTATACTCAGATACCATGCCTGACATTAAAAATATAACATCATTAGTAAAAAAAGACTTTGAAGCCACTAATCAGGTCATTTTAGATCAACTTCACTCAGACGTTGCTCTGGTTAACCAGATAGGTCATTACATAGTGGCATCTGGTGGTAAAAGATTACGCCCTTTGCTGGTATTAATGGTTGCAAATGCGCTTGACTATGAGGGCGATCAGCACCACAAAACAGCGGCAATTATCGAATTTATCCACACTGCAACCTTACTTCATGACGATGTTGTAGACGAAAGCGACAGAAGACGAGGTAGAGATACAGCCAACGCCTTATTTGGGAACGCAGCCAGTGTACTTGTTGGTGACTTTCTTTATTCTCGCTCATTTCAGATGATGGTAGAGCTCGACAAAATGCAAATCATGCAAATTCTGGCCAATACAACCAATCAGATAGCAGAGGGAGAAGTACTACAACTGATGCATTGTAATGATCCCGATGCCACTGAAGCTGATTATTACAAAGTAATTCGCTACAAAACAGCCATATTATTTGCAGCGGCTTGCCAGCTTGGGGCTATCATTGCCGGTCGAAATGAGCTGGCAGATGAACTACATGATTTTGGTCTTCACCTTGGACTTGCCTTTCAATTAATGGACGACGCCCTTGATTACACCGCCGACAGTGAAGAACTTGGGAAAAACGTAGGTGACGACCTGGCCGAAGGCAAACCTACCTTGCCACTCATCTATGCTCGAATGAACTCAGATAAAGCCGGAGAAGATTTAATCAGGCAATGTATAAAAAATGGCGGTATTGAACACCTGGAGGAAATTCAACAACTCATCAACAAAAGTGGAGCTATTGATTACACGCTTAAAAAAGCTGAAGAAGAAGTAAAAATAGCCAAAAACAAGCTGGAAAAAATGCCTGCAAATTCATTTACTGAAGCACTAACTGAGTTAGCAGAATTGGCAATTAAACGCTCACACTGAATTTATTAGTGATTAACTCGTAATTAAAACAGACTTTAATATTCAGTTGCAGGACACTTCATCAGTAGCTGAATACTTATAGTTATAACGTAGTCATTTGAGAATATTTTCAACTTTTTATCTACTTGACCAATATTTATATAATTACCGGCGATCTTCAGCAAAAATTCGTTAATTTCCCGTAATCTGAAATTCAAATTGATAAAGAAAGTAATGACCTACAAACAAAAAGATAAAATAAACAGCCAGCAGACAAATTTACTGTAGTTTAGCGAGGTTATATTTGTTAAACTGCCGCGCAATTTTTATCCAACTATCGACTTTGCAAAAAGCGTAGATCCCTACAATACATAACGGTGGAAAATATGGCGACGCAGCACCTCAATTTTACAAGTGAGCAGCTTGTTAATATGGCACTTGAACGAAATGAAGGCGTTTTGGCAGATAATGGCGCTCTAAGTGTCAAAACTGGCTCAAGAACAGGACGCTCACCTAAAGATCGCTTTATCGTGAAAGAAGCATCAACTGAATCTGAAATCGAATGGGGGAATGTCAACCGCCCTTTCGATGAAAGCAAATTTAATGCATTATGGGAAAGAGTCGAAAGTTATTTAACAGCAAAAGACGCCTATTTCACCTCTGAGCTACACGTTGGTTCAGATCCAGAACATTACCTGCCGGTCAATGTTCGCACCGAAACAGCCTGGCAGAACCTGTTCGGCCAAAACCTGTTCATCCGCCCTGAAGCTTACAACCCTACAGACAAAAGTGAATGGCAAATATTAAACTGTGCTCAATTTAAATGTGACCCAGAAAGAGATGGCACCAATTCAGATGGTGTTGTCATTATCAATTTTGCCCAGAAAAAAGTACTTCTTGCAGGTATGCGATATGCCGGAGAAATGAAAAAAGCAATGTTTTCTGTTCAAAACTTTCTATTGCCAGCCAAAGATGTCTTACCTATGCATTGTGCGGCAAACACCGATGGAGAAGGTGATGTTACACTGTTTTTCGGTCTTTCTGGTACTGGTAAAACGACATTATCAGCTGATCCTTCACGTTACCTGATAGGCGACGATGAACATGGCTGGGGCGTTGGAACCGTTTTTAATATTGAAGGGGGTTGCTATGCTAAAACAATCGATTTATCTGAAAAAAACGAACCAGTTATCTGGAAAGCAATCAAAAGCGGCACAATCATTGAGAACGTTGTTTTAAACTCAGAAGGCACACCTGATTATTCAGATGTCACCTTAAGTCAAAACGGCCGAGCAGGTTACCCAAGAGAACATATTGAGCTTCGTGTTGATGAGAATCGTGCGGGAGAGCCAAGTGCAGTTATCTTTTTAACCTGTGATTTAATGGGCGTATTACCTCCTGTTTCAGTTTTATCTAAAGAAGCTGCTGCTTATCACTTTTTAAGTGGGTACACAGCGAAAGTCGGTTCAACAGAAATAGGTTCTACAGCTGCTATTGAATCAACTTTTTCTACCTGTTTTGGTGCGCCATTTTTCCCACGCCCAGCAGGAGTTTACGCTGAGCTGCTGATGAAACGTATTGAAGCTAACAATGCCAAAGTTTACCTGGTCAATACAGGCTGGACCGGAGGTTCATTCTCTGCTGGTGGTAAACGCTTTAGCATACCAACCACCCGAGCGGTAATTTCTGCAATTCAATCTGGAGCACTGGTTAACACTGAAACAGTACATATTGATGAACTGAACCTGGATGTTCCTGTCTCCATTGAGGGCGTGGATAACGATTTATTACAACCCGAAAAAACCTGGGCAGATAAAGAAGCTTATAAAGCGGAAGCCAAATCTCTGGCAAAATTATTTGAAGGTAATTTTACCCGATTTGATGTATCAGAAGCGATAAAGTCAGCAGGCCCAAAAAGCTGAAGCCAAAACTGAACTTAAATTTCGGATTGATTCTGTGTTACTAAAAAAGGGAGCAAAAGCTCCCTTTTTTAGTCTTGATCGTAATCTGTAAATTCAGGCAACTCGTCTTATTGTTAGCCAGAATTATATTTTAGCTACGACTGGTAACCTCTACCAGGTGATAACCAAACTGCGTCTTAATTGGGCCATGTACTTCACCCACCGCTTCGTTAAAGCAAACTTTATCAAATTCCGCAACCATCATACCAGGTCCAAACTCGCCTAGCTCACCACCACTTTTACCGCTGGGACAGGTAGAGTGAGATTTTGCCAAATCAGCAAAGTCAGCCCCACCTTCTATTTCTGATTTCAGCTCGTTACATTTATCTTCACTTGCTACTAAAATATGTCTTGCCGATGCTGTTGCCATTATGATCTCCACAAATAGATAATTACTAAGTTTAAAGCGACAGTATAGCTATTGGGATTACTAATATGAAGAAAAATTTAACTCCATTTAATCTGCCAATTTGGTAGAATAGGTACTGAAACTTTACGGAAATCAGATAAAACACGCTATGACCAACGAATTAATTATTTCATGTCCAACTTGTAAAAAAAGCTTGCGCTGGCAAGACTGCGGCGAACACAAACCTTTTTGTTCAAAACGCTGCCAGCTTATTGATCTTGGAGAATGGGCTAATGAAAGCCACGCAATTCCGGGCGAACCCGTTGTCCCTCCAGAGGATCAGAACCCAGACTCCTGGTAGCTTGAAATGGCATCATAAAACACCCTGGTAATTATATCAGCGTCAATACGTTATAAATCTGAGACCATCTGTAGCATAGAGTCAAGCATATCTATCAGGCAATCAAAGAATGTCTAGCTGCTCTATCATCAGCTGCAGAGTCTCAATATTCCGAAACTCATTAATATCTATCTTGTAAACTAAATGTACACTATCGCCCCGCTCCGCCCAACAATTTTCCGGACAACGAAAATAAATGGCGTCAATGGTTTTTCCATACTTTTCCAACTGTAGCTTGAGATGATCGGTTGCAACAATTTTTCGGCTAACAACACGAAATTCATCATCAAATAAAGGCTCAGTAAATCCTTGTCCCCATGGACCAAGCATTCTTATTTCTCGCGCAAAATCTAAAGACAATTCTTCATCAGATAAACCGGAATCTGTAATGATTTCATCTTTTATCATAGCACCGTTCAAATACTTCTTTGTTGCGTCACAAAAGTAATCAGCAAATTGCTGAAAGTTGTTCTGTTTAATTGATAATCCTGCAGCCATCGCATGCCCGCCAAATTTTTCAATCAACTCTGGGTGTCTGGCATCAACCAGTGCCAGCACATCCCTGATATGCACGCCACTCACCGACCTGGCAGAACCTTTAATTAAAGAACTTTTTTCATCGTTATCTCTGGCAAATATAATGACCGGTCTATTTAATTTCTCTTTAATTCGAGAAGCAAGAATACCAACAACTCCCTGGTGCCAGCTGGGATCATACAAACATAATGCATCTGGCCGTTGCTCACCTGCAGGTAAAGTGTGATGCTCAAAATAACTTTTAATATCACTATTTGCCTGTACCAGCATATCCTGCTCAATATTTTTTCGTTCTCGGTTTAACCTGTCTAGTTGCTCTGCATACTGCTCAGCTTCAGCAAGAGACTCAGACATTAAACAAAGAATACCAATGCTCATATTTTCTAACCGTCCAGACGCATTTAATCTGGGTGCAACTGAAAAGCCCAAATCACTCGATTGGCATTTCTTATAATCTCTTCTGGCTACACTTAAAAGCGCTTTGATCCCATAACATGCGAGTCCACTTCTTATCCTTTTTAGCCCTTGCTCTACTAATATTCGGTTATTTTTATCCAGTATAACCACATCGGCAACAGTACCTAACGCGACAATATCTAACAAACCCGCCAGATTAGGCTCATCAATTGACTGCGATTCAAACCAACCTTCTGAACGCATTAAACTTCGTAAAGCCAGCATCAGATAGAAAGCAACTCCAACCCCTGCCATATGCTTACTGGCAAACTCATCACCAGGCTGATTAGGGTTAACAATTGAAAGAGCCTGGGGTAGTTGTTCTGCTGCCAGATGATGATCGGTTATAATTACCGGTATATTCAGTTCGTTAGCTCGCTTTACACCATCAATATTAGCGATCCCATTATCAACTGTCACAATAAGCCCGGGCTTACTTTTTGCGGCATGTTCTACCAGTTTAACCGATAAACCATATCCAAAAGTGAAGCGATCAGGCACTAAAAAGCTTACATTTTTTGCCCCCAACAAACGCAATGAATTCATCATGACTACGGTACTCGTTGCACCGTCAGCATCAAAATCACCAATAATCAGGATAGATTTTTCGTTTCTGATTGCTGAAAACAGATGCTCGGAGGCAGCCCCCATATTTTTTAAGCCCGATGGAGAAAGCAACCCTGATAAACTGTAATCAAGCGCTTCTTCACTTTCTATGCCTCGGGATAATAAAATCTGTTGTAATTTATCAGAATAGGCTGATAAGTTACCATTGGGTTTAATTGCTTTTCGTCGTTGAATTTTTCTTAATATCATAATCTGTTTAAGTCGTTAACTTACGGAATATTTTTTTCAATAAACCAACGCTGTTAGTAGTCTGTTTTGAAAATTTTAACACACTATCCTGACAGATTATTGACATCATCAACAACTCATTATTTTTCAGGTGATTTAAACAACCAGATAATATCTGATGATAGTTTTCATTATCATTATCAAACAATAGCAATACAGATTTTTCAGAATGCTCCAGCGTAAACTCTGCAACAGGCCGAAACGAAAGATCGTTTCTTAAACAGAGTTTTCCAAAATTTTCATTACTGCTAAATACTGTTAAATCATTACTTTTAGCGGGTAATTTCTTATTACTCTCTGTCAGCTTAATCATATTAGAAAAGTGAACATTAAGTATTGTCTCTTGCGGTATTTCGAGTAACTTATTGTAATCAATCAGATACTTAATCAGCATTTGTATTTCTACCGTCAGCCTCTGCCAGGCGTCATCATTTTCTCCGCTAATCGGAAATTCAAACATGTCTTTTCCGATTAAATCAATCAGTGAATGTGACGTTAGCTCTCTGTCTTTATTACAGGTATAAAGCCATGAATATTTATCAACCTGGTATAATTTTTCTCCTTCGCCTAGCAACTTCTGATTAATTTGTGAAAGAATAAAATCTACTTGTTGAGTATTAAACTGAAGCGGTTGCTGCCCCAGCATATAGGCTCCACGGTGCGTTAACTGCAATAATACAGGATCGCAACAACAAGCAACCTGTGTATCATTATCAATATCGATTTGTGCCAGACGCCACTTTGTTAAAAATGAGTCAGGTAAGCCTGTCGATTGACAAAACAGACTATCCCAACTTTCTGGTCGTGGACGGGTTTCCAATTTAAAATCATGGAAATCAGCCAGTGTTAACGCTTCAAGCTGTGAAAAACTCAAACACGGTAAATATATTTCCAGGCTTCTGTTTTGATTATACTTCATAAGATCAGGATTAATACTCTGTCACTACAGATTGAAATTTATGACTTTAACAAGCTAATATTTATCGCCAGGTGAGGCAGATAAAACTCAACCACCTCACCATTTTACCCGTTAAAACAAATCGCTTATCAACTTATTTATTTTTACGATTATTAATCAGATCGTCAACTACGGCAGGTTCAGCCAGCGTTGAAGTATCACCAAGATTAGAAAAATCATCCTCGGCTATCTTACGTAATATACGGCGCATGATTTTACCAGAACGAGTTTTAGGTAACCCGGGAGCCCATTGAATAAAATCGGGAGAAGCAATCGGGCCTATCTCTTTCCTTACCCACTGTATAATTTCCTTTTCCAGTTCAACAGAAGGCTCAACGCCAGCAATCAAGGTAACAAAAGAATAGATCCCCTGGCCTTTAATATCATGAGGGTAACCAACAACTGCGGCCTCAGCGATACCGGGGTGTGAAACCAGTGCACTTTCCACTTCAGCGGTTCCCATTCGATGTCCTGAAATACTAAGAACATCATCAACACGACCTGTTATCCAGTAATAACCATCTTCATCTCGACGCGCACCATCTCCAGTAAAGTAAGTGCCTTCAAAAGTACTAAAATAAGTTTCTTTAAACCGCTCATGGTCACCATAGACCGTTCTCATCTGACCAGGCCAGCTATCCTTAATAATTAAATTACCTTCAACGGCTCCTTCTAACTCCTTTCCTTTTTCGTCAACCAATGCTGGTTGAATCCCAAAAAATGGTCTGGATGCGGAACCCGGTTTTAACGGCGTTGCACCTGGTAATGGTGTTATCATAATGCCACCAGTTTCAGTTTGCCACCAGGTATCAACAATTGGGCAGCGCTGCTCTCCCACCACTTCGTGGTACCACATCCATGCCTCTGGGTTAATCGGCTCTCCTACGCTTCCCAGTAATGTCAAAGATTGACGTGAGGTCGACTTAACAGGTTCCTCGCCCTCCCGCATTAACGCTCTGATAGCCGTTGGCGCGGTATAACAGGTTTGTACTTTGTGCTTATCACAAATTTTCCAGAAACGACTTGAATCAGGATAGTTGGGGACTCCTTCAAACATTAGCGTTGTCGCACCATTAGCCAATGGTCCATAAACGATATAACTATGACCGGTAACCCAGCCTACATCAGCAGTACACCAGTATATATCTCCAGGATGATAGTCAAAAACATATTGGTGAGTAAAGGAAACATAAACAATATAGCCACCGCAGGTATGCATAACCCCTTTAGGCTTTCCGGTAGAACCTGAAGTATAAAGAATAAACAGGGGGTCTTCGGCATTCATTTCTTCCGCAGGACAGTCTTTTGAGATCCCATTAACCCGTTGGTGATACCAGTGATCCTGTGATTCATTCCAGTCTACATCAATTTCTGAGTTTTTAATAACCAGTACAGATTCCAGGTAGTTTTTAACACCAGGCTTCATTGAAGCATCATCAACATTTTTCTTAAGCGGAATCTTTTTTCCACCGCGATTACTAAAATCAGCGGTAATGACCAGCTTACTTTTACAGTCAACAATTCGACCTGCGAGTGCATCTGCAGAAAAACCACCAAAAACGACAGAATGAATCGCTCCAATTCTGGCACAAGCCAACATGGCATAAGTCGCTTCAGGAATCATTGGCATATAAAGCGTGACACGATCTCCCTTTACAACCCCAAGCTCCTTAAGAACATTCGCAAATCGGCAGACATTTTCATATAATTCCTGATAGCTGATATGTTTTGATTTGTCCGGGTCATCTCCCTCCCAGATAATTGCTGTCTGACTGGCCTTTTCTGGTAAATGCCTGTCAACACAGTTTGCACATACATTCAGAGTTCCGTCGTAGAACCAACAAATATGTAAATCATCTTTCGCATAAGAAACATCTTTGATCTGGGTATAAGGCTTAATCCAGTCAATTCGCTTTCCCTGTTCAGCCCAGAAAGCTTCATTATTATCTAAAGATTCTTGATATAGCTTAAAATATTCTGCTTCGTTGCAATAAGCTCGCTCAGCAACAGCGGGGTTCACAGGAAAGACTTTTGACATTTTCGTTACCTTTTATTTAAATTTTTTTTCTTCGCAACAACAATTATCCCAAACTCCCAGGAAATGCAAGATTCAGATGAATCTGTTTATCAATTCAGATTCTAGTGTATATTTTCACTAACTGGTAACCTGCCAGATTCAAAATCAGACAATAGCAGAGTCAGCATTCAATAAAAAGTAATTCACTTCCTCTATACCCGTAATCCCCGTTTTATCGTAAAATACTGACTCCTGACAGGAAAAATAACACTACCCATGATTTAATTTAAAAGCTAACCTGAGATATCAATTAAACGCAAACTTGAAATTAACCCAAGCTTGAAATAGACCTAACCTGGAAAGAAATGCTGATTCAAAAAGAAAGTATGAACTGTACTTCAACCATTAAATCGTACAAACCTGGTTGTATTAAAATCTCAGATAATGAATTTCATACACCTGTAATCATTTCACCTGAAGCAGTCAAATCACTTGAAACTATCGGCGAATTCAAGCAATTGAAAGCAGAGACGCTATTGTCAATCATCAACAGTGATACTGAGGTATTACTTATTGGTAGCGGAGAAAAACATCAGTTTCTGCCGCAAACAGAAATAAACAAACTACAACAACAAGGTATTGGCATTGAAGTTATGGGAACCAGGCAGGCCTGCCATACTTTCCAAGTCCTGGCACTGGAACAACGTCAGGTTATGGCTCTGTTATTCCCCTGAAAACCCTGAGTCCGCCAACCGAACTCAGAATGGCGAAAAACTATTTACCAGGCGCAGATTGATCGGTATTTACTTTTCCGGGCACGGCTTCTTTTTGATTTAAGTGCGCTAAAAGCTTGGCAACAGGCACATAACCACCAATGAGTTCCCCATCTGATAATATAAGTGACGGCGTTCCAGTAAGATTAAATTTTCGAGTTAATTTGAACTGTTGAGCAACCGGATTCTTACAAGACCGGGGCGTGAACTGACGGTTTAGTTTGGCATTGTCCATAGCCGACTGCCGGTCATCAGCACACCATACTGAAACCAGCTTATTATAAGAGTCAGAATTAACACCTGAACGTGGATAAGCCATATACCGAATGGTAATTCCCTGCTCATTGTATAAGCTCATTTCTTTATGTAGTTTTCGACAGTAACCACAATCAATATCAGTAAATACGGTAATAACATGCTTCTCATCCTTTGCTCGATAAATGACCATATCACTTTCATTAACGTCATTGATTAATTCAGCTCTTAAAGGTGCCATTTTGGCATCTTCGTTATCCTTTGCTGCCTGGCTGAGGTTAACCGGGCTACCCATTGTCAGCTCAAGCAAGTTACCGGTAAATACATATTGACCATTTTTTGATAAATAGATTAACTGACCATCAAAAAATACCTGATAAAAACCTTCAATTGGGCTTTTCTCAATACTGCTGATCTCTACGCCGGGCAACTTTTTCTCAAGAACTTTAACTAACTCCTCTGTGCTTAACTCTCCATTCATTGGCAATTCGGTAATATTCTGGCGTGATACCATTCCGAGAACAACAAGACCGCCAAACAATAAAATAATAATAAAAGTGCTAAGTTTTTGCATAATTAATCTCAATTTTTAGTCAATGGTATCAGGTAAATACTTCCCAGCTATCACCACATATACATTAATATCACCACATATAGGTATTAATATCATCATATATCAGTATTTCTGAATAGAAGAACGGAAATTATCCAGATAAACGGTAAGAAGTCTATGATAAACAACAACCTTAATGCAAGTCTGTGCTTCATTAGCTGGTTCTCAAACCAGACAACTATACCCAAACTCCCTGGAAATGCAGGATTCAGGGAGTTTGGGTATATTTCAAAAAAGACAGCCTTAAAACTGTTTATCCTCTGGGATGGTGTTCAGCATGAATAGACTTCAAACGCTCTTTTGCAATATGTGTGTATATCTGTGTTGTCGAAAGATCGCTATGACCCAATAACATTTGTAATGTTCTTAAATCAGCTCCATGGGACAAAAGGTGGGTCGCAAAAGCATGTCTCAGCGTATGAGGTGACACATGTCGGGTAATTCCAGCCTGAGCTACATAATGTTTAATTCGATACCAGAAAGCCTGTCGCGTCATTTTACTTCCTCGTCTGGATACAAATAAGTGCTCTCCTCCCTTGTTACCCACATATAATGGCCTTGACGCCTCCAGATATTGCCCCAGAGCTATAATAGCCTTCTCTCCAATAGGAACAAGTCTTTCCTTGCTTCCCTTCCCAACAACTCTCGCAACCCCCTGAGAAAGGCTAATTTGAGAAAACTCAAGAGATATCAGCTCTGAGACCCTCAACCCGCTGGCGTACATAAGCTCTAACATTGCAAGGTCCCTGAGCCCCATGGGTGAAGTTACATCAGGCGCAGACAACAATATTTCAATATCTCTTTCGGATAATGTATGTGGTAAAGGTTTACCAAGCTTTGGCAGTGCTACGGTAGCCGTGGGATCTGCTTCAGTGAAATTCTGTTCCAGCGCATAAGCATAAAACCGCCTCAAACAGGATATCATTCGTGCACTGGAACGCGCAGAATAGTTGTTGTTTGCCCTGAATGAAATAAACGCATGAATTTGTTCACTTTTAACACCAACCAGCAACATATTTTCCGCAATTAACCAGCGACCAAATAACTGCAAATCAGTACGGTAACTATTTAGCGTATGTCGACTTAGCCCATCATGCATCCACAGATAATCAATAAACAGACTTATCTGTTGCTCATCCTCAGCAGCAATCAATATTTTTCTGCTCATTAGTACCTCTGAATTTTTCCTTATGAACCGGTTTCACTGATATATACCCAAACGCCCAGGAAATGCAGGATTCAGGGAGTTTGGGTATAGATACATTACTCCAGATGATAGAAATTATATATTCTTCGGGCAAAAAAAAACCACTCAGATGAGTGGTTTTTTAAAAAATGGTGGGTCGTGGGCGATTCGAACGCCCGACCAATTGATTAAAAGTCAACTGCTCTACCGGCTGAGCTAACGACCCGATGCGGAGCGCATTATCCGGGTTTTAAGCCAAAAAACAAGTCTTTTTTTAACTAATTTGTGCATAACACTAATTAGTTGCATATCTCCAGTAACAACCTCTACCTGGTTGTATGATTTTTACTCTAGTCGTATTGACTTTCTACCAGCAAAGTCCAAAACATAATGATGTTTCGATTTTAACAAAGCGCTCTCAACAAGCACGACTACCTGACGATAAAATACTCAAGCGAATTCAAACTGACCACATCGATCATATTCCTGTTCTATTTCAGTCACCCGAATAAAAACATTCAAATCATATAATGCCTGCTCTCTGGTTTCGAATACACCGTGAAGCTCTCCTTCACGAGTCTTATAATAATAGCCATCGTCTCCAACTAAAATACGGTCCGTTCTTGTATGTTTAATTGATGAAAGGAACTCATTTGCTCTGGGTCGTATATTCATAACTAATTCCTTTTAACTCAAACTTGATAATTAATAAGGACTTTTTTCCTGAGCACTCCAGAATTAGTCCAGACTCAAACTGATTATACGATATAACACTCGATTAATGAGTAAGCCAAACCCACTATTCTTTGTAAGAGATCTCTTAAAAACAACCAGGCAGTTGACTTGTACGATGCTCAGAGATAATTCAAGGACAAAAAAAAGCCACTCAATTGAGTGGCTTTTTTAATATGGTGGGTCGTGGGCGATTCGAACGCCCGACCAATTGATTAAAAGTCAACTGCTCTACCGGCTGAGCTAACGACCCGATGCGGAGCGCATTATGAAGTTTTTGAGGATAATTACAAGCCTTTTTTTAATTCTTTCTGAAAAAAATCATATTTTTCAGTTATCGTTTAATTCTTAGACTAATTTTAGTCATAATTCACGAACAAACAGATTATTTATTTTGTTGTTGTTGCCATTCCGGAGACATACTTCTTAACCGCTCAATGCCATTTTTGATGACATTGATGGCTACCTCAACATCTTCTTCGGTTGTAAAACGCCCAAAAGAAAAACGCAAAGATGAATGTGCCTGCTCATCGGAAAGCCCCATGGCTTTCAAAACATAAGATGGCTCCACACTGGCTGAAGTACAGGCTGAGCCGGATGACACAGCAATATCCTTAAATGCCATTAGCAATGTTTCACTATCGACAAAACCAAAGCGGACATTAATAATACCTGCGATCAGGTTTTCTTCATCACCGTTAATCATTATTTCGCCAAGTACTTTTATTCCCTGCCAGAATTTTTGCCTGAGCCCCCTGATTCTCCGGTTTTCCTGCTCTCTGTTTTTTCCTGCTAATTCAAGAGCCTCTCCCATACCAACAATCTGGTGAGTTGCCAATGTGCCAGAGCGCAACCCTCTCTCATGTCCGCCACCGTGAATCTGAGCGGTAACATTTGGCTGCAAATTCCTTCTGGCATATAAAGCACCAATCCCTTTGGGTCCATATATTTTGTGAGCACATAGTGAAATAAAATCGACCGGTAATTGAGTTACATCAATAGCCAGCTTACCAATACTTTGTGCAGCATCCGTATGAAAAAGGATGTTATGCTGGTGAGCTAATTCACCGATCCCCCTGATGTCCTGGATGACTCCCGTTTCATTATTTACATGCATGATAGAAATTAAAATCGTATCGCTCCGTATTGCACCCGCTACTGACTGCAGAGAAATAACACCCTGAGCATCCGGTTTCAGGTAAGTTACAGAAAAACCCTGACTTTCCAGCTTAAGACATACATCAAGAACAGCTTTGTGTTCCGATACACTGGTAATGATATGGCCACTTCCTTCAATTTCAGCAATACCTTTAATTACAAGATTATTGGCTTCAGTTGCGCCAGACGTCCAGATAATATCCAACGGATCTGCCCCAATTAAATCCGCAACCTGATTACGGCTAATATCGACTCGCTCTTCTGCCTGCCAACCATAACGATGTGAACGTGAAGCTGGATTTCCAAACACACCATCAATCGTCAGGCATTCTGTCATTTTCGCAGCCACAGCGGAATCAACTGGCGTTGTGGCAGCATAATCCAGGTAAATTATTTTTTTCATTCGCTTAAACTACTTATCTGTTTTATCTTTATCTTCACAATCTAATTCACTCTCATCTATAAAATCAGCGACATGAATACCCGGCAAATCCAGACTATTAACAGAAATACCTCTACTTTTAAGCTCATCAATAATCGTACCTAGTTGAGCTTCCAGCACTCTGGAGTGATTAAGTATACTACTAATAACTTTAGCAACAGGATCATAGCTGCTTCCAGACGCTCCATAAGCCTCAAAACCAATCAACTGTTCCATTCTTTCACGCCTGACTTTCTGCTTATTGCAATCAGATTCAATAATATGTCCAGGAATCCCTATAACAGTTGCATTACTCGGAACATCTTTAACCACCACCGCATTAGAGCCCACTCGAGCATTTTCAGCTATCGTTATTGGTCCCAGAATTTTTGCGCCTGCACCAACAACCACATTATCTTCTAACGTTGGGTGTCTTTTTCCTTCACTCCAGCTAGTTCCTCCCAGGGTCACGCCATGATACAAAGTGCAGTCATCTCCAACGACAGCTGTTTCTCCAATAACTACTCCCATAGCGTGATCAATAAAAAAACGCCGCCCGATCTGCGCCCCTGGATGAATTTCAACTCCCGTTAACCAACGAGCAATCGTCGATATCCATCGAGCCAGAAACCTCCAGTTTTTAATCCACAATTTATGAGTAACACGATAGATCCATATAGCATGTAATCCAGGATAATTACAAAACACCTCAAAGCTATTTCGCGCAGCCGGATCTCGCTGAAATACACTCTGAATGTCTTCTTTTATACCTCTAAAAAACATCATTATTCCTCATTACCTCTATTTATTCTCATGACTGTATTTTATTCTCATGATCGCGATTTATTCTATTATTGACACTTATTCACTACAGCTCGCAAAAATCCACGTAAAATATTCATTTCACTCTGAGTCAGTTCAGCTTTATTTAAAAGCCGGTTCATCCTGATATCAATTTGTTTCTTATGATCCGGTTGTAAATATCCGGTTAACCGCATAGCCTGATCAAAATGTTGTAACACACCTGTAAGTTGCTCATTGGTAATCGCCGTTTCCGTTTCTTTTATCGTTTGCTGTGGCAACATTTCTTCAACAAAAGCGAGTCGTAATTCATAAGACAATAATTGAACAGCCGATGCCAGGTTCAGCGAAGAATAATCTGGGTTAGTAGGTATACAGACGTGATAATGGCAACGATAAAGTTCATCATTGGTTAATCCTGAGTTTTCAGTTCCAAATAAAAAGCCCACAGGAACTCGCTCTGGATGTGCTGCAATCAATTCAGTTAACTCTCGAGGAGTAACCAGTTTACTGGGTAAAGTACGCGCTCTTGCACTGGTTCCAACGACCAGTTTGCACTCAGCTAATGCTTCATCAATAGACGTGCAAATTTCTGCATTAGCAAGGATATCAGTTGCTCGCGACGCCCGTTGGGTGGCTTCAGCATTCGGGTATTTACTGGTTGGATTAACCAATGCCAGACGAGATAACCCCATAACCTTCATTGCTCTTGCCGTCGCACCAATATTCCCAGGATGCGTTGTGTTTGACAGAATCACTTTAAACTTATCTAACATAATTGGTATCGAATGAGTCCATAATTGGTTTATTAATACAATAAATACTTAAATAATGCACGATAATCAAAATAACAAATGTTTACCGAAGCGCAATTCTAACACTCTGGTAGAAAAAACCCAGATAATCAAAAGCTATAATTCCATAGCCTGTGCATATACCCAAACTCCCTGAAATACAGGTTTCAGTGTTCAGCGCTTAAGTTTGACCAAGATGCAACTTGAAGGCCGTGGCTCGCCCTTTTCAAGCGTTGCAAGCTTAAGCGCTGAGCACCCGCAGGGCAGGACGATAAGCCAGACTCAGAAATTTCATAATTAAAGAAAATTGATAGCTAAACCTGATAAATTCTTTACGTTATAATAATTAAAATGAAAAAATAATTAAATTAATTTTGTCTAAAATGGAACTTTTAAAAATAACAGGGGTCACAGTTATCGTCATAAGAGACATATTTTTTTCCTAGTAACTCTCCTGTATGGAGTCTATGCCCGGTTTGATTCCTTAATCTGACCGGGATTTTTTTTGCCTGTTCGTTTAATTTATACCCAAATGATATTCTTATCGAGTCAATAGCTGTTACATATTAGAATCATACGTAACAGAATCAATAACATAATGAATCAAGTGAAAAGTGGACTATTTTTTTGATTTACGAAAGGCCGAAACAATATGATGTGTTTCCTGAGACAATATCTCCCAACAACGGTCATACCGGGATTCCAGAAATGCAGCTTCTCTTAGTTGTTTGCAATTTAATATACCAGGCTCGTTAGCCAGTAATTTTTTACTTTTTGTCGATGAAACAATTAGAGCATATTCGAGTAAATGCTCCTCTGCGTCATATCTTCTGTCAAAATCACTGGATGTATTAACCTCTTTAACATAATAGTTTGCTTCGTAATCCAGTAATGTTTCATTTAACAGTGGTTTAAGCAGTTTTAAAATCTGCTGCCTTCTGGCAACACTGACAATTGCTGCATCTCTACCGTTTTGCTTTGAGAGCGTTTTAACAACATTAGTTTCCTCTATCTCTTCTTTGATATGAGTCAACGCCATCATCGGTAGAACATCTGAACGATCTTCATCGATAGCCAAGCCAAAAAAGTCTTCTAATTTAAGCATAAACAATCCAACCACCGACTCTTATGGGCTTAAGGTAGTATTTTTTTTATTTTTTATTATTATCGAGTATAGCAGAAATCTGGCTCCTGGACTTTCAAAGGAATAGCGTTATTAAAAGCAACGGTTCTAATGATTACGTTTCATTAACCCATAACCAAGCATCGCAAATACAATCAAAGGTAACGTGGCTCCAAGAAATGGCGGTAAATTAAAAACCAGACTTATTGGACCAAAAGACTGGTTTGCCATATAAAATACAAAACCAAACAAAACACCAGAGAGTATCCTGGCCCCCATAGATACACTTCTCATAGGACCAAATATAAAGGATACCGCGAGAAACATCATTACAGCAATGCTGACGGGCTGCATTATTTTACGCCATAATGCGAGTTCAAACTCTCTGGTTTCCATATTGTTATCTGACAGATAATTCAAATAGTTATATAAGCCCAGTAAATTTAAAGATTCTGGTTCCAGAACAAGCGTCTCAAGCTGGTCATCCTCCAAAGGGTTATCCCAGACTTTCCGTGTAGAATTTACAGTAACAACCTGCTCCGCCTGAAACTTGATTTCCTGTACTTTATGTAATATCCAGCGATGACCGTCAAACTGCCCTTTTTCTGCTCTTACAATGCTAACCAGATTATTTTGTTCATTCATTTCATAGAGCGTTATTTTTCCAAGCTCGCCAGTTGATAACACGTTACCCAGTTGAATAATCTGTTGCCCTTTTTTTGCCCAAAGTCCTGTTTTTGAAAAACTGAGATCACCGCCACTGATAGCAGATGTCCTTATCTGTTGAGCAACTCGACCAGACACGGGAGATAACCACTCTCCCACGATCACGACAAACACCATCAGTATAAAGGAGGCTTTAATTGTCGCTCCGGCTATTCGCCAGGTTGTCATGCCTGATGCTCGCATCACCGTTAACTCACTGTTAGCCGCCATGCTGCCCATACCAAATAAAGCACCAATCAGCACGCTCATAGGAAAAAATTCAAGTAACCAGGTTGGAAACATAAGAGAAACATATAATAGTGCATCACTAATCTGATACACCCCTTTTCCCAAATCTCCCAGCTCATCTAACAAGCTAAACATCATTCTAAGACTTGTTAAAAGAAACAGTATTAGCAGACTGGACACAATGACCTGACGTGCAATATAACGATCCAGCAAGCTAAACATGACTCACCTGAGCCTTTGAGGAACGATTATTCTTCCCACTTTTTTGAGGCCGGTATAACCACACACAAAATATAATGGCTAATGAATGAATCCACCAGAAACCCAGTTCAATCGGTACTTTGCCTCTCTCCAGCAAACTTCGACTATTCATCATTAATAGTGCGTAAACCAGATAGACCATTATCGCTGGAAACAAACGCGAAAACTTGCCCTTACGCGGTTGCGTTCTGGCAAGTGGTATAGCCATGTAACATAATATCAATATGGAAAGCGGAGCCGACAAACGCCAGTGAAGCTCTGCCCATTCTGCGGGTCCTGGGTTTTTCAATAAATCAGGGGTCGAAATAGATTTCGTTCTTAAAGAGAGCGAGCCTGTCTGTACCGGCGCAACTTTCATAAAGTAAGATTCATATTCAGTCTGTTGCCATTGTTGGGTAAGGTTATCAAAAACATGAGTTCTCCCCTCTTCCAGTACCAGGTAATTTTGCTCCTTATTACTATTTGACGACTCCGGTAATTGTTTCCAGAAGCGACCTCGCTCTGCAGATTGTATTTTTAAGCTTTCAGCGTTGTCTTGCATCCCCTGAACGACAAACAAATGATGAATCACGCCTTCTTCATCCCTTGAACCGATGAACACAACGCCATCTTGATCAGGAGTTTGTTGAAACCGTCCAGGAGAAAATACACCAAATTTTGCGGCTGCTTTTTCTTTAACCAATAAGCTTTTGGACTGGTAATGAGACCAGGGAGTCACTCCAAACGACAAAACAGCTGATAAAAGTGACAAACCGATAGCTGCAGGAAAAATATACTTTGCTAACTGTAACTCACCAACACCAACGCTATGAATAACCGCCATTTCATGCTCGGCATACAAACGCCCAAAAGACAGAAGAATAGCAATAAAAAATGACAATGGAATTAAAAAGCCAACAACTGCAGGAATTTGCAACCCCAGCAGGCTAAACATCGCTTGAGAAGAAATAGAGCCATCAACAGCTAATTGTATATATTTAATAAAACGGGTACTGATAAAAATTAACAACAATACAACCAGAATCGCTGCACAAGACCGTATTATTTCACCATTAATATATCGCTTAAGAATCAAAATAAATACTCAGAAAAGTGTTACTTTTACTTAATAACTGGCTATTTTTAAGTTAGACTCCCATTTTGTAAGCTTTTGTTGCTACGTCATGGTGTTCTGATTTAAAAAATTTTACTTAATATACCATAGCAGACATAACGCAGTCAGCTATGGGCTAAACTAAATTTAGCAGTAAAAATTAACAAAAACACCCGTTAATTCAAGTAATTAAAGAGAAGTACTTCCAATTTTAAGTTAAACCGATCAATATATAAC
>JADGFG010000231.1 GCA_016743995.1 Kangiellaceae bacterium | reverse complement strand
TATCAGATATGAACATAGACAGTCAAGAACCAGAAAAAGGCCAGGTTCTACTCTACCAAACTGACAACAAAGGTTTACGTCTGGAATGTCGCTTTATTGGAGAAACTTTGTGGTTAACCCTTAATCAAATGACCGAGCTATTTGGCCGTGATAAGTCTGTTATTTCAAAGCACTTAAAGGCAATCTTTGATGATGGAGAGTTATTACGTGAGGCAACTGTTGCAAAATATGCAACAGTTCAAATCGAAGGTTCAAGGGAGGTAGAGCGAAAGATTGAATATTATAATTTAGAGGCAATTTTTGCTGTGGGCTATCGTGTTCGTTCAAATAAAGGGATCCAGTTTAGGACCTGGGCGACCACTCAGCTAAAAGAGTTTATGGTTAAAGGCTTTGTTATGGATGATGAGCGACTCAAAAATCCAGACAATAGTGTTTATTTTGAACAGCTGTTAGCTCGCATTCGTGATATTCGTTCGTCAGAGAAAGTCTTCTGGCGAAAAGTGTGTGATATTTATGCAACCAGTATTGATTATGACGGTAAGGTTGAAACGAGTCAGCAGTTTTTTGCTCAAGTTCAAAATAAAATGCATTGGGCTACCCATGGTCATACAGCAGCAGAGCTAATTCATTTGCGAGTTGATGCCAGTCAACCAAATGCGGGGTTAACGCACTTTGCAGGAGCTGAGCCTCGAAAGGCTGATATAACCGTTGCTAAAAACTATTTATCTAAAAAGGAACTAACGCAACTTAACCGATTGGTCTCTTCATATTTGGAGTTTGCAGAGCTTCAGGCCGAAAGAGGTCGTTTAATGAAAATGGCGGATTGGGCTAGTAAACTAGATGATTTTTTACGGCTTAGTGACAACGAGCTATTAAATAATGCAGGTAGTATTTCTGCAGCTCAAGCGAAAGAAAAAGCGGATCTGGAATATGATGCGTATCAAAAAGTATTTGATGCTGAACCGAGTAAAGTAGACAAAGATTTAGAACAAGTGATTAAAAGCCTACCTGAAAATAAAAAGGATTAATTAGTATGGCAAGTGCAAGTGAGTTCGCTTTTCAAAATGAAATGATTCAGCAATTACCGGCTAATGGCTGGCTTCAGGGCAAACCCGATGGCTATAACCGTGAACTAGCCTTGTACCAAGAAGATGTATTGGGGTTTATTAAAGACACCCAGGATGAGGAATGGCAAAAGTTCAAAGCGCTTTATCCCCCAAATGAAAATAACAAAGCGTATCCCGAAGCTAAATTTTTAGAGCGTGTCGCCTCTCAGCTGAACAAAGCTAACCCTAACGCTGCCAATAAAGAAATGCGCACATTTGGAACTTTAGGCGTATTACGCCACGAACTACGTGACCGTGGTACTCGCTTTAGTTTATGCCAGTTTAAACCCGAACATGACTTAAACCCTGACACTTTAGCTCGTTACAAAAAGAACCGTTTAAGAGTAGTCCCGGAACTAGTTTATTCGCCATGGGCAACTGAAGATGAACTGGCCGAAACGGGCAAAAAAGCCAAAGCCTGGCGTATCGATTTAGTCTTGTTTGTCAATGGCTTACCCATCGCCACATTAGAGCTTAAATCAGAATTTAAACAAGCTGTACAAAATGCCATAAAACAATACAAGACCACCCGTTTTGCCATAGACCCTGCCACCAAAAAGCCAGAGCCATTATTGACCTTTAAACGAGGCGCGTTGGTGCATTTTGCAGTTAGCCAATATGAAGTGTATATGGCCACGCGTCTGGAAGGCGAGAATACATTTTTTCTCCCCTTTAACAAAGGGACTAAAGAAGGCGGCGCTGGTAATGATGTGCCAAAAGATATTAATCAGTACGCTACCGATTATTTATGGAACGAAGTTTTGTTGCTCGATAACCTGTTAAACATCCTTGCTCGCTTCGTACATTTAGAAATTGACGAAAAAGAAGATTGGGAAGGCCGTAAATACAAGAAAGAAACTTTGATCTTTCCTCGTTATCATCAATGGGATGTTGTTAGAAAGTTAATCCATGCCGCTCGCACAGAAGGTCCTGGTCAAAAGTATCTTATCCAACACAGTGCTGGTTCTGGTAAATCCAACTCAATAGCCTGGTCGGCGCATCAATTATCCGCCATTCACACGGAAGAAGGTAACAAGTTATTTGACTCGGTGATTGTAGTCACCGACAGAACCGTACTAGATGACCAGCTGCAAGAAACTATTTCTCAATATACCTCAGTTGAAGGCGTGGTAGGTCGTATTAATCGCAGTGAAGGAGACGGTTCTAAATCTGAAAAACTTGCCACAGCACTGGAAGGTTCACAGCCGATTATAATCGTCACTATCCAAACTTTCCCTTATGTATTAAAAGCCATTGAAAACAGCGTAAGCCTGAAAGAGCGTAACTATGTGGTCATTGCAGACGAAGCCCATAGTTCACAAACAGGTAGCACAGCACGGCAGTTAAAAGAAGTTTTGATGATTGACTCAAAAGAAGGTGATGAAGAACTCTCTACCGATGATATTTTAGATGCAGCGGTTGCTTCACGAAAAGCTTCCAGTAATTTAAGTTACTTAGCTTTTACGGCAACACCGAAAGACAAAACATTACAGTTATTTGGTCGCCTGCCTAATCCTGATGAAGCTCCATCCAAGAAAAATAAACCTGAAGCCTATCATGTTTACAGTATGCGCCAGGCGATTGAAGAAGGCTTTATTTTAGATGTGTTGAAGAACTATACCAATTATAAAGTCGCCTACAATCTGGCAATGAAAATAAAAGGCAGTGATGAAGAAGTCGAAAGCAAAAAAGCCAAAGTTAAACTCAATCAGTGGGTACGATTGCATGATTACAACATTAGCCAAAAAGTACAGGTAATAGTCGAGCACTTCAAAGATAACATTATGGGATTGTTAGGCGGACAAGCAAAAGCTATGGTTGTTACCAGTTCCAGAAAAGAGGCAGTGCGTTATAAATTGGGCTTCGACAAATACATCACCGCAAAAGGCTATAACAAAATACACGCAATGGTCGCATTCTCTGGTGAAGTCGAGTTCATTGAAGGCGATCCAAACTGTGAAGGCATCATCGGCGAGAAATTTACCGAAACCAATATGAATCCGAACCTCAAAGGCCGTGATATGCGTAAGGCTTTTGATAGTGACGATTATCAAGTGATGATAGTTGCCAATAAATTCCAAACCGGATTTGACCAACCAAAACTCTGCGCGATGTATGTAGACAAAAAACTCGGTGGAGTGGAGTGTGTACAAACACTTTCAAGACTGAATCGAACCTTTCCTGGCAAAGCTGAAACGGGAACCTATGTGTTAGATTTTTTCAATGATTCACAAGATATTCTTGATTCATTTCAACCCTATTTTCAGACAGCAGAACTAGCTGACGTATCTGACCCAAATTTGATATTTGACCTATTTGATAAGCTCCGCACTGCAGGAATATTTCATTGGCATGAAGTAGAGCAATTCTGTGAAGTCTTCTTAAAAAATAGTAAAAGCAACGCAGCCATTAGCAATATTTGTAAACCAGCCAAAGAGCGCTGGCAGAAACGATACAAAAATGCAATTGAAGCCTTTAAGCAAGCTAAAGATATATTTGAAAGAACCAAAAAATCAAACGATCCTGTGTTGATCGCCAATGCAGAGAAAAGCTTCAAAGAATGTAAGCAAGAAAAAGATGCCTTGGAAATTTTCAAAAAAGACCTTGGCACCTTTGTTCGTTTTTACGAGTTTATGTCGCAGATTGTTGACTACGACAATAAGGAGTTAGAGAAGTTAAGCTTATATTCGCGTAACCTGCGTCCAATGCTCAGAGAGAGGATTGTTGATGAAGATGATATTGATCTTAGCAATATAGAAATGAGTCATTATCGCTTATCCAAAATTCGTCAGCAAAATTTGATATTGCAAGAAGACAACCCTGAGTATCTAAAACCGAGTGACTCATTAGGAACAGCAAAGGCGAAAAGTAAAAACGAAGAGCTTCTTTCACAAATAATATACCGACTTAACGAATTATTTATCACCGATGAATTAACAGATAATGACCTGGTTAACTATGCTTACACTGTTCGTGATAAAGTCAGGGAAAATACATTGATCATGAATCAGATTGCAAACAATACGCCAGAGCAAGCATTGTTAGGGGGGGTTACAAAGGCGATTGATGATGCGGTGATGGATAGTAGTGAAGCCCATCGAAATCAGATGATGCAGTTGTTGAGTGATCCTGACAAGGCGGCTGGTTTTGCGAGGGTTGTTTTTGATTTGTTGGCGATAAAATAGCTTGTTCGTGAAAAGCGAGGACAGTCACAATTTTCTGTTCTCAGTTGGCTTATTAAAAAAAACTTTACTCAAGCAATAAGTGCCGCAAATGCAACCTTAAGTTACAACAAGTCCCCTCCCATCTCGTAACATCAGGTGCAAAACATAACGCAGCACGATACAATAACAACTTATCATATAAGCTGCGTCACCACTCAAAATGGCGGCCAGACATATAAGCACAAATTTTATTTAAAGAGACAAAACGAAAAGCCAGAACAGTCACAATTTTCTGCTTTCTCATCACTAAAGCAGAAAATCATCCAGAGTACTTCGATTACTTTCTAAATACGCATGAACTTGAATTGGCCCCTCATAGGGTTAGAGCGATGATTAAAGATAATAACTTACAGAAACATCGCTATGTAGCTATTTATGACGCTAGAGAACTTGAAATTGGGCTATTGAGTTGACAGGTATTTCCTCGCCATACCACATCGAAAGACCTGACCTTAAAATATGAGCAATTCCAATATTCAGCGATAAATCAATGGATGACCTACCGATTGCTAATGATCGTACCTAATACCGCTGCCTCAGCAAGTGATTTCAAAGTCGATAAAATAATCAGTGTTTCTGAAATTCTGATGTCATTATCTTTATACTCATTTGTGTCATCAATGATTCTCGTCATTGCTTTTTTGATGGTTGTAAGTTGTTGTTGATTATCGCCGTTGGGTAGCGTATGCACAAAATAATAAACACTTCTTAGCCAGTTTTGCGTATTCTCCTCAGGTGACTTTGTGGAATTCATTGTTTTACCTTGCTGCAAAAGTTGTTTTAGCGTTTTAACCAAGGCGTTGTTTGTTGGATGACTTGTAGTTAATAAAGTACTTCTAAATCTGGTTAACTTAGTATTCAATAATTCTAATTGCTGATTATTTTTCTCATTGAGAACTATTTGCTGATCATATTTTTTTTTAATGGTGACAAACTCTTTTGAAATTTCTTCTAATTGTTGCTTGTACGTGGCATTTGAAATTTCGTCCACTTGTGTTTTTTCTTTTTGACGGAGTTGCTCCTGTTGTAACTCGCCGAGCAGGGAGCTATTTTCGCCCAAGGTGCTTGATAACTTTGCAACTAAAATCTTATCTGCTTCTGTTGGCAGTTTTTGTCTAATATCATCAACAGCAATTTGAATATTCTGGAAGTATTGTGAGTTAAAAATAAATGAGCTAACAATTGCAACGATTAACGCAATCGCTGAAGCAAGGAATGTTTTTCCGATATCCTTCAATTGTTTTTTTAACTTTCCCCAAAGCGTATCGTGCTTTTCTGTTGCAACAGTCTTGATGTTGTCAATTAACTTATCAACATCAGTTGAATCACTTTTTAAGGGGGCCTGGTGTTCTAAGTTTATATCTTGCTGGGGTGATTCCATTTTCATTCTTCCTTTTTGTTTTTTATAAATCGTTAAATTAAACCTGAACTTCAAAGCCAATTCAGGCCAATTAGTATATTGAATTACCAGCCGCCGAAAAAGACTATTTGGTGTTTTAGGTGAACAATTATTCAAATAATCTCTAAGTGTTATAAGGTAGACCTGAATTAATATCATAACGCGAGTTTTTAGCTACGACTTCTCATAGTATAATCCAGATTCTTACTATCCTTTTGATATTCAGCAGAAGCTGTTGATCGTTTTAATATTGTCGATCATGCGGGTTTTAAAGTTCATTATAAGTAACGCGAATTTACCGGTTATTTTTTTGCTATTCTATGTCATCATTCGACTAGTCGCTGGGTAAACGAAGCTCAAAAAAATCGATTAATAGAGCGTGTTAGTAGGCTGTCAGTGTGGATAAATCAACGTAAGCTATCCATAGTGGTGCTAGTTCCTTTATTATTTGCATGTGGAGTACTATCAATGGGGTTATCTGATTTAGGAAAAATCTGTTTATTTTCAGAAATGACCGGCGTAGTATGGTTTGATGGAAAGCCCGTCGAAGATGTACGTTTGGTTTGTTGTGGTCAAATAATTAGGCCACTCTTTTAGAGGTTTTCCAATAATAATATTCTTCTTTCTTTACAGGACTCAAACTTTCATTATGAGTATGAGGCC
>JADGFG010000230.1 GCA_016743995.1 Kangiellaceae bacterium | reverse complement strand
ACCACCTTCGGGATCCGAAGAACCTCTGGCATCCAGCACCACTGTATCACCCGGCTTAACCGTTTGATCCGGTCCTGCATTAGCCACTGGCGGTTGGTTGGGAATACTTGCCGGATTCACGGTGACCAACATCACATCGGTTGCCGTTTCGTTAAGATCATCGGTCACGGTTAAAGTCAGCGTATAAACCGTTTTTTGAGTTACGACCGGCGCAACAAACTCCAACGTCCCCGGTTTTGCTCCCTGTTTAAGACGAACATCTGGACTATTTGTCCGCCAGCTAAAGTTAAGCTGACCGCCATCGGGATCCGAAGAACCACTGGCATCCAGCACCACCGTATCTCCCGACTTAACCGTTTGATCTGGCCCGGCATTGGCAACTGGCGGCTGATTTGCCCCGCCTGTATTTTTAACCGTAATACTCACAGAGTCTTCTGAAACCAACCCCTTTTCGTCGGTTACTTTTAAAAGAAAGGTATATACCTTATCCTGACTGACGGCAGGTGCAGTAAACTGAAAAGTACCGCGACGTGGCCCTTTACTCAGGGTTAAAGGCCCACGCCAGCTGTAACTTAAAATACCGCCTTCCGGGTCGCTGGAATTCCCGTGTTCCAGAACAACAATCTCTCCCTCATTAACGGTCTGGTCTGGTCCTGCATTGGCCTCTGGCGGCAAGTTACCAATATCTTTTCCGCTAATTTTCAGGTTATCACTATGACTGACGCCCAGATTATCGACTACCGTTAATCGCATGGTAATGACGGTATCAACATCCAGTACTGGCATTTTTAATTGAAGCTGTGGCAACGCATTATCATTCTGTCCAACAACTTCAATAGCGGGTCCACTAAGCTGCTGCCAGATATACTCAACAATACTGCCGTCATTATCAACTGAGGCTGACGCATCCAGTGTGACCATTGAATATTCATTCGCAACCAAATCAACACCAGCAACGGCAACGGGGGCTTTATTCAAAGTTGCCGCCTTAGACGTTTCAAACAAGCTCAGTTGCCAGCGACCATCAACCGTTTTATCCACTTTTGCGAGTTGTCCGGCTTCGGTGACATTTGAAATAGTTACTGGTAGATTGTCCTTACCCCAGTATTGTTTCAACGTCAATTCGTCAGACTGATTAAAAGCAAAATAATAAAACTTTTCTAATTCAAAACTCCACGGCCTGTATTTTCTGCCAATGATAACCAGTTGACCATTCGCTCGATAAACATGAGAGTTAAATTGATAATCGGTTAAATAAGCTGGCAACCAGACACCATTAACATCTTGCAGTCGGTAAACAAATTTACCGTCAATATCACTAGCAAAGAAAACCGCTCGCCCATCCTTCAAGAAATGCGTTTGACCATTATAACGGCTCTTTCGATTTGCAAGACTGGCTTGTGAGTGAAACTTTCCATCCCGATTAAAACGAAAACTAATTAGCTGCTTTGCCGGGTTTTCACCCACCAGAATACCTTCTCCTTTTTCATCAAATGCCAGACGCCCACCAGCAAAATTCGTTATTAATGAATCAAGAGGTTGCGTTTTAATTTCTCCCTTCTCGTTAATCAAAGATAGTAAACCAATATTTTTATTACTTTCCACACGCTCTTGCCATGTGATTGCTACCTCTCCCTTGCTATTGATTTTCACTTCCCGAACTTCCTTAACGCCATGGTAACTCGGTTTATCAGGGTAAGAATAAGTCAATTTATGTCGATTTCTCCACCCCGTGACTGGCGAGTAAACATCTACATAGAGATTATAGTCTTTAAAAAATCCGCGATAAACAGCTTGAGAAACTGCCAGGTAACCACCAGGATGAGCTGTAACGTGTAAACGAATACCACGATTCGACGTTAGCTTTTTAGCAATCTGCCACCCTTTCCATTTCCTGGTTAGTGGATTAAAAACTTGAATCTTAGCACCATCATCGTTGTACCAGGTCACATAGGCATGACCGCTATCCGTTACAAAGAGTTGCTCACGAGAGATTTCTTCATCATTCGTTGATAATATATGTTCTTCTATTAGCCCCGTCTGATGATTTCGATATATTGCAACCAACGGCGCGCGAGTATAACTATAACCATTATCTTTCAGCAGATGTACATTGCCAGCCAAATCAACTCCCATATGTTCTGGTTTATGCGGAATAATCCCCACATTTTTCCAGACAGACACACCTGCAAATGCACTCACTTCAGCCGAAGGTAGCGTCTGTTTGCTCCGGTTGGTTGCGACCACCCGATAATAATAGTTTTTTCCGATAACAGGTACCGAGTGAATAAAACTTGATTCCGTAGTTTCAATCTTATTAGCCGAGGCAATGTTAATAGCGGGTGTTTCACTCCAGTACAGCAGATACTTGTGTGCATATTTAACCGGTTGCCAATTAATGACAATACTGTTTTCTCCGCCGGCCGCGACAATTTGCGACATAGCATCCAGCACATCAGCAACTTTAGGATTCGTACCATTCAAGTACTCATCCAGGTTAGAAAAACCATCATTATCAGCATCGAGTGAAGCATCGTTAACTAATGGATTGAGTCCGTTGTCTGCTTCAAATTTATCATCCATGCCATCCTTATCAGTATCTTTACTATCAGCGCGTGTTCCCAGTTTGTATTCCGCCAGATTATTCAGCCCATCAAAGTCTAAATCGCTAGTGGCATCATAAGGGTTGTTAGGATCGAGACCATTATCTCTTTCATAACAATAAGGCATGCCATCATTATCAAGATCATCCGCACATTCTGTTTCAATATCAGAATAGGCAATTAACTGCGTCCCCAGATAAATATGCGAACGCTTTAAATCACCAGCATTCTGTTCTTCGTACATTAAGACGCCTTCACTGTTATAAACAAAGCGCTCCGTATTGATTAACAGATTTCCACCTAGCGGCGTTCTACGCTTTTGTTCTCGAAGAAAAAGGTGATCGTTGGCGTCATAATGATAATGAGAGACCAGCCCGGTTTTGACATTTTTTGCTAACAGCAGGTTGTTAGAGTAATGATAAAAATAGCCATGCCCAGAGTCGTTTGTCACTCTGCCTGACTGATCGTACTGATAATTTTTACCATCAAACGTTTCCATCAGATTAGTCAGATGATTATAAGAATAGGACTGTTTTTTTCCGGCAATGGTTTTGGATAATATATTACCCAACGTATCGTATTGATACGCACCAGCCCCCCAGGTACCATTAGCTGTGCTCAGACGATCAAGTGAATCGTATGTCATAGCTACAGATTTTGACGCAACCAGCCCATCAGTAATGTTTTCGATATTGCCGTTATGATCATAACGATAAGAATAATCAATTAACGGTTGAGTGCCTTTGGCTACTTTCATGGTTTCTGGCAGGTTATATTTATTCAGCGTATAGTTTTTAACCAGGCCATTAGCCAAAGTCACGCTTTTTAATACACCGTTATCAAAGTAACTGACGTTACTGGCCAGGTTACCGACTTTGGTGGGTCTGGCAAAAACATCGGGGGCATAGTCCACTGTGTTACCCATTGGATAAGTAATACTGTCTCTCACCCCCTGAGTATTATAACTGTAAGCCAGTTTATATTTTCTACCGCCCGTAGTCAGTTGCTCAGACAACAGGCGGTTTTCATAATCACTCGAATAATCCCAACGATAAATGGTTTTATCCTCCCTGAAAATATCAATGGGTTTAATCATTATCATCAGATCGGTAACCGTTTTCGTACGAGTCAACAGGTTTCCGTAAAGGTCATAATCATTATCGATCACCGCAACACTTTCCGTCTGATTACAGAGTATCAGACGCCCCTCTCTACATCTTGCAGGCAGTTCATACACATACTCATCATTGTCCAGCCGATAGTAAGCCGGGTAAGTGATTTTATCCAGTCGCCCCATTTTTTCGTAAGTAAAAATAGTTTTGGTAATTTTTCCAGCGCTATCAACATTCCAGTCTTCAATTTTTTGTCCGGCGGCATTGTAACGAAACGAAAGGTGTCCCGGCTTTTCCGGTTCTTTATAAAAATTTAAATTCCAGTGGTCGTTATAACCGTACTCTCGTACCAGACCATCCTGAGTGACGGTTAAAGGCTGCCCCAGTTCGTTCCGGGTAATATCAATCACAACGCCTTCTGGTGCTTCTATCTTTTTGACCTGCTTGTCACCATGGGAAAACGTATTGTAATGATAAGTGGTTACATTGCCTCTGGGATTAACTTCAGACACCTGTGATGCCAGCGTATAGCGCGTCTCGGTGATAATTCCGGCAGTTGTTCTGGTTTTAATCAGACGATTAAAATCGTCATAAGTATAATAAGAACCTTTGGCTGTTTGATTAATATCTGACTTAAAGAGCAGACGGTTTAATGTGTCATACTCATAGGTTCTTACCTGAGACATGCCCTGCTGCCCCGGTGACCGGGTATCTTTCGACTCAGAACGTGTTAACAGGCCATAATGATTGAATTGCTTGCTAATTTTAAGAAAGCCGCGTGTGTAATTTTCCTTGTGACCTTTTCGATAACTTAGTTTTTGCTCTTGCGGAAAAGTGATAAACAGATCATTACTACCTACACCAACAGCATCATCGTAAAAGACAGTTAAGGTATCAGTCAACGGATAGTCAACCTGAGTCACTCTATCGGCTTTGTCATACTGATATCGTGTTATTCTATGCGCCCCATAATCTTCACTGGTGACTCTGCCCCAGTTATCAATAGAACGCGCCAGATAAGAAGTGTCTGGATAATTGATTCGCAGGGCAATACCGCGATAATAACGGGTATATTGCGTGACATTAGCCACGCCATCGGTCATTGTTTTTAGCTCGCCAGAAGGATGGTAGCTATATCGGGTGAGCGCACCGCCTTCAATTTTTTCAATGACCTGGCCTTGAGGATTATAGGCCATTTGTAAAACGCTCTTTTTCAGTTTTCCAGGACTTTGTACAAATTTTTCCTGAGGTAAAAACAATAACCAGCTGCCACCTTTAGCCGCATTAAAATAAAATTCTGTAAACTCATCAATTGTCGAATTTCCGCTACGCCGCGTATGCCCGGAGACAATGGCTCCCTTGTCCATATTTTCATAACTGGTGGTTTCTCCATCCTGAGTGACGGTCTTTTTATCCAGAACAGGCACGGCATAATAAGGGTCATGAATAATCCGTTTTCCTTTACCGACCCAGCGGTACGTATTCGACAGTTTTACCGGGTTCCAGCTGTAGTTTTCGCTACGGATTAAGTCACCGAGCGGAGAATAAGTTTTAACATCACTTAACAGCCCTATTCGCCAGGCGTTGTTATTGGTATTCGAATAAACACTGTGATGATTATAAACTTTTTTACCATCAATACCGGTTATGGTGGTGGTATCAAACTCTCGAACAGTCCCAGGAGGAGCCATCATTGAACCACTTGAATATTCATAATTCCAACAGTTATCTTCAATACACTTTTTTGAAATAACCGGGTAATCAATTCCCGTGTAATTAATCATTTTGTAGGTGAAATTTTTAAACAAACCTTTCGGTGAAACTATTGTTTTTAACAGACTGAAGCCAATGGATTTTCCTTCATATTCATACAACCATTGACGACCATCGGCTAAAGTGACAGTGGTTAAATAGGCTTTGGATTTTGCCACATCTGACTGTTGGTATAGATAACTATAATTGACGATTTTATCCTGACTGTTAATGCTTTTTAACTTATCATTGGCATCATATTTAAAGTCAACAACCCGACCATCAGACCCGGTCACTTTAAGTGGCAACACTTTAGTCAGCTTGTCTAACACATTGTAACTGATAGTAATAAAGTTAGCGTTGCTATCTTCTATACGCGTAACGCGGTAGCCAACCTCAGAGCCGCCAATATAGTAAATGAGGCCATCAGGCGAAGAAATAACCATCTGTTCGCCTTCACACTCCGCACGCCATAAATCTGGAGAAACATACTGTGGCCGATAATCAGTGCCTTCAGTAAACTTGCCGTCTGCATTCTGGTCAAGATAGAAATGGTCTGCGGCAACAAAAGTCTGGTGACCACCATCGGGTTTTACAAAGGTTAACTTACCATAATTACCGAATCCGGCTTTGTTACAATAGCTAAACTTTTCCCGGGTGTAACCAAAGTGTATCTGCCAGCGATAACCCGCATGATAAAGTTCTGAGTAGTTATCATTGCCGGTATTGTAGGAACGATTGATTACAATATCGAGACCAGTTCCTGGTACTACAAGATCCGTATATTGTGCCTGCAAAGTCCCGGAAAAAGCATCAATTAACACTTCCCCGCTCTGGTCGTAAGCACGAGATTTATTAACCCCGGGCGCGTTAAATACATCGGGTTCTTTTGCCGGTTCGTTGGCTGCTGGCGATTCCTGAAATGCGTTGCTATTT
>JADGFG010000229.1 GCA_016743995.1 Kangiellaceae bacterium | reverse complement strand
ATAATTCGCACACCCCCCCCAGAAGTCCTTTGTTTTAAGGTTGTTTTGTTTTTCTGCCTGCTGATTTG
The DNA here is from genome assembly GCA_016743995.1 of Kangiellaceae bacterium. Lineage (GTDB taxonomy): Bacteria > Pseudomonadota > Gammaproteobacteria > Enterobacterales > Kangiellaceae > Aliikangiella. The sequence continues at coordinate 6,343 of JADGFG010000229.1, read as the reverse complement.
TTTTTTTATCTATTTTTTCTTCTTCCTGCCAACAATTATTTTTCATTTAAATAATTAATTCTTTCAAAAAAATCAACAGACTGGATTTCAAAAAAAGGCTAACGCGCTCAGGTAATTTCAAATTGAGATGAGTTGTAATAGTTACTTGAAAATTATCGTTTTGGGTGCACACTGCTTGAAGCTGTAGAAAAAAATTGAGAAACGAAACGCTAATCAGGAGAATAAATATGAAAAAACAGATTAATGTAAAACGGTGCAGCACAGCTTTTTGTATTGCGCTTTTAGTCGGATGTAGCGGGTCCGAACCCGATGATACTAGTATGAACCGTGCAGCGGATAACTCAGTCAGTGCTAGCCAGGGACTCATTTCGCAATCGGGTGCACCTCAGAACCAGGTCTCTACAGCAAAGGATAGTGGTAGTGCGATTACCTTAAAAGAATTGGCTAATGAGGCCAATTTTATTTTTAAAGGCAAACTGGTTGATATCAGCAATGGTTTATCCGTTGAAGAAATCCCTTACACATTTGTGACTTATAATGTTGACGAAGTGATTGCTGGAAACTACGAAGAGTCCACTATTACCCTGAAGTTTGTTGGTGGAGAATTTCCAAATGGAAATCGATTGAGAGCTTCTAATTCGCCTGTCGTTAAACTGGGTGAAGAGGTCGTTTTATTTGTGCAGCAAAATATCGATACGGGTTGCGAGTTTGTTCACTGTGAGCGGGGTCGCTTTTTGTTGACTGACGGAAAAGTAATTGCTGCTAATGAAAAAGCGATCGTTGTGGATGACAACAATGGTATTGATTATATTTCTCATGCGGATCAACAAAATGGAAGCCATAAAGCCAGCTTAAATAAAGCCAATGTTTCTAATTTTATAAGTCATATAAAAGGGCTTAGTAAAGCCACTTTATCTACAAAAACAATGGCAAAAAGTTCAAATATTAATGAATCGTTTAAAGCTTATACCGGTTTAACCCAAGCAGGAGAGCCACCTGTCGCAATGTTAGATTCTAGTTTAGTCGAAAAAAGCGAAGCAGAGGCTCAAGGTAGCGAACATGATCAGTGGGAAGTTGAACAGCTCAAACTCAATGGAGGCAACCCTCTGTTAAGGTAGTGCTATTTATCTGGGTCAGAATAGTCGTCGACCTTCACTTCTAACAAAAGAATTAAAATGAGAAATAGATATGAAAATTAATCGATTATGTAAAAAATTAAGCGCTGCTGCGCTGCTGATGTTAGCGAGCAATAGTGTGCTCGCTCATAAATGGTTATACGACCCCAAGTGTGGTGCCAATGAAAAGTGGTACCGTTCCAGTATGACTTTTAACGCTAACCCAACCGGTTTTACGGGTAAGTATGCAAAATGGTTAACCTCATTTAAAGTGGCGCTTGACCGAATCAATAATACACCCGCTAACTTTAACATGTATGCAAGGCTGGACAATGACTATTATGTTAAAACCGGTAATGGAGAAAGCGAAATCTGGTGGGCGAAAGGTGTTTCCGCCGTTGAATATACGACCACCAGTTCTTGTGGTAGAACCGTTGAAACCGATATTATTTTCCATAATAATATTCCTAATGGTGGTTACCTGAACGTAATGACTGATAAAACCCAGTTTAGAGGATATGGCAAAGAAAGAAGAACTTTCGAATCAACTGCTATTCACGAACTTGGCCATGCACTCGGTCTGGGACATGAAAACCGTTATTACAACATTATGGGGAACGATTACACCCATTTACACACAACGGGTGATAACGCTTTAAGATCCTACGCTGGTGAAGATGCAACGTCAGGACTTATAAAGCTTTATGGTAGTAGCACACGCCAGGATCTTTCTGTCGCACAATGGCGACGTACCGGTAGTTCGGGTCAATATAGTTCGCATTCACGAACACGTCTTTTAGACACCAGTGGTACTGAGTTACCGGCAACTAAGGTTCAATCCAGCTGTACCAGACCTTATTGCGAAATGCGCCATGATGTAGAACTGGGACAAACCATCCAGTTTGAAATGACGCTCGAAAATAATGGTACTCACTCGCAGACTGTTCAGCTTGGTTATTACATTTCTACCAATGGCAGCATTACCAACACGGATACGCTCATTGGTACCGATACCGTAACCGTGACTCGGGATAAGCCAGACACGGTTAAAAAGACTGTCACCATTCCTGCTACCTTAAGTCCACATACTAATTATTATCTGGGTGTCATTATTGATAATGCGGGTGCAGTATCAGAATGGGTTGAAAACAATAACTCAGCTTACATTTATATCCGTACCGGTCAGGGCACAGCTAATACGCCACCAACAGCCAGAGCAAATGGTCCTTACAACGGATCGGCAGGGTCAGCGGTCAGCTTTAGTAGCTCAGGTTCAACGGATTCAGATGGCACCATCTCTTCCTACAGCTGGGACTTTGGTGATGGCTCACCGGCAAACACTTCGCCTAACCCAACACACACCTATTCAAGAGATGGTAGTTACAATGTAATCTTAACTGTTACCGATAACGGTGGACTCACCGGCACCGATAGAGCCGTTGCAACGATTGGTTCTGTTGTACAACCCGGTTACTGTACAGTGACAGGTGGTGGTACCTATGAACATATCGCCGGCGTTCAGGTAGGCGGAATTAACAATACTTCAGCTCAGAGCAACTACGGTGACTACACCAGCCAGACTGCAAGCCTGGTCAGTGGCTCTAACAACATTACGCTGACACCCGGATTTCCAGGTGGACGATCTTACATAGAACACTGGAGCGTCTGGATTGACTACAACAACGATGGTGATTTCCTTGATCCAGGAGAGCAGGCAGTTTCTGGTCTGAGTGGTTCAGCAGAAGTTTCTGCAAGCTTTACTCCTCCTTCATCTGCTTCTGGAACTACTCGTATGCGTATTGGCATGCAATATAATTTAGCGCCTGATGATCCTTGTGCAGGCATTCGGTCAGGTGAGTTTGAAGACTACAGTGTTTCATTTGGCAGTACAGGCGGTAATTTACCACCAATAGCCAATGCAAACGGACCTTACTCTGCAGCAGTTAATGTTGATATCAACTTCAACAGTAATGGCAGTAGAGATCCAGATGGCACTATTGACTCATACAGCTGGAACTTTGGCGATGGTACCAGTAGCAATGTATCTAACCCAAAACATGCCTACAGTTCAGCCGGTGCTTTCACTGCATCATTAACTGTGATTGACAATGGTGGTAAGAAAACCACAGACTCTGCAACGGTCACCATTGGCGGTGGTACTGATCCGGGTGGGTTAACCAACGCCTGTGCCACTCAGTCTCCGGTTGATTACATTGACATGCAAAATGGAACGCCTTACTGTGTGACAGCTGGTTCACCGGGTGATGACCTGTATTTCTATTTCAGTAATAATAATGGCGCAACTTCTGCGACCATTAAAACAGGGCATGGTACTGGTGATGTTACGTTATATCATAAAGTTGGAGATTGGCCGGACACGTCCACTTATGACAACATTTCAAATAACGCGGGTAACACAGAAACCATCACCATTAACAATCTGGCCAGTGGCTGGCATATGATTTTAATTGATGGCGAACATAGTGATGTCACCATTCAGATGGACAAAAACTAGACTGAGAGTATTATTTGCAACATTGTAAATAAAGCAGTCAGTTAAAATGAAAAGCCCGGAGTTTTTACTTCGGGTTTTTTTTAGCCGCACGGTAGGAAACACCTGACTCTTTTGTAAAATGAGTTGAGCAATAACAAAAAAATGCAATTTATTACACAAATCAAATATCTTTTCAGCCATGTATTGCAATACCATTAAATGATTAATAATCATCTGGAGTTTAGTTATGCATTCATCGCGTTCCTCGTTTAATCAACCAGAACAAAATATCAGTTATTTGCAACCAGTTAGTTTGATGCCTGCCGATTTAAATAATGTTCCTTTAGCGATACCCGTTAAAAGCATGGGTGGCAGGTTAGTCAGTGAAAAAGGAGGTGACTCTGCTATGTTTTCAAAAAATAAACCTGTTTCTTATACAGCGCTTAACCAATGCAAGTTATCAAAAAAAAATAGTGAGCGTTTTTTAAAACACGCAGCGCAGAAGATTGAAAAAGCTGAAAAAGGAGAGCAGCCACTCGTTAACCATCGATCGGCGATGACTGATTATGACCGTGCAGCAATAGATTTTGAAATATTGTTTAATGGTTGTAAAAATTCAGCTCCACTGGACGCACAACGTTATTTGGGTTATGCGAGCGAAGCATTGGGGAAAGCCAGAGAATGTATTGGTAAAGTAATTGCAGGCGAACAGAATGAAAAAGAACAGGAGCGTGCTGGTAGAGATTCTAAGTATATCGAAGGTAGAATGAAGAGCATCTCTGAGCTGAATGCTGCGTATGGTAAATTATCCATTCAGATGGACAAAAACTAGACTGAGAGTATTATTTGCAAAATTGTAAATAAAGCAGTCAGTTAAAATGAAAAGCCCGGAGTTTTTACTTCGGGTTTTTTTAGCCGTACGGTAGGAAACACCTGACTCTTTTGTAAAATGAGTTGAGCGATAACAAAAACATTCACTTTTTTACACAAATTAAATATCTTTTCAGCCATGTATTGCAATACCATTAAATGAATAATAATCATCTGGAGTTTAGTTATGCAACCATGTGGCTCGCCTGTTTATCCACAGAAAAAAGAAGTCCGTTGTTCAGAAGCAACAAGGCTTGAGTTAACAGGAGCAAAGTTATCTAATGAAACCCCGGGCGTTCTGAAAAACAAAAACGCTATTGACAGACTGGTTAGTGAAACGCAAGAAAGTCTTAACCTTCATAAAAAAAGCGGTATGGTACAGTCGAGTAATTCTCCTGAAATTAAACATAGGCTTGAAAATGTTCTGCACTTTATTAAGCAGGCAAAAATATGTGCTGCAAAGGCAGAGAGTGGAAAAGATCAGGAAGTAAACTATAGAAAGTCGATGATTAATTTTGAGCGTGCAGGTACCGCTTTTTCAATATTATCTGAGAACTATGCAGGCGTAGATAGAGAGAAAGCACGGCACTATCTAAAAAGCGAAATTGACATGTACGATAGTGCGGTTGAAAATATTAACAAGGCAATTTCGAAGATTAGTCATTTACCTACAGTAGAACGCATTAAAGAAAAACATCTTGATTATCTGAATAGTAAGAAAACCGAAGTGTTAGCTCAATATAATGCCTGTAAAACTAATTGAGGTGTTTGCTGGTGAGATGGTATCTACGAGCAGGCTTTATAGTGCACTAACAAAAAAACACAGTTTTTTACAGAGTTTAAACATCTGTCGAGCTATGTTTTGTAATAATATCCAGTATCGATAATTATCTGGAGTTTAATCATGTCAGTATGGGGTGTGCCACTTTCACAATTGACAGGGACCAACAAAAAGGTCACATTTGAAAAAATAACAAGCTCAGAAACAACAATCCCAGAAGCTAACAGGGTAGCACCATCCAGTTTAAAGTCATCCAGTTCAAAGTCATCCACTTTAAATCAGGGGATTTTAAAGAAAGAGTGTACAGGTAGCAGGCAGGTGATTGAAACTGAAAACAACCCTGACATTCACAATAGTCAAAAAACTGAAACAAAAGATTTTTCTGAGCAGATTAAGTTATCAATTAGTAATTTAAATCATTTTATAAAACATGCTAAAAAGTATAAAACGGATGCTGATAATGGCATAGACCCAGCGGTTAATTATAAGGCGGCCATGAACTGCTACGACTGTGCTGCTGTAGATTACTTAATACTATTTGAAATTCATGCAGAGACTCATGAGCAGGTGGCTCTCGAATGTATTGAAAGTGCGGTTAATATATTGGGCAGTGCCGAAAACAGCCTTAATCAGGTCTCTATTGATACATATGAAGAAGATACACAGGCAATTTATCATAGAGACCGCAAGCATATCGAAGGTCGGTTAAAACAAACATATGAATATTATGTAGCGTATAAAGATAAAGTATTTGCAGGATAGTTATTCTAACAACTGACAGGCCGGATTAATGGCAGAGCCGTCTGGCAGACTGAAACGCTGCAATTTAAAAAATAAAAAATTATCGTGTAATTTATTTTTCTTTATGCTAATCTTTTTGATGCTTATGTAGCGTTAGAAAGGTTTGTACCTGTCGGGGTGTTTATTGTTTTATAGCAGACTCACGACAGGTTTGTGGGTAAAAACCGCCAACCTTTCGATCGGCGGCCACTTGAAGGAGAGTAACGAGCTCTCAATCAAACTGGCCATTAATTCATCTCCTCTACAGAGAGAATAAAATGACTTATGTACATGATACATCGT
>JADGFG010000228.1 GCA_016743995.1 Kangiellaceae bacterium | reverse complement strand
ATGTAATAATGACATCATGGGCCAGGGCAGCAACCGACCCCAGTGCAAATTTCCACTCAAACCGTAATGAAACATAAATAAGGATGCCTATTAACGCAACCAGAATAGCTAACCCGCCTTGCTCAGTTAGCTCTTCACCAACACTGGCACCTACAAATTCAATTCGATGCATGTCGATCTCACCGTTGGCACTAGCCTTTAGCGCCTGATGAACCATATTTCCAATTTCAGCTCGTGCATTCTCAATGGATTGCCGACTTTTTGCCGTACCTTCTTTTTCTGATTGCTTTTCTGCTGCAGTCGGCGCCAGTCGAATAATGACATCTTTAGAGGTACCAAATGGCTGTACTTGAAACTTATCGAACCCGGCATTTTTCAGATCTGATTTAATTTGCTTTAAATTAGCATCATTTTCATAACCGACTTCAATTAATGTACCGCCAGTGAAATCCAGGCCAAAATTCAGCCCTTTGACAACAATAAGCGCAATAGAAGTAATAATGAGTATTGCAGAAAATAATGTCGCAATTTTTTTAAATTTCAAAAAATCAATATTAAGATCAGACTTTAAAATTTTCATGAAATAATTCCTATTCTTTATATTGAAATTTTATCTACAGCTTTACCGCCATAGATTAAATTAACTAATGCTCGACTACCCACTATTGCGGTAAACATTGAGGTTAAAATACCAATAAACAAGGTAACCGCGAAACCAGCAACCGGTCCTGTACCTATTCCAAACAAAACAAGGGCAGCAATAAGGGTAGTTACGTTCGCATCAGCAATGGTTGAAAATGCTTTGTCATAGCCGTTATGAATAGCTTGTGCGGGTTTAACTCCTTCTTTTAACTCTTCTCTGATTCGTTCAAATATCAGAACATTGGCGTCAACCGCCATACCTACGGTTAATACGATACCAGCGATACCAGGCAATGTCAGTGTCGCTCCGGGTACCAATGACATAATAGCCAGAATAAAAACAAGGTTAGACATTAGAGCAACATTGGCGACAAGCCCGAACATCCGATAATAAATCAGCATAAAAATAAGAACTGCGACAAATCCAACCAATATCGACATTTTTCCCAGTTCAATATTTTGTTTACCCAGACTAGGGCCTACTGTTCGCTCTTCAACAAAGTAGGCAGGAGCAATTAACGAACCTGAACGCAAAATCAATGCCAGATCATGTGCTTCTGAAGTTGCAAAACGCCCGGTAATTCTGAAACTACTGCCAAAGGTAGAGCTTATATTCGGTGCACTAACAACTTTCTTAATCTCTTTAGTACCAATTAACTTTGACTCACCATCAACATCTTTATAAATGCCTTTAGTTTCAATCATTACGATAGCCATTGGCTTGCCGACATTTTTATTAGTCATAGCCAACATTTTACTGCCACCATCACTATCCAGTTTTACATTGATTTGTGGAGAACCATTTTCATCAAAACCAACATTCGCATCCGTTAATTGAGTACCATCAACAACAACCGCTTTACGAACAGCATGAACACCCCGACCTTTTTCTTCTATCAATTCAGTGCCAGCAGGCGCTCTTTTCGGATTTAATCCAGCAGATTCATTAACCAGTCTGAACTCAATAATAGCCGTCGCACCCAATATACGTTTAGCTCTTGCTGAATCCTGAACACCAGGTAATTGAACCAGAATTCTTTCTGGCCCCTGCTGCTGTATAAGCGGCTCGGCAACACCGAGTTCGTTGATCCGGTTACGCAGTGTCGCTATATTCTGTTTAACCGCATAATCTTTAATCTCTTTTAATTTAACATCAGGGATAGTAACAACAATTTCAAAAAGTTCTCCGACGTCTCTGGAACGAGTGACCAGATCTCTAAAATCATCTCTTATCGCTAACTCAGCTTTATCACGAACTTCTTCCGTTCGAAATTTTGCCACCATGCCAAGTTCTCTGATTTTTATGACTGATGAGTAGCGTAATTTTTTATCACGAAGCATTTTTTTCATATCAATAATATATTGATCTTCACGCTTGGTAACTGCCGACTTCATGTCCACTTCCATTAAAAAGTGAATTCCGCCACGTAAATCAAGTCCTAACTTTAAAGGCGCTCCACCAAGATTTTTTAGCCATTCTGGTGTTGCGGGTGCAAGATTTAGTGCAACACCAAAATCACCCTTTTTAGCATTTAAATAATCACTAACCACTTCCTTGGCTTTAAGTTGTGTTTCTGAATCATTAAAACGAATAAGCGCCCTACCATTTTCAATGGTTGCTTTTTTAATGATAATTTTATTGTCAGTTAGCTCTGTTTTAACTTCACTAAAAACTTCTTCAGCTAACGGACCGCCTTTTTCACCACTTACCTGAAGCGCAAAATCTTCTGGGTATAGATTGGGCAAAGCATATAATATTCCCAGAATCAGTAATATTGCCAACATGGCATATTTCCATCCAGGATAGGTATTAATAGGTCTTATTTGTTGTTGATTAATTAACATAATTCAGAACTCAGATATTTTTTATAGAGACTAAAAAAGCTCACCGAAAGTGAGCTTTTATCAATCATTCTTTATTGATTGCCTTGATCGTTCCCTCTGGAAGGGTCGCAGTCACCGCATGTTTTTGAAACTTCATTTCAACGCCCTGGGCTACGTTCAGTACGATAAAGTTATCTGATATTTTATTAACTTTACCTAAAATTCCCCCACTGGTAACAACTTCAGCGCCTTTTTCGATAGATGCCAACATGCTTTTATGTTCTTTCTGGCGTTTGTTCTGAGGACGAATTAATAAAAAATAAAATACGACACCAAATAACACCATCATGATTAATGAGGTGTAACCACCAGAAGCGCCGCTTGCTGGCTCTGCAGCCATCGCATTACTGATAAACATATCTTTTCCCCTATATTTGTTACTAACTATTAATTTATTTTATTGAATTGTTTCTTTTATTACTGAGTTGCCTCGATTAATGACGACCAACTTGCTTTATTCGTATAAATATCAATCAACAGGGTCTACTAATTAATCAATCGGACCAATCACTGGTACCGACATACCGCGTTCAGTATAAAATTTTTCCACAAAGGCCGACAATGTACCTGTTTCTATTGCCTCACGCAAACCTTTCATCAAGTGTTGGTAGTAATGAAGGTTATGTATTGTCGCCAATTCAGCGCCAAACATTTCACCGCATTTATCCAGATGATGGAGGTAAGCCCGGCTATAATTCTGGCAAGTGTAACAATTACACTGGCTATCAACAGGCCCGGAATCTCTTTTATTGGGACTATTTCTTAATCTTACAACGCCTGTTGAAGTAAATAGATGGCCATTCCTGGCATTTCTGGTTGGCATCACACAATCAAACATATCAATACCCCGTCGAACCGCCTCTACAATATCTTCTGGCTTGCCCACTCCCATAAGGTATCTGGGTTTATTATCAGGCATATCAGGCACCAGGTGATCAAGTACCATTTTCATTTCGTCTTTAGTTTCACCCACAGACAAACCGCCAATGGCATAACCATCAAAACCAATTTTCTCCAGACCTTCCAGTGATACTTTTCGCAAATCCGGGTACATACCGCCCTGTACAATGCCAAATAATGCTGATGGATTATCCGAATGAGCCGTTTTTGAGCGTTCTGCCCAACGTAAGCTCAGCTCCATTGATTTCCTGGCTTCAATTTCTGACGCTGGATAAGGTGTACATTCGTCAAAAATCATTACAATATCAGAGCCCAGGGCGCGTTGTACCTGCATTGACTCTTCTGGTCCCAGAAAGACCTTGTCACCATTGACCGGAGAACGAAAAGTCACCCCTTCTTCTGTTATTTTTCTAAGCTCACCCAGACTGAAAACCTGAAATCCACCGGAATCTGTCAAAATGGGCCCTTTCCATTGCATAAAATCATGCAAGTCACCATGTAAATTAATAATCTCTGTACCAGGGCGTAACATCAGGTGAAAGGTGTTACCGAGAATGATTTCAGCCCCGGTATCCTTGACTCTCTCTGGAGACATCCCTTTTACAGAACCATAAGTCCCCACCGGCATGAATGCAGGGGTGTTAACCACGCCTCTGTCAAAATTCAACTGCCCTCTGCGAGCCACGCCATCTGTTGCTTTCAATTCAAATTTCATTATCAATACTCTTAACGGGCTAAGTGACTATATAAGTGACTATATAAGTAACTATATAAGTGACTATAAAGGTTTATATTCTGCTTATTCAACGGTATTTTACCCTGTTCTGGATAAACGGTTCTGAATAAACATAGAGTCACCGTAACTAAAAAATCGATATTCTGATGCAATGGCGTGATCGTAGGCTTCTAACATAAAATCTTTGCCAGCAAAGGCACAAACCAGCATCATCAGCGTTGATTCAGAGAGATGAAAATTAGTAATCAGAGCGTCGACCGATTGAAACTGGTAGCCAGGATAAATAAAGATATCCGTCTCCCCTCGAGTCGCCAGCAATTCACCGGTTACCGAAGCAGATTCAAGACATCGTACCGAGGTTGTACCAACAGCTATCACTCGACCACCATTAGCTCGGGTTTTAGTCACCAGATCAACCACTGACTGCGGCACTTCAAACCATTCTGAGTGCATTTCATGATCTTTAATCTGCTCTACTCTTACCGGAGAAAAAGTACCTGCGCCAACGTGCAATGTTACAAAATCAATCCCAATGCCCTTTTGTTGAATCTGCTGCATTAATGCCGCATCAAAATGTAATCCTGCCGTTGGCGCTGCAACAGCTCCCGCATTTTGCGCATAAACGGTCTGATACCGTTGCCGGTCGAAATCTTTTGCTTCTCTCTTTATATAAGGCGGTAGTGGCATAGAGCCAAACTGCTCAATTAACTCAGATAATGGCTGATTAGCCAGAGATTTTAGCCTGAAAAAAGCTTTTTCTCGCCCAACAACCTGCAATGAGAACTGATGGGCGACCTCAATGATCGTGCCGGGTTTTGGTGAATTACTTGCTTTTAATTGAGCAATACAATAATCACCATCAGTTTCTGGAATCACTCGTTCAACCAGAATTTCAACTTTTCCACCCGACTCTCGGGTACCATTCAATCTGGCCGGTATGACTCTGGTGTTGTTAAAGATCAGACAATCATCGGGCTGCAGATAGTCCAGTAATTGGTGGAACCTCTGATCTTTAATCGAATTTTCTAGTGGATCCAGCAACATCAACCGACTACCAGTGCGATTATCACTGGGTTCACAAGCGATTAATTCGTCAGGTAATTGAAACTGAAAATCTTGTTTTCGCATACGTTATATTACAGCAGGATAAAAAATCTGGGGCGAATTTTAACAGAATTAGATAATCAGGCAATCCTGAAACAGGAATACGAGAGAAGACAGGGTAATAAAACCCAGAGAATCATCTGGTTTAAGAACTAAATGAAGAAACACTTCAGAATACAATCTTCTACATTCTGAAGTGCGAACATATTAACAAATATTAATAACTACCTGATAAACAGGACAAAAATCAACAATCACTGGTACCTTCTGGCCAACAGGTTCTGGTCCCCCAGCCTCTGGTACCGTCATGAGATAAGGTTAAAATACCATTATTGCCCACTTTGGGCGTATCTTTACCTAACATGCTACCGGTAGGCGTTGCAGTCAGGGTGTAAGTATTAGCCGCACTGACCAGGCTCAGATTGTAATAGGCTTCTCCAGCATCTACAGGCACCCGGGTAGAAAATATCGTCGATAAATTATTCGCCGGAACCTGATAAGTAAAATTAGCCGCTCTAAAACGCTCCATCGCCTGAGCAGCATTCATCATTGCCGCCATCGCATCATTACGCTTGGAGCGAGTAATATATTGCTCATAAGCAGGGTAAGCTAAAGCAGCCAGTATGCCAATAATTGCGACAACAACCATTGCTTCAATCAGGGTAAAACCTTTTTGTCTGTTCATGATAAACATTGCTCCGGTTTATTGCTTGTTATGCCACTTGTAGCCTATGATTCCCTGAGGTGTTGGAATTTTCTCACAGCTAGTACCGATACAGACGTAAGCTTGCGTGGTGCCATCGGAAAGTTCACTAAAAATTACCTGGGGTTGAGGTGCTATCCCACCACCACCACCAACGAAGATTGGTTCATAACGGTTGTCTTTCTCAGCCAACCCTTCACCAAGGCTGTAATAGGGTGTACCATCGGTCACATGAACCGTATATTTCAGGCTGTACCCTAGCGCAGCGGCACATACTGACGGTGAAAAAGAGGGTATATAACTTGTGAATGTAAGGGTATTATTATAGGTAACTGAACTTGAAAGAATTTTCTGGCCAGGGGGGTTTCCTCTACCAGGAGAAGCTTCCGGCATCCTGATATACCAACCATGATTTCCCGTATTTACAATATCAACCTGAGCATC
>JADGFG010000011.1 GCA_016743995.1 Kangiellaceae bacterium | reverse complement strand
CTGTACAGCCAGAAAGCAAGTTCGCAATAAATAATAAAAATAATAAACGATTATTGTAATCTAATCGTCTGGTAAACATTGTCAAAAGACTATCCTGTATATATTTTCAGATTAATCGAGTAATTTTATATTTGATGGATAGTCTCTATATAAAATAACGAGTAAGTACATAAAATGCGTTTAGCGTTTAAATGCAAACCAGCTCTCTCTAACTGAGTCAATAACTCAAAGCGATATGACACTTACCGTCCATATCGCCCAGATATTAATTTGCACTAGAAAGAATTTAATTGCACTCAAAGTTAACGCGCCTAGTCTATAAGCTAGAAAGATAAAATGAAATCAATGTAAGGTTAAACATTGTTTTTATGTTAGTGGAATTTGTAAAAAACAGAAGCAAATATTGAGCAGCGAGTTATAAATTTTTTAAAATCTGGAACAGAGAGCACATTATTACATTGGACAATAAAAGATTTCTGTAAAAATAAAGTAAAAACGAATAGCTAGCTAATATAAAAAGCAATCAAAATTGATAAATGAATACACTTCTACTTCATTTTATTCATTTACCAACATCATTATTTGTACTAATAGAGGGCTAGTAAGAAATGTGTTTTCTAAATAAAAGGCCCGCTTGTCTATACAAGCAATAGATTAAACTGATTGATTATTCAACAATTCTTTCTTTTATAAATAGTACCAGCGAATCAGCATCAGCCTGACTTAACGCAGATACTGGCAAAGCAATTTTTTTTAATTCTCTGGTTTCCAGATAGATATCTTCACTACTTTTATAAATAACCTTTTTAATATCAGAGTATCTGACAACTTTTTCTGCCATGCCGGGGGCAAGTTTCATCTCAAAATATTTTTCATACAGGCTTATGATTGGTTTTTGCATCCAATAATAAATATAAACCTGCAACAAACCTACGCCAACAAGCCCGAACGCAACTGGCACATATATACCGACAAAGACACCACCAACCATTGAAAGATAACCTAAATACAGTGAAAATTTTCAAGAGAAGAGCATGCTTTATATTGAATAATAGATGACATATTAATATACCAGATAAATAACAACCAACATAGTTACTCAGTTGTTTGTAATGAGACAGTTATCAGAAAAAACGTAATAAAAATAACAAACTGTCAGTTAACGCGATACCCGTTTAACTGACAGCTCATCAAAATAATCTCTATGATAATAAGAGATTAAGATGGTAAAAACTCGATAGGATAGGTGAGGGTAACAGGCTCTGTTTTACCTGAGCTAAATTTAAATCGTTTTATTCTGGAAATTAAACTTTTTTCCAACTTAGAGTTGTTTAATTCACTGGATACAATTTTTACAGAAACAACTCGCCCATCAGGAGCTATCGTTATTTGCAACACTATCTTACCTTTCAGGCCAGGATTTTTACGCCGCTCTCTATTATAAATAGAGTACAACTTACTCTTATTTTGATCAAAAACAAATGTAATTTCCTCTTCAGCCCTTACATTTCCTCCAGACTTATTCGCTTTTTTCGATGACGATTTTGCAGCAACATCTTTAGATAACAACGACTGCCTTACTCGAGTTAACTCCTGATTAGTCAGTTGAGTCTGCCCCAGTCCAACATCAGCATATTTATCACTGCGAATTCCCCCACTTGCCTTACCAGCATTTTCAGTTAACACCCCCTTATTGAGTGTTGCAGCTTTCTTAGAATTTCCAGAGTTCTTAACTTTACCCCCAACCATTGCATTAACTTCAGAGGTATCAATCAAGTCTGCAAGCTCACTACCGAGCGCTAACAATCCGGTGTTTTCTGCCTTTATACGTGCTTTTTTCTGGGACTTTGTTAATAGCTTTTGGTCTATTTTTTTGTCTTGCTGCTTTTTAACCCGGGGTTTAATTTTTGGCTTTGGCTTTGGCTTTGGCTTTGGTTTCGGCTTTGGTTTAACGACAGGTTTTGGTTTGGGTTTTTGTTTGGCTTTTTCCAGTACAAGTTTTGCAATACGCTCAGGTATGACAGTACGCGCCTTCCTTTCCTCCTCAGGAACTTCTATAGAAGACAGCAGAAAACCCAGAACAATCCCTACTAGCAGAGAAATAACTGCAATAATTCTGAACTTATTATCTCGCCTGCCTAGCGGATGCCAGTCTAAGGCTAGACTTTCATATGTAATATTATTTGCCATTTAACTTTTTGCTTTTTGAATCGCAGCAAATGCAATTTGTGTGTAGTTTGCTTTTCGACAAGTTGCCAATATTTTACTTAAGAGTTCATATGGCAATTGCTCATCTCCCATAATAGTTACTGAGTAACCTTTCTTCTTTTCATTATCATCTTTAATGAGTCGCTTCCCAGATAAAAAATCCAACTCCTTTTCTAAAGAAGGTATTTCTTTGGCGTTATTGGACCTCACCTGATTTAACATAACGATCTTTCTTCCCTGAACCAATATGTAATTATTGGTCACCATGATAATTAACGTTTCTTTCGGCGCTTTTTTTGCAACCGATGAAGGCAGCTTTAGATCTTTACTTTTTGGCAATTGATAAGAGTTAGAAGAAGTTGCCAATAAAAAGAAAACCAATATCGTAAAAATATCCATCAGCGAAACAAGATTTAACGCTGGTTGCTTACGCATTTTATGATTACGCTCCATGCGCTTTGCTCGACGCGACATTTCCATTATTTCGATACCTCCGAAGCATCTACTGTGGGTGATGTAGCAGTCGACTCGTTTGACTTCTCCAAAGCTATAACCGCAGGCGCATCACCTATAGAGATATTTGGAAAAAGCTCTATCGTTTGTACTTCAGCAATTTCAACGACATCAATGCTTCTTACTAAATCCATCACCTGAATCAACGTCCGATAATTAATATCTTTTTCAAATAAAAGCGTGATACTATTTTCTTCAGGAAAACGCCTTTTAATTTCTAACAATATATTGCCAAAACTATTGCCATCAATTTCCCCTTTATTTCTCTCGAAACGTTTAATCACACCAAGATTCACATCCCTGATTATAAACTCATCTGAACGAAGCAATAATTGAAGCTGTAGCTTTATTTTATCTTCTTGTTTAGCCACGGCATCAAGCGCGGGTAAATTTAGCTCAATAATGGTTAGCCGAGAAAATACTGCAGTAACCAATAGAAACGGAACTAATATAACCATTAGATTTAAAAATGCAGTAATATTAAGCTCTACGGCATCCTGAACCAGGTGTCTGCGTGCAAATTTCATTATTCGCTTTATTCTTCGTCTAGGTTCATTAAATTAAGGCACTTAACCGAAGCCATTTCTAAACTATCAACCAGCTTAGATGTTCTCGTAGTCAGGTAAGAATGAGTTAATAATAAGGGAATTGCTACAACCAGCCCAAAAGCTGTTGTATTCATTGCGACCGAAATACTGGCTGAAAGCAAGTTAGCTTTTTCAGCGGGTTCAGCATTAGCAACTGCAGTAAATGCCTGGATGAGTCCAACAATCGTACCTAATAATCCTAATAAAGTAGCTATATTCGCGTAAGTTGCCAGATAATGTGTTCTTTCCTGCAGTGCAGGCAACACCTCCATCATGCCCTCTTCCATAGCCGACTCAACAGTCTTTCTCTTAATGTTAGGCTTATTTCGTGCAAACCCGTAGTTCAACATGGTTGCCAGTGTTTTAGCGCTCTGAGTTAATTTTTTCGCCCGTTCGTAATCTTGCGCTCTCACCATAGGCGCTATTTGTGCCCATATTCTTTGAGTTCTACCTGAAGTTCGCATCAGATACAAAAAACGCTCAATACTAATCGCCATTCCCAAAGCAAAAATAATCAGGATTGGATACATAAACAGTCCACCAGATTGAAAAATTTTTGCAATTTCCATAAATTTAGCCTCTTTAGCTGATTGATATTTATAATGAAAGTCTAATGTCCGCCATTATACGCTGCATCAATTTTTTTTAATAATTTATTTCGTAAAATTCTATAGTCGTCAAAAGAAAGCTGACGATTATAATGCTCTTTAGACAAAGTTTTTATCTTATCAATCATCACTTCTTTAGTCTGCTCTTCTTCATTCATATTTTGAGCATAACTATCCTGAGTGTCATTATCCCAGTCTCTCACTATTAATTACCTCTTTTATCACAATTACCTCTTTTATCACAATTACCTCATTTCACGAAGTACTCGCAAACCAGTATAACTATCAGCTTTGCCATTGTGTTTAACCAGCGTAGAAATATTACATCGCTCCATTGGAACATTATATGCCCCCCCTGCCGCAATTAATTTTCTACCTTTATCATAAGCCCATTCGCTGGCATTTCCGACATAATTAACGAGTCCCCAACTATTCTGCACTCCGATAGTCGTTCTGACAAACGCATCACCTTTATTTATTCCACGCGTATTAAGTTTACAATTACGGTTAGGATCTAACGTAACGCGCTTTCCTTTAGCAGCATATAACCACTCTTTTTTTGTTGGTAAGCGGTACTTACGTTTAGTTTTTTTACTCAGCCATTTAAGATATTTTTCTGCAAGCTTTAAGGTTATTCTGGTTATGGGCAAATTCAAATTTGAGCTCTTGACAGCTTTACACGATTTTGAGCTTTTACAAAATAAGTTAAACTCTGCAATAGAGACTTCATATTTACCAAGAGCAAAAGTCCGGATCCCCGATTTGCCAGGAATAACCACCAGTTCAGGCCCATTACCAATGGAACCAATTTGATCTTTGCAAAGCGCTCGCTTTCCTCGAGCGCCAAGCCCGGCAATCGATTTGTCGCAAGGGTCTCTGGGAACAATCGTTATTGCGGCAAGCTTTCTGTTATTACGAAATATTCGTAAAGAGTATTTCTTAAATTCTGTTGCTCGTTCTGGAAATGGCTTTGCAATACGTTGAATACAGCTAGCTAACAGGTTAATAATGTTCGCTTCTGACTTTCTGTACTCCACTTTATCAAGAGAACGTAACTTCTGAATTGCGGTATCTAAATTTCGCATGTTTAGCTTATTTGATTGACAGGCTAACAGCTCCTTAACATTATTCATCGCAATGTTAAACTGCTTGACGATCACCTGCTTCTTAGTCAGTTTATTTTTAAAATCGGACTGTTTCTTGAACTTTGCAGAAGAACTTGCGGCAATGTTCCTTTTGCGATTTTCTTCCTGAAGTAATCGCTTTTTACGCTGTTCCTCAGCAAGAAGATCGGCACTTGCTAATGCCTCATTAACCAACCGCATTTCTTCGTCTAATAAACTCGAGTCTGAAGTATAGCGAAGTGCATTTTTGATAAAATTAATCGCTAGTGTATATTTCTTATCAGCTTTCACCTGCTTAATTTTATCAACGTAAAGTAAATATATTTTTTCCTCTGTTAGCCCATACCAGTCATTACTATTCTGTAAAAATGCTTTAAATTCAAGATTTGTAGTTAGTGCCAGCCATTTATCACTACTGCTTAAGAGTTTTTTAACACCTTGCATTTGTGTCCATAATCGCTCTTCCCAAACAGAGGTAAATGTTACAGATGACAGCAAGTCATCGATAGTAGCACGGTAATTCTCCAGACGAATTTTATACTCAACCTCACTTCTTATTTCATCTTCAGAAATCCCCTGTGGTTTATCATATAAAAATACAAAATATCCAGCGACAACCAGTAAAGCCATTAAAAATATTCGACTCAATAATTTAAAGGGAGACTTTGCATTATTCATCAGATAATAAAAATGCCCAACAGACTCAAGGCGATCTTCACGTTTAAAAGATAAGGCTCTCTCTATCGCTTTCCATTGCCGCATTGAAATATGCGTAATACGTTTAGGTTTTAACTTTTGTCGTTGCGCCTCATCAGCAGGAACTCGATTAAACGGATGACTGCCAGTAAATAATTCGTAGGCAACACAGCCTAAAGCATAAATATCATCTCTGACATCAGGCTCTTCACCCTCCAGCATTTCCATACTGGCATAGGACGGCGTTAATGCACCAAGATCTCCCGCATCAAATACGGTTTTATCCTCTGGATTATCATCATAATGCTCCGCTTTTGCTACAGCCCTGGCGATACCAAAATCAAAGACCTTAGTTGCACCACGCTCAGTAACAAAAATATTTCCGGGCTTAAAATCTGAATGAATAATATGCTGTTCATGTGCATACATTAAAGCCTGACTAATATGATTTAATATTTCTCTGGCATCATCGGTAGGCAAGCCTGTTGACTTATATTGTCGAATCAACTGATCTAACGGTTTACCATCCAGATACTCCATCGTCATAAAAACGGTATCACCGTCTTTATCAAAATCATGTACATTCACAATATTAGGATGAGCAATGCTCTGAGTTTTCCTGGATTCTCGCTGCAAAGCGACAAAAGCTTCAGGGTGCTCTTTAAACTCTTCAGTCAAAACTTTAATTGCAAGATAAGGCTCTTTATCACCAGCCTCAACTTTTACCAGATCTTTTGCTTTATAGACGACCCCCATACCTCCGGCGCCCAATACTTTTTCCAGAATAAACCTGTTTTTTAATAGCTCAGGTTTTTGTCCCCCTTCCAGACCTGTTTCGGAAGCAGTGTTATCACCAGGCTCAAGATCAGAATTCCCGGTTCGTTGTGCGGGTTTACTCTTAACCCTGGTTGCATCATTGTTTTTTCGAGGCTTAAACCTGGTCGCATCAGGGCGCGGAGTCTGTTTTCCCGGTGCAATTCGTGTCTTGTTATCTCTGGCAGCAGCAACCTTTTGAGAGATTCCACTTGATGAAGCTTTTGATGTGCTTGTTTTTCGCGTAGAAACAATACGCGTTTTATCCACGTCCGCATCAGTTTTTGAAGGAGCAATACGTGTTTTATTATCACTGTTCGACGCAGCTTTTTCTTGAGAATTAGCAATTATTGAAGATTCTGACTCGGTTACTTTTCGCGGGGAAGCAACAGGTGTTTTTTCTACACCTGCTTTTGAAGGGGCAACTCTTGTACGTTCATTCATCACTTCTGGCTGCTGCTCAGAAGTTTTGCTTATACGTGTTTTTTCATCGTCTGTATTATTCACAGGGATAACAACTCACTCATTCGTCTATTAATGTTTCGCGAGTAATCAATTTCTCGAACCCACCTTTAACGACTATTGCAGACACATTATCAGGAGCACCATTGTCAAGCGCCGCAGAAATTAGCGCTTCAACTTTAGCTTCAATATCTGGCTCTTCCAGATAATACATCAAGTCATCGTTGCTCACGGTATTATACAAACCATCACTACATAATAAAAATGTATCACCAATTTTCACACTAAAAACATTAATATCCACGTAAAGTTCATTATCAACCCCTATCGCACGGGTTATTACATTTGAATCAGGATGATTTTCGACCTCATCAGGCCTCAATAAACCTTGTTGTACCATTTCTTCAACCTGACTATGATCTCGGGATAGTTGTCGTAATTGACCATTTCTGTAACGGTACAGCCGGGAATCACCAACCCATAAACAAACACCGACTTTTCCTCTGATTAATAAAGTAACAACCGTGCTACCAAGAGTCTGATTATCCAACACATCATCAGCATACTCCAATATCCGTTGATTCGCTTCAATCAGACTATCTTCAATCACATCGACACTCTCATCCAGCCCCGATTCGTTTTCCACCAACTCCAATGCCTCGACTATCATCTGGCTTGCAACATCACCAGCCTCATAACCACCCATTCCATCGGCGACCGCCCAGAGACCAACTTCTGGTTTTGACAAAATCGCATCTTCGTTAACTTCTCTGACCATTCCAACATGAGAATTGGCGACATAATTCCACTTTATACCTCGCCTGACAGTTGTATCACTCATAATACTCAAATTTATCCAACAGTTGATTTTTCGGGCATATTTAGTCGATATGGCTGCTGCCACTGCCAATGTGACCACCGACCATCCAACATTGCGGCTATACCCGCCATCTTTGGTAAACCTTGTGTTATCGAAACACAAGGCTCCACTAACTCTGAACCTGGAGTCATCCACGCACTATAACTGGAGAGTGTTGACAATAAAAATGAATCCAGAAAATGTGGTAAAACACTTGCTGGAGACTGTTCTTCGAACTCCATGCTGATTACGGCTGCCGACTGAGCATTTAAATGACCACTTCGCTGGTAAGCCATTTCATTATAAAGCGGGATTTCATCGACCGCTGACATTAATTCATCAACATCTGCCTGCCCATCAAGTGCTTGTAAAAATAAGGATTCAACACTTTCAAACCAGTCATTTTGTAACAACATAAACTCAAACAGGTTGGCATGCACAGGCACTTTACTCAATACGGAAATAGGAAAATAGCGTCCGACTTTGTCAACACTGGGCATAATAAGTCCAAGCCAGGCATTTTCATCAAGTACGCCTTCAGAAAAAACAAAACGCCAGATAGGACTGGTGAGATAAATATTTAACCACTCGTCCCCTAGCTGCTCCTGAGAACCGGCAATAAATCCTTGAAGCCATTCATCCCAATTATTCATGGTAACAGAAGGTAAATTTCGATAAACAAAGTCACCATGCAAGGGTAACTTACCAAAAATACCTGTTAATCGTTGCTCAGACACTTAGATAGACTCCGGACATCGAAATGCCCCCAGTAAATTTTTGCTAAATGGATTATTAACACTCTTTGCTTTAATCTCATAGACAATCTGATGCGGTACTTTCATCGTTCGACCGCTGGAACCACGCAATACCTGATCCAGACTATAAGTCACCCGGTACACATTCGATTTATTCGTTTTCTTTAATCTAGCCGAGTCTTGTAATCTGAACCATGCCCAGGGACCATCATAAACCTTTGAGTGAAACTCTCCTTTAAGATCCTCAAAAATAATTCTGACTCGCTGATTATCACCTTCTCCTGACCATTTGAGTGTTTTCCAGAATTTAGGACCATGATTGTATGAAACTCTTTCTCCACCCAACTCAAGCGTAAACCGAGCATCCTGTTTATTCATATGATAGGGTTTTAATTTAAAAGAAATACCGGGCACAGAAGGATTCGCTTTAAAGAAAACATTTTTTATTGAACGAGCTCTTTTCAACTGACGCAACACCTTACTTGAGAAACCCATACTGCGCCCTGCGACTTCTCGGTTATGCCAACTACGCCTGTTAATAAATGGTGCAACAAATTCCTGATAGAAACCATCCAACGTACCAGAAGGCTTAAAGAACTCACTAAAATCTAATAATGCCAGTTCATCTTTGGCTGAACGGTTTAAGGGATATCCGTGGGCCAGACCTCTGGAATAAGGGACATAGACCCTATTTCTCCACTCCGCAGCAAGATGCTGTCGACCTGACTGAAGTACCACTTTCCAGGTTTGATCGGCTATTTTTTCTAGCCAGTCTTTGACAGGACCTGGCGCTTTTCTGGCGTATGCTTCTAGCGTTGCTATCGCGTTACCTGCATTACTCTGATAACGAGCTTTACTAATATCAAATGCCTGTTTGGCGGGTTCCGGAGCGACAGAAATGCTATCAACAAAATCCTGCAATTGTTGAATTTTCTGAATCGTTGTATTGATACCTGCCGGCCTTTTCGATGACTCTCTTAATAAATGGTTAATCGCATTAAATTGTTTATCAACTCGAGTGCCCGCTTTTTCAGAAAGATAACCGGAGGCTTTAGATAAATTTCCACCAGATAACTTACCTTTCGTTAGTTTACTAGCACCAGCCTCTGCTAATCCTTCGGGTACAGATGGCGTTAATTCCGTATTTTCTCTGGTCACTTGCAATATAGCCAACAATGGAGAGTAAACCGGATCGGTAAAACTGGCCAACACTTCCGCTGCATGTCTTATGTCACGAAATTCCCCGACGCTCAGGGCCGCATAAACATTTTCCCAGGTTTTAATATATTCAGATAAATAATGCTCTTTTACCTGTTGACTTATTTCGTCCAGTTCTTCATCAACAAAATCAACTCGTGCTTTTTCATCATCGGCCAGCACCCAGCGGTCAGTAACGATATCTTTAATCACTTCAGACTCAGGTGACAAATCAATATTACGGTATCCATCAATAGTAAACATCCAGGCAATCAATAAATCATTCTTTCCTGTGGCACTAACTTTATAAGCATCACGAACCGACTCGCCAAACTCATTTAATAAATTAACCGATTGAGAATACTCTGGATGGGTACGAATTCTCGCATAAACTCGCTGAGACACCGGAACACGCAATAACGTAGTTCTTGTTCTGCTTACCAGTCGCTCATTTAGCTTCACCGGTTCAAAATCAATTGCCAACAAATTGGTTAAATGAAGAAATAACTGTTTTCTTTTTGAAGCTTCTCCGTGAAAGTGTTCAGCCCAGTTATTTTTAAACCAGTCCAGAATCATCTGGTCATCTTTGCGATCCAGTTTATTAAACATTAAATAATTTCTAAAGGTACTATACAAGTCTCCGCCTCGATGACCCTGCTTAAGATAGGACTCCATATAAGCAGTCAACCTCGGCAACATAAGTGTTTTTAACTTCTCAAGATAAGCCCTGTCAGCAGCAATGTCGACGTTATCATCATATAACCCCATGCCAGAAAGCCAGGGGTGCTCTTCTTTGTCATAGACTTTACTTGCCTCTAATAAGGTATTCAGAATTGGTAATACAGCGCGTAAATCTTTATTTCTCTCATTTAAACGCTTATTCTCAGCTGAATATTCTCCAATGTGCCCTTCAACCTCAGACATGAAAGATTCATGTTGAGTTAAACTACCAAACCAGATTGCCAGTACCGAAACAGTCAATGCAGCCATTACCGTATAGCCGGCTCTTTGTGCCCAGAAAAGAAACTTTTCATATTTTCGGTTTGAACCGACTAATTCTGATTCCGGAAAAATAATCTGTTTAAACAGGTTTCCCAGGAAGTAACTTTTGCCCTGTTGTTGTGGCATCTGTCCAACATCCCGACTAAACCCAAAACCAGAAGCTACCGAAGTCATCAATCTGTCAATCGGCGTACCATCCTGAGTTCCACTGGTAAAATACACACCCCGCAAATAAGGTTGAAACTGATATCTGTTCTTTACAAACGTCTGTTTAACAAAAGAATTAATGATGGTTTTCAAATTTTCCATCTGCTGCGGAAATCCCTGAATAACACCTCGTCGTTTTGAGTCCCGCTCATTATGAATACGCCACAACACACGATCATAAAGGCGCTGTAATAACGCATTGTATTCTGTATCAAAATATTCAAAATCAGGATTATCAGAGGGTTTTGGCGCATTGGGTAAAGATACTCCCCACACTTGCTCTCGCTCATCCTGAGTCAAATCTTCAAAAAACTCAGAAAATCCAGAAACCAGATCGGCTTTGGTAAACATCAGATAAATAGGAAAACGAATTTCCAGTTTTTCCATCAATTCGTCAATACGAGAACGAATGGTTTTCGCATACCTGACTCGCTCTTCTTCACTCTGAGTTAGCAAGTCCTGCAGACTGATGGCGACAATTGCGCCATTAATAGGTCGACGCTTACGATTACCTTTTAATAAGTTTAAAAAACCTTCCCAGGCAGAACTATCAACCACTCGATGACTATCCTGGGTTGTATATCGCCCCGCAGTATCAATTAATACCGCCTCATTAGTAAACCACCAGTCGCAATTTCGAGTTCCACCAACGCCTTGCAATGCACCTTTTCCAAATTGCTCTGCCAGCGGAAAATCCAGAGTTGAATTAACCAGAGCTGTTGTTTTACCTGAACCAGGGGGCCCAATAATGATATACCAGGGAAGCTCATAAAGTGCTTTTTTTGAGCCCTGACCATTGAACTTCAATTTTTTTAGCGTTGAAAGCGCTTGAGAGAAACGTTCACCAATCTGATGCAACTCCTCAGCGGACTGCTCATTTGATGCATTCTGCATACTTTGCTGCTGATTTTTTTCCAGGTCATCAACCAGATCTTCATTATTTTTTTTATTTTTTAATTGTAACCGCAGGTTATTTAATCCCCACACAACAACAATAACAATGATAGCAATTAACCTGGCAACAGCACTTCCCAGGGGCGCAGAATTGTCTTCACCAAATTTAATGGCTGGCCCAATGAACCAGATTAGAATAGAAAACGCCAATAATCCTAATATTGAGATAACAATTCGATTTTTAAAAAAAGCGATAATTTTTTTCATTCTTTATTCAATTCGTTATATTTATTTTAAACCGCATTCCTGATTAATCTGACTTCAATTTAGTTAGCCAGATTCCAGTCAAGCCTGAATACAAATTATTGATGAATCCTGTAGATTAATTCGCACCACATCTACAATGACTTAATCGATAACTATTTCATCTACCGTCACTTAAGCCGACCTGGTTTTTCTTTATCTCTGGAATCCCCAATATCGATTAACTGTGATGCAACAGGTGAAGATGAATGATAAAGCCAATAACGAAACCCGGAATAACTCATCACCAGAATCATACCAATAACACTGGCAATGACCCACATAGGCACATACTGAGCAAGGCTATTGCGAATATTTCCTAACCCATGCCAGCTTGGTGACAAAGTTCTTTCATATTCACCCCGATAGTTTCGTATTATCATAAACAACTCATCCCTGACTTTTTCCAGCGCATCTCGCCCTCTGTTAGCAAATCGATAACGTCCTTCAAACCCAAGACTGATTAAAAGGTATAACAGTTCTAACATATCTCTGTTTTCTGCTGGCATTTGTCTCATGCGATCCAGAATCTGAAAAAATTTTTCGCCACCGGATGTTTCATTATGAAAAATACTGAGTAGTGTTCTCTGCGCCCACTGACTTTCAGCTCCCCAGGGCGTATTTAAAACCGCCTCATCTAAAGCAGAACATAAAACGTAACGTGCAGACAAAGCAATCTCTGGTTTTATTCCCAGTTCTTGCACTTGAGACTGGAACGCTTTGATTTCGTTACTCAAACGCTGGTATAAACCACCAACATCAGCATGACTGGCTGTGTTACGAGTTTTTTCAAAGACGGCTATTAATGTCGCAGCCGCATTAACCAACGGATTAAGTCCTTGAGCGGTTTTGAAACTGGCTGGTTGACCCATTGGTGCTGACACCGGTTGCTGAACCGGTTGTTGTGGCGGACGAGAAGAAGGTGAAGCTCCCCGTCGCCCAGGTGTTGGCCGAACGATTGTTCGATCAACTTCATTGCCCGATCTGGGTCGGAAAACCGTTTTATCGTTTTCAGACATTAAATGACACCTCTCATACCGATATTAATCCCATCAATCACCACGCGAGCCATTTTATGCAAACAACACGACAACCTGAATCTGTAATTCTGTAATTGATTCATCTACTCTACAAACGACCCGTTATTGTCGAATCGCCCAAAACTCTAGTTCAAGCCCTGGAAAATCACCACCTATATGGAAGGCAAAACCACCCGACGTTTGTAACTCATTCCAGAAAGCACCCTGCTTTTCGAGCTCAAAATAGCTATAACCCGCGCGAAAAGGAATCTGACGAGGAGAAACAGGCAATGGTTTAATTGTTATTCCGGGCATTGCGGCATTAACCAGTTGACGAATTCTTTCAACCGCTGCAATTTTAAGTTGTGCTGGTAAATAAGTTCTCAACTTATCATCAGGAACATCTGCTCTAGCTGCAAGAACAAATGTTGCACTCCCCAATAAAGAACGATCAGTAATTTGTGCCACACGAATACCAAACTTTTTCTCTACAAGCTCAAGGGAAGCAGCAGTTTGCTCATACACCATACTCAGGCACTGACGTAAACTGGACATCACAGGCTCAAACGTTTGTTGTAAGTTATCATGCAAATAAGGAGACAATTGTGGAGCCCGTTTATTCTTTGCCACAAAAGTTGAAAGCTCACCGACCATTTGAGTCACTTCGTTGTAAAGTTCCAACGGATGCAACCCGTTCATTTTTGACAAATGGCTCGACAGTGGCTCTAACCTGTTAATGACCTGCAATAACATATAATCGGCAACTTCTGCTGTTCCTCCGCGCTGAGTATCAGTCAGACGCCCTGCAATCGCTTCACCACGATGATGCAACAAACCAACCAGTTCAGTTAAAAACCCAGATAATTTGATCGAC
Organism: Kangiellaceae bacterium; assembly: GCA_016743995.1. Lineage (GTDB taxonomy): Bacteria > Pseudomonadota > Gammaproteobacteria > Enterobacterales > Kangiellaceae > Aliikangiella. The sequence continues at coordinate 30,457 of JADGFG010000011.1, read as the reverse complement.
GCATTACAGTCCAGGCACGTAGGAATATATTGTGCATCAAGCAAAATATTTTTATCTTCTCTGGATTCAGCAACCCGCAATATTCCAATGCAAGCGTACCCGCTTAAATCATCTGAGTCAGTAAGCAACCTTAACCGAAGTTTTCCAATATTAAGACTGACATTATCACTACCTTCCACTGTTGCATCTCGAACTTCCTGTTTAGACATATAATAACGAGCCAATCCCTGAGAGCTTTCTTCAGGTAATACATCGACCGCCCCAGAGCGTTTAACAGGCACCGCCAGGTAGATAACGGAGTTATGAGTGCATTCTGCAAATTCAAAAACAGGTGGAGCATCATCAATATCAGGAAAGCTAAAAGGCGTTCCATCAGGAAAAACGCCTTTTGCCTGAGTAATCGAAATTTTACCTAGCTTCAATAGTTGCTGATCTATCTCAAAACTATGAACCCCCCAACCATAAGCACCAAAAGCTGAACATAATCCTCCAACATAGCGCTCAAAATACCGCTCCTGCTGCTGAAAATGCTGAGGGTTTAAAAACATCCCTTCTTCCCAGACCACTTTGCTATCTAACGACATAAATATCCTGCCTATGTGTCACTATTCGAATGACGGTTAATTATTTTTTATAATACGTATGATATTGCGTGATACAGAAATGGCGATCTCATCTTGAAAAACATTATTTGCCTGAACGGGTATTATCAAGCGATGCTGAGATCCTCGATATTGATAAAACTCTGCAAAAAGAGCGATATAACGAGTTTCGGGATTTAAAACAAACTTCTCCGATCGATTTTTTCCAGGAATTAATCGTTTTAATTCCTGTTTCGCAATCAGATCGGCTCCCAACACTTCTTCATCTCTTTCATACAAGTCAATAAACTCCGCTTTAGCAAACATATTATCCGTTTTTAATTCATAAAAACGAACAAACAGAGGAGATGATGTTTTACTTTCATCAGGATTAATATCAGCTGCAACACGAAACTCCATCATCAAATCCGTATCCAGATCAAGCGTTTTACCAACTGTCTCACACCCCTGCAACACCAAAATTCCCAGCCCAGATGCAAAAAGAAAAAACAAATTTTTCAATGATTTCGTCATACCAGATATTCCTCAGTTTTTATTTATCGTTATTTTGTATTTCGAGAACTTCTAGCTAACGATAGTTTCTGTAATTGATCTTCGTAAGCTCGAACAAATTCATCGCCAAACAAGTATTGAAACGAACTGTCTATATCACTAAACAGTTCTGAATAATATTCGTTAAATGCATCCCAGTATTTACCTCTTCCGCTCATTGAGAGCAAACCTCGTTTATTATTTTTTTCAAACCGCTCCTCCAACACCTCTGGCTCGAAACGCTCAACAATGTTTTTAAAAGCACTACGAATTCCAGCCAGGATAGCCACCTGATGATCAGCTATAATTTCAAACCCTTCCTGGACAGTCTCCAAAGGTTTTTTGTAAGAATTGCCTTCTTTAATAAACATATTTTCTAACGCATCATCAACATTAGCCGAAAATTTAAGCGGATTATTTTCGACAGGTTGAATAGTCGTTACATTCATTCTGAATGAATTTTTCACATTATTTCTTGATGATAACGTTTTCATCAGACCAGCAATCACTTCTCGAACAAGTTCTCCGGTAGTCTGATTAATATCGGCAATTTTTTCATTGCTCAATTCACGCTCTTTAAATCCCATAGCATCAACAAGACTGCTATCAACCCCTCCTGCTGGAGCGCGTTTTTTTAGTATCTGGAGCTGTTTTTTAGCTGCAGCCAATTCTACTTTAAGCTTACGGTTGGCTTTTTCCAAAGCTCTTCTTCGAGCTTCAGATTCAATAACACTGATAGTTTCTTTTTTCTGAGCTGCTTCCATTTTTGGCTGACTAACTTCAGAAGCGCTCACCACAGGCTTCTCGGCAGGAACCTGAACCGGATGATTCACAGCAGAAACCGGGTTAACAACAGGTTGTTCGACTACTAGTGGTTCATCTGATAACAAATCATCATCCCAGTTTTCAGGGATAATTCCTTTTTCAGGAGCTGCATCAGGCCAGGCCATTGATTCGCTCATTGCATTCGCTTTATCAGCATAACTACTATTAGCATTAGCGAAATTATCCACTTCAGCTCCTGCGGGGAAATGACTTCCGACTCCCGCTCCCTGGTTTCCTGATGCAAAACTGTCAACAAAAGGATCATTCGGTACAGCTGGAGATTCTGAAAAATTCGTAGATTTATCCAATGCCATTAATGGGTCTGTTTCCTCGGTCTCTGGACTCAAAGGCAAATCAACTGGACCGGCCGAAGCAGCAAAAGGATCATTCATCTCTCTCTCAGAAGAAACTGGCGGTAAATCAAAGGGGCTGTTTCCTGACGCTGGTGAAGAATCAAATGGAAGCGCATCACCAAAAACGCCAGGGTTTTCGAGTGCCCCGGCATCACTTATTATTCCCGCATCATCAATGCCAGAACTGGCTGAAATTTGATTGACAGCCAAAAGATTTACCTTAAATCGATAATCACTCAATTCAAATTGATCACCATCACTTAACTGAACTTTGTTACCTTTCCCTAGTGGTTCTTCCGAGCCGTTAACAAAAGTTCCGTTTGTACTCATATCTAACAAAAAATAAGTACCACCTTCAAAAACAATCTTACTATGGCAGCCTGACAAAAAACGCTCAGGATCATCCAGAACCCAGGAATTACTCTGAGTGCGGCCAATTGTTCCTCCCTGCTCTCCAAAAGTCATACTTGACTCAATCAGCGAAGCTCCTTTAGGATATTCTAACACAGTCACTACAATAGACATTAAACCTTACCCTGTCATTCAATTTATAAAAAACACTTTCCCATATGTCACACAATCAATATACCACAAAACTATGAAGAGACTTCACCAAATAACCATATCACCAAAATCAGTTAAATCATCAAAATCAACAATCCGTAGCGCTCTGCCAAGCTAGAGAAGGCTTAGCCATTTACAATAATATCTCTAACGTTTGGAGAAATACTTTTAAATTTCAACGATTTGCACAATCTGGAATTTCAATAGTTTCCGCTATATCCGGTTAAATACATAAAATCCAGTTACTATAGCCATCCAACCAGGTCCTGCGAAACATCTCACTGACTAACCGCCTTCCCAGCCCAGATTGATAAATTTCAGTCAATTAGACAACACTGAAATATAACGCATACCAAGATGACAATCCAATCAATCTCACACGGCAAGCAGATTTTTTTGTCTGGTAACGCACAACAACTGGCACCAATCAGATGCTAAGAGTATTTTAAAAACATCAAGAGTTCAACCCGAAGCGATATAGATCAGTAAAATTTTAATTCAACCCACTAAAGAGAATAAAGTCAGATACTTATTTATTCCAGGAAATAGGTCAAAATTTATTAATTCTACGATATTGAATATAAAATTTTCCTTTACTTTACGAGACTTATATATTATTAATTAACGGCTGAGGTAGATCATGTTAGTTCTCCCTGCAATATATAGCATAGAGATACTACATCTGCTCATAAAACTAAAGTGATATGGCACCATACGTATCCTGAATACGAAATATTGTTAATTTTTATTCTAATTGACGATATTTCGTTGTACACAGGGAAGTACAGTGGTATAAGGCGCAATAGTTCGCAATTTTATAATAAGGAAACAGACCGATAATGGCATCAGAAGCAGTTTTGGATATCGATAATTTAATTGCCCCAATAACGGAAGAACAACCAACAGGGACTGATCTTCGTGAAGATGGTTCAGCAAACTCAATCTACTACAGAATAAAAGACGCCCGTAATTCCGCTCGTACCTGTGAGCGTAAAAACATGTATGAAGCAGATAGTGAAACAACCGAATATTGGCGTACTGTAATGCAGCTCGCCCCTGATATCCTGAAAAACCATACCAAAGACCTCGAAATCACTAGCTGGTATATCGAAGCTCTGACAAGACTAAAAGGTTTTGCAGGTATGCGAGACGGTTTTACTCTTCTCCAGCAACTTATTGAAAACTATTGGGATGACCTGTTTCCTTTGCCTGATGAAGACGGAATAGAAACTCGTGTCGCCCCACTCACAGGACTTAATGGTCAGGGCGCTGAAGGCGTGTTGATTGCTCCTATTCGTCGAGTCTTAATTACCCAGGGAGAGGACCCCGGCCCATTCGGTTTCTGGCAATATCAGCAGGCGCTTGATATTCAGAAAATAGTTGATGAATCAGAGCGTAACAAAAAAATTGCGGCAGTAGGTTTCGGGCTAGCAGATATAGAAAAAGCCGTCACTCATTCAGATTCAACATTTTTTATTGATCAACGAGATGATGTTACTACCTGTGTAGAGAAATACCGTGAAATTAGCACTAAGCTTGATGAACTCTGCGGTATCGATGACTCTCCTTCATCCAGCAATATAATTAACGCGCTACAACAATGTCTTGGCTCTATTAAGCATTTGGGACAAGATAAATTTCCAGAAGAAATTATTGAAGAAACGGTGACAGTCGACGAAGAAAATACTGAGTCGACTGGTGAGAGTGTCGCTCAAACCCCAGTAGCAACAACTCCCGGTGTTATTAACACCAGAGAGCAAGCCTTTAAACAACTGGAAATTATTTCCGAGTTTTTTCGGAAAACCGAACCCCACTCCCCAATTTCCTATACCTTAGAAAAATCGGTAAAATGGGGTAATATGTCGTTACACGAACTAATTAATGAGCTAATTCCTGATGACAAGTCGCGTCAAATGTACAGCACATTAACTGGTGTTAAAGATAGCAATGAAGCTTAACCTGGAACCTTAGGAACTTAAGAGAAAAAACTATGGCTGATAGTATACATGACAAACTCAAAAGAGTAAGAAAACCACGAGTACACATTACTTATGATGTGGAAAGTAATGGCGCAACATCGGAAAAAGAAATTCCCTTTGTTATGGGAGTAATGGGTGATTATTCGGGCGATAATACAGAAAAGAAGAAAGCACTCAAAGATCGACGGTTTTCACAAGTAGACCGAGATAATTTTAACGATGTCATGAATAAAATTGAACCTAAGGTCAGCATGAAAGTTGATAACACGGTTGAAGGTGATGGAAGTGAATTATCTGTTGACCTTGATTTTAAAAATCTTGAAGATTTTGAACCCCAGAATATCGTTAACAAAGTTGCTCCATTAAAAACACTGATGGAAACTCGTAATAAATTACGAGACTTGCTCACTAAAGCAGATCGTTCAGACGAACTCGAAAGTGTACTAGAAGAAGTATTGAGCAACACGGGTGCATTAGCCTCTCTGGGTAGCGAACTTGGTATCGATTCAGAAAAAAAAGAAGATGGTGATCAATAATGTCTAACAAAGAAGAAGCCCTTGACAACCCGGAAGCAGAAGCCCAGGAAATCAGTTTTCTTGAACAAGCTATTGGCGCAACCAAACAGACAAAACGTGACGATACCGAAGATCTGCTGAAAACCCTGACTCAGGAAGCGATGAAAGGCACGGTAAAATGGGATAAAAATTTATCAGTAACCATTAACTCTGCGATAAACGCGATTGATCAGGTCTTGTCAAAGCAGGTTTCGGCAATCATGCATAATGAGAAATTTCAAAAGCTGGAAGGGTCATGGCGCGGCTTGCATCACCTGATTTCAAATTCTGAAACCGGAGCTGGTCTTAAAATTCGCATGCTGAATATCTCCAAAAAAGAACTATCTAAAGATATAGAGAAAGCTGTAGAATTTGATCAAAGTCAAACATTCAAAAAAATCTATGAAAGTGAGTTTGGGATTGCCGGGGGCGAACCTTATGCAGCACTTATCGGTGACTTTGAATTTTCATCTCATCCAAACGATATCGATCTGCTTTCCGGTATGTCTAATATTGCTGCTGTAGGGTTTTGTCCATTTATCTCTGCAACTGCACCAGAAATGTTCGGCTTTGATACATTTACCGAGCTATCTAAACCTCGCGATCTGGAAAAAATCTTTGACTCGGCAGAATATATAAAATGGAGAAGCTTCAGAGAAAGCGAAGACTCTCGTTTTGTTACCTTAACCATGCCCAGAGTACTTGCCAGACTACCTTATGGAGAAAGTACCAAACCGGTTGAAGCTTTCAACTTTGAAGAAGCAGAGCTTAATCATTCAGGACAGCACCTTGAATCAGAGCATGATTCTTACTGTTGGATGAATGCGGCCTATACAATGGGTACAACATTGACCAAAGCTTTTTCTGAATATAGCTGGTGTACCAGTATCCGCGGTGCTGAAGGCGGCGGAAAAGTCGAAGGACTACCTAGTCATGTCTTTACCAGTGACGATGGCGATGCCGATCAAAAGTGTCCGACAGAAATCGGCATTACTGATCGACGAGAAGCAGAATTAAGCAAGCTAGGATTTTTACCCGTCTGTCACTACAAAAATACCGATTACGCGGTCTTTTTTGGTGCACAAACCACTCAAAAACCTAAAACTTTTGATGATCCAGATGCAACAGCCAACGCTGCAATTTCAGCTCGCCTGCCTTACATTATGGCAACTTCCAGGATTGCTCACTTCCTTAAAATTATGGCCAGAGATAAAATTGGCTCATTTATGGAAGTGGAAGACGCTGAACGCTGGTTGAATCAATGGATTCAAAAGTATGTCAATGCAGCACCTGGTGCCAGCGCAGAAATGAAAGCTCGCTTTCCTTTAGCTGATGCACAGGTGCAGGTTAGAGAAGTTCCTGGCCAACCAGGAGTTTATAACGCTGTTGCTCACCTGCGCCCCTGGTTACAAATGGAAGAATTGACGGCATCTTTGCGTCTGGTTGCCAACATTCCAAAAGCTGGTTAATTCATTCATGAGTTAATTACACAGAGAAGGGAGAGCTACAACTCTCCCTGCTTTTACTCTACTAACGGACTATTCAGTGTCATTAGAAAAAGAACAACAAGCTCCAGTCACTAAAAAACCAGCGCCACCAATCGATTTTGACAGGCTTTGCTCTCGCTCATCCTATATTATCAACCTGGAACAATTTTTAGCCGAGAAAGATTCAGAGAAAGCGCTCTCTTACTGGCTTACTGAATTTAGCACAAAACAATCACTAAAAAACAAGTCGAGCGCAAAAGCCGCTATCCATCGTTCAATCGCTGAAATAGACCAGTTAATTAACTTGCAACTCAATCATATAATTCATCATCCTGCGCTGCAAAAACTGGAAGCTTCCTGGCGAGGACTCTGGTACCTGGTAAAGCAGTCTGAGGACTCAAAAGACACAAAAATAAAAGTTCTTGATATTAGTTGGGCTGAAATCGCAAAAGACATGTCAAGAGCCATGGAGTTTGATCAAAGCCAACTATTTCAAAAGGTCTATAGTGAGGAGTATGGAACGCCCGGCGGAGAGCCTTATGGAGCATTAATAGGCGACTATGAAATAAGCCATAAACCCTCTAAACGACACCCTTATGACGACATTTCAACATTAGAAGGTATTGCAGAAGTTGCAGCAGCAGCCTTTACACCATTTATAGCATCTGCCTCCAGTGAGCTTTTTGGACTTGATGATTTTTCTACGCTAGGCTCACCACTCAAGCTAGAGAAGATTTTCTCTCAAAAAGAATACATTAAATGGCGCTCGTTCAGAGACAGAGTTGATTCTCGTTTTATCGGTTTAACACTCCCCAGAATCACAATGCGCTTACCGTACAGAACAAAACCTGGAAGCTATAAAGGCTTGTTCTTTTACGAACAATCAGCAAGTTCTGACAATGAGAATTACCTGTGGGGAAATGCGTGCTATGCATTTGGTGGGATCCTCCTACGCGAATTTGCTAATATTGGATGGTTTGGCCACATCAGAGGAGTTCCCAGAAACCAGATTGGCGGCGGTTTAATTGCCAACCTGGCAACAAGCCATTTCGAAACAGATGCCGACGATATTATTCACAAACCCGTTACCGAAGTTATTATTACTGATACACTCGAACGCGACATCAGTGATCTGGGATTTGTTCCCCTGTGTCAATGTTATGATACGCCCTATGCTGCTTTTTATAGCAATCAATCAGTACAAAAACCGCGTCCGCAATCAACTAAAGAAGCAACAATTAACGCAAAATTATCGACAATGTTGCAACACATATTGTGCGCATCCAGAATTGCGCATTACATAAAAGTGATGATTCGTGATAAAGTCGGTTCGTTTACAACGGCCAGCGACTGTCAAAGCTATCTGGGAAAATGGATCTATAAGTATACAACTGGACGCGAAGACATGGACTGGGAAGAACAAGCGCGATTTCCGTTAAGAGACGCAGCGGTTACAGTAAAAGAACATCCGGTTAAACCCGGTGAATATCTCTGCTCTATTCAACTCAGACCTCATTATCAACTGGATCAGATGATTTCGGAACTGGAACTGGTTACTGAACTGGCTCAAAAAAGTTAATGTTAAAACTTAAAAATCGCTCACTAACAATACTGACTTCTGGTGAATCGCTCTCTGTTAACCAGATAATAACCAGATAATCAAAATCATGGCTCATATTGATAAAAATAAAAAACTAAGACCTTCAATTCTCGATCGCTTGCTTGATGACGAACCGCACAATCAGGTAGAGATCGATACTGGTCGAGATCAAAAACTAGGCCAGTTACGCAATAGTGTCCGGAGAGATCTGGAAACCCTGCTTAATACTCGATACAGAGTAGTTCAACCTCCGGAAGAACTGGAACAGCTAGAGTTATCATTACTCAACTATGGCCTACCAGATCTTGCTACTGTCAATACGCTAGACATCAAGAAGAAAAAGAAGTTTACTCAGGATCTGGAAAAATTACTCAAAGAATTTGAACCGAGATTTAAGTCACTTAAAATCTCGTTTACTGAAAACAAAGACCTCAGCGACAGAACTCTGCGCTTTCGTATTGACGCAACCCTTTATGCCGTACCTTACCCGGAAGTCGTCGTGTTTGACTCCATATTAGAACCAGTAACCCGAACTGTAAACGTAGAAGAAACAAGATAATGGCTGACGAATTATTACCCTATTATGAAAAAGAACTGGCTTTTATCCGACAGCTAGGGGCAGAGTTTGCCAATGAACATCCAAAGATTGCCAGTCGCCTGGGAGTTAATGCAGACATCATTGAAGATCCCCATGTGTCCAGGCTCATCGAAAGTTTTGCCTATCTCAACGCACGAATTCAACACAAACTGGATGATGATCTGCCTGAATTAAGTGACGCGCTGTTGAGTGTTCTGTTTCCTCACTATCAACGCCCAATCCCTTCTATGTCGATTGTTCAATTTTCTGCAAACGAAGAACAGCTGGAATCCAGTTACATTGTTCCACCAGATACCATCGTAGAAACCGAACAATTTCAAGGCGAAACCTGTCGATTTTCTACCAGTTACCCGACAGAACTCTTGCCATTAAAAGTCACCTCCGCCTCGTTGATGGGGCGCCCTTTTACGACACCGGGTTCTGCCAATATTCGTGGCGCTGGCGGAGTTGTTAAGATATCGCTGAATACCTTTTCTGAAGCTATCAGTTTTGCGGAACTAAAACCTGATACATTGCGCTTTTATCTGAAGGGTCAGGCTCAACATATCAACCCCCTTTACGAATTATTGCTCAATAACAGTCTGGATGTCGTCATGTCTTTTGGTGAAGGCAGTACTTCGGCACAATTTCTAGGGAAAAATTCAATTAAATCAGTGGGTTTTGCCGATGATGAAGGTCTACTTCCTTATCCTGCCGCTTCATTCATGGGTTATCGATTACTCACTGAATATTTTGTTTTCCCTGAAAAATTCATGTTTATCGAAATAACAGGATTGGCACAACATATTCAGGAAAATGCTGGCGAACAACTCGATTTATATATTTATGTCAACGCTTCGGACATTGAGCTAGAACACAATATTTCTGAACAAACTTTTGTCCTCGGCTGCACTCCGGTTGTTAACTTATTTCAACACCAGGCTGAACCAGTCAAACTGGACCACACACAACACGAATATCAGATAACACCTGATATTCGTCGTCCAGTAGGTTACGAAGTCTACTCCGTCGATCAAGTAGAAGGCTCAACCTCTACGGGCCAATCAAAAATATTCCACCCTTTTTACGGGCTCAATCACGAACAGCAGCACAGAAATTCTAATTCATTCTGGTTTAGCCAGCGCCGTAGCGCCAAACTCAACAATCAGGAACGAGATGAAGGAACGGATGTTTTTTTAAGCCTGGTTGATTTACACTTTAACCCGGATTTACCCGAAGACTACACACTCACCATTGATACCACCTGTAGTAACCGGGACTTACCAGCAAAACTTCCCTATAACCAGGAACAACCCAAACTCCAGTGTGTAGGTAGCTCCCCACCTTGCGCAAAAATTCGCTGCATTACTCAACCAGGTGCAGTAGTCAGGCCTCCGCTAAGAAACCATGCACGCTGGCGTCTTATATCACATTTAAACTTGAACCACCTGTCGCTAACTGGTGGAGGTGATGCAACAACGGCGCTACAGGAAATATTACGATTATATGATTTCAGAGAATCCTCTGTCACAAGAGGATTAATCAATGCCATATTAAGTGTTGATGCTCGCCCAATTAGCGCTCCCTTAACAATTGATGGTCATGCTACAATGTGCCGCGGAATTGAAATAGAAATTGAACTCGATGGTACTCAACTCACTGGTAGCAGTAGCTATCTTTTCGCTTGTGTTCTGGAGCAGTTTTTTGCACTTTATTGTTCTATTAATTCATTTACACGCTTATTGGTAAAATTAAAAGGTAAAGAGGGATATTTAAAAAAATGTTCACCACGAGCCGGCGAAAAAACCATTCTATAACGAAAAAGCTTATAGATTCTCCTCAAGAATACAGCTTTTTGCAAGCTGTACGTCTGCTTGAGCGCGCAACTCAACCAGCCAGCGGAACAACAGCAAAGCCTCAACTTAAGAGCGCTCGTTCAAAACCCGTTGCTTATTATACGCCACCATCAACTGAAGCCGTTCGTTTTCATGCTCATCAGACATTTCGATTTTCATCTGCCGAAATTGCTAAAATAAGCAAGAAGCTCAATCAATCTGAATCTCAGACAACCGCCCAGTGGCACCTGGTGGTTAACTTTATGGGCTTAACGGGAACTCAGGGAGTACTTCCCTATCACTACACAGAGATGATGTTGAAACGGCTAAAAATCAAAGATGAATCTCTCATGAAATTCTTTGATTTATTTAATCATCGAATTATTTCATTATTTTATCAGGCTTCCTGTAAATATAATTTACCCCTTGAATACGAACGCAAGAAACTCAACCCACCAGCATTTCTTGAACGTGACTCTCACACTCAGATACTGATGTCACTGATTGGTTTGGGAACCAAAAACCTGAGCAACCGCCTGTACACCCAAGACGAATCTCTATTGTATTATAGCGGATTACTAAGCAGTCAAATTCGAACGGCAAGTGGTTTAAAACAGATTTTGCAGCAACACTTTAACATTCCTGTAAAAATCCAGGAGTTTGTTGGTCAACGACAGGAATTAATTGATGACGTTCGAAGTAAACTTCCTTGCCGCAAAGAGCCGCTGGGACAAAATATCTCACTTGGAAAATCTGCAATGCTGGGGCGTAGTGGCTGGTTTGCACAAGGAAAAATTCGAATTATTCTGGGGCCGCTCAATAAAAAGCAGGCACAAAAATTTGCGCCTGATACAAAAGCTTTATATGCTATTAACGAAATTGTAAAAATTTATACCAGAATGGAATACGAATACGATTTTATTGTAAGGATAAAGCGACGAGATACATTAGATAAATCTCAGCTCGATAGTAAAAAACCACCGATTATGGGCTGGAATACCTGGATAGTCAGTAAGCCAAAACAAAATTATAATAATGACGAAACACTTGATATATCTGTGTCAGCAAAACGCTTTCAGTAAAATAAAAGAATACCAGTATCAGATTTTTAGCTCGAAATTAAAATTTTAAAATTAAACTCACAATATAAGGGAACATGATGGTTTCAATCGATTTAAAGTCACTTGTTAACAAACTTAACGAACCTTGCCGTCAAGCTCTGGAAGGCGCTGCCGGTTTATGTATGGCACGCGCCCATTTTAACGTTGAAGCAGAACACTGGTTGTTAAAATTACTCGAAATCCCTGATAGTGATTTATTATGTGTACTGGAAAAATTTGATATTGATCTGGGGAAACTCAATCAGGACCTGAATAAAGAGCTCGACAGAATTAAATCAGGCAACTCGCGCTCTCCGGCATTATCACCGACCATTGTAGATCTTGCGAAAAGTGCCTGGATGCTTGCTTCAGTTGAATATGGACACCCCATTGCCACTTCTGCTCATATCCTTACCGCATTAATGCTGGACGAAAATTTACGACGTTCAACAGAAGCCACCTCAGGTGAACTGAAAAAAATCCCACCCGAATCACTACGAGATCTTACTCGTGCCATTGTTGGTACCACTAAAGAATCAGCCAATAGCGCAGGACTTGGAGATACACAGATTTCAGGCCAACCAGGACAACCTGCCACCCCCAGCAAAAGCCCTTCACTGGATAAATTTACCACCAACCTGACAGAAGCAGCTCAACGAGGTGAAATAGACCCGGTATTAGGCAGAGATGAAGAAATCAGACAAATTATTGATATTTTAATCAGGCGCAGACAGAATAACCCAATTCTCACTGGTGAGGCAGGAGTCGGTAAAACGGCAGTAATAGAAGGTTTTGCCATGCGTATAGCGTCAGGCGATGTCCCCGACCCATTAAAAGGCGTTATAGTTCGTTCTCTTGATCTTGGCCTGTTACAAGCTGGTGCCAGTGTTAAAGGAGAATTCGAAAACCGCCTCAAGTCGGTTATTGCTGAAGTTAAAAGTTCTATTGAACCAATCATCATGTTTATTGATGAAGCACATACTTTAATTGGTGCTGGAGGAAAAGAAGGCCAGGGTGATGCCGCTAACCTGCTCAAACCAGCCCTGGCACGAGGAGAACTACGAACGATAGCCGCAACAACCTGGGCCGAATACAAAAAATACTTTGAACGTGATCCTGCACTTACCCGACGTTTTCAAGTTGTAAAAATCGAAGAACCCAATGAAGATAAAGCCATTGACATGATGCGATCCATTTCTGAAATGCTGCAAAACCATCATGGCGTTCGTATTATGGATGAGGCTATCGTTGACTCTGTTCGCCTCTCTGCCCGATATATTACAGCCAGACAACTACCCGATAAGTCAGTTAGCCTGCTCGATACGGCCTGTGCCCGAGTGGCACTGAGCCAAAGTGCGACACCTGCGGCAATTGAAGATACGCAAAGGCGTATCTTGCAGTGCGATGCTAATATAACATCACTGGAAAGAGAAAATGCGACTCTTGGTAACTGTGAAGAACGCATTGAGAAGCTTAAACAGGAAAAACCCGAACTGGAGAAACAATTAGAACTACAAGAAGTTCAATGGGATAAAGAAAAAGAAAAAGTATTACAGATTCACACGTTACAAAAACAGATTGAAGATGACTTTCATGCTCAAAAGCTCACGGAAGAAGAATCCAAAAAGAAAGATGCCCCAAAGTTACTGAATAAAAATGATAGAGAAAAAATCAAAACCGAACTTCATGAACTAATGAGTGAACTCATTACGCTTCAAGGTGAAGAACCGATGATTCAGGTCAATGTTGGTAGTCAGGCCATTGCTGAAGTTGTTGCAAACTGGACAGGTATTCCGGTAGGAAAAATGGTTTCAGATGAAATTCATTCCATTTTAAATTTGAGTGACCAGCTCGGAGAAAGAGTTATCGGACAACCTCATGCACTTGAGGCCATAGCACAGAGTATTCGTACCTCTCGAGCAGGCCTGACCGACCCCAGAAAACCAATTGGTGTATTTTTTATGGTTGGTTCTTCCGGTGTTGGTAAAACTGAAACAGCATTAGCATTAGCCGATATGCTTTATGGTGGCGAACAGAATATCACAACTATCAATATGTCAGAGTTCAAAGAAGAACACAAAGTCTCAATGCTACTAGGCTCTCCTCCGGGTTATGTTGGTTATGGTGAAGGGGGTGTATTAACAGAAGCCGTAAGACGCAAGCCATACAGTGTCGTGTTGCTGGATGAAATGGAAAAAGCCCATCCCGGCGTACAAGATATTTTTTACAATCTGTTTGATAAAGGGACCATTAAAGATGGTGAAGGTCGCGATATCGATTTTCGTAATACCGTAATCATTATGACCTCAAATGCAGGAGAAGAGCATATTCGTGCTATTTGTGCCGCAGGAGAAGAGCTACCTGAACCCGATATATTGTTAGATAATTTCAGACCTCAACTATTAAAGTACTTTAAGCCCGCTTTTCTTGGTCGTACTACCGTTATCCCGTATTATCCATTAAGTGACGATGACCTGCTAAAAATATGTAAAATCAATATGCGTCGCATCGAAAAACGTGTTCGTGCACATTATGATGCCGAATTCAGTTTCGATGAAGATGTTATGTTACATATAGTCGCACGCAGCCAGGAAGTTGATACAGGAGCAAGAAATATTGAAAATATTTTAACCCGAACAATGCTCCCAGCATTGGCCTCTGAATGTTTATCCAGGATGGCCACCGGTGAGGCTATTAGCAAAATTCATATAGGCGTAACGGAAGAAGGTGGCTTTACGTACAATATAAGCTAGCTATTCAGGGGGCTTCACGATAAATTGAAGCCCCTGCTGGTTTTCTTTGCATAATTCCATGATGAAATACCTATACATCTACATACCAGATAATTATAATTCTAAACTTGGAGATTCAAGTTATAACAGGGCAGGTAAAAAGTTGGTAAAAGCAAAGTATCAACCAACAAATCTTAAATGCAATAATCTGCTTTTGCATTTATTAATACCAGAGACTCGGTTAAACTTGATTTCTACAGTAAAACTAACACAATAATAAAATTAACTTCGATGATGAAATTTATTTCCATATGGACTGGCACCGCACAATTAAAATGTAGTCCTACATTAAAATTTAAATTGTTACTGATAATCTGCGCATTAATAGTAACGACCTCAATTTATGCTGCCGAAAATCAACAAACAGCTCTCAATCCTTTGGTGATTGAGCTATCGAAAATTAAAAAGCTTGATCTTCGCTTTAAAAAACTTTCATCAGCAGTCTACTCCTCCCATAAAAATCAGAAAGAAGCAAAAAAAATACTGAACTCGAAACGCTCCAATATGAGCATTGAAAAACTTCATCAAAAAGTCATTCAGCAAATAAATCGAAATCATCATTTTGCGGCAATATTATTGATTAAGACCAATCTTAAGTTTATTAAAAATAACCTGGATGATCAGAGAGTATTTGATTTTATTAAAATACTTCTGAAACATAATGAAGCAAATACAGCTAAATCACTCTATAAGCAAATTCAAAGTGATGGAGAACAATTTTATATTACCAACGCTGCATTGAAATTTGCAGAATATCATAGCCAGAGAAAAGAATGGCAACAAACACTCAAACTTCTCAATACTGATCTCAGCGAGTTATCTGGAGAAAATACTGCTCTCGCTCTGATACTCAAAGGTGAAGCGCTGCAACGACTTAAAAAGCACCGAGAAGCAATTAAAATTTACGCACGAGTCAAACAAGAATCCCACTATTACGGATTAGCACAGCTGAATATTGCGACCGCTTATATTCGCCAGGACTGGTGGACCGATGCACACATCATTATCAATAAACAACTTAAAAGTAACCTGACAGACCAGACGACAGAACTCGCCAACAGGCTTTCACTCATACTGGGATACTCCCTCCTGAGTAAAGAGTATTTTAGAGAAGCCAGAGAGTCCTTTCGAAATATAAGTCTGGATAGTCAATACATCAATAAAGCGCTTATGGGAATAGGCTTGTCAGCATTTGGCCAGGGAGATAACATTGGTGCACTCAATGTATTATCAATTCTCAAAGACAAAAAAAGTGAAGAGCTTGTTGTTGAAGAATGTTACATGCTTCTTCCTCATATCTATAAAAAACTTGAACAATATATGACTGCAAACGCGGGCTATAGTGATGCAATTAACTACTATCAGAGCAGAATTAATCAATTAAAAAAATCAATACACAGTATTAATAACCTGAATATAAAAAAACTCACCAGTATAAAAAATACTTCTTTATTAATTGCAAATACCAGACTGGACTTCGCTAACAGATATCCTCAATACTTTTTTGCCAATATTAATGAACTGGATACACTGACAAAAAATAATAGTTCATCAAAATTAAAGTCACAATTAAGCAAACTCAACAAAGACTACAATCAGTTATTTAGCCAGATAACTAAACGACTTTTAAATAAGCGTATAAAAGAACTACAGAGTTATCTTAGCCAGTCGCAATATGGTGTGGCACAACTGTATGATAAAAGTGATAACAGCAGTGAATAAAAAATCAAGCCTTCAATACATAACTTACTTTGTCATTTTTCTTCTGTCTGCCTGTAGCGCAGCAGAGAAAAAAGCAACGTTGCATAGCATTGATAAAACGAACATAAACCAGAAAAGCAACAATCGAGTATTTATAAAGCCTAAATCAGCCAAAGAAATACGAGACGCCTATACTCACTACCTGGCAACAGCTAACAAAAGTGACAAATCAAGACAACTGGCTATCAGTCGCCTGGCAGAGCTGGAATTTGAGGTAAGCAACAAACTCATGCTGGAACAGGAAGAGTCCAGTAATCATACCAGTGACGAAATCGACGAACAGCTTTATACTTATAAACTCAAAAAAACAATTGAGCTACTTAGAACTTCCATTACTGATTACCCTAAAGCCAAAGGCAACGATAAAATACTATACCAACTGGCTAAAGCCTATGATCAGGTTGGAGATTACGAAAACTCAATTCAAACATTACACCAGCTTAGTAATAAATATCCAAAATCTTCCTATTATGTAGAAGCTCAGTTCAGGCTTGCAGAAACAAACTTTAGCAAGGGCGACTACATCGCTGCCGAAGACGCCTACACAGAAGTAATTATCTCAAGAAATAACTATATTTTTTATGAAAAAGCCATTTTTAAAAGAGGTTGGGCAAGGTTCAAGCAATCATTTTATGAAGAAGCGGTTAACGATTATTTACAGGCTGTAACTTACCATCAGTTTGATGAGCTAAAAAAACTCAATCAGTCTGAAAAAGATCAGTTTGAGGAATATTTTAGAGCGATTGGCCTGTCCTTTTCTAATCTGGGAGGAGCTGAAGCTTTACAAACATTTTTTAGAGACAAACCCGAATTTAAGTATCTCTATTATACCTATTCTGTTGTCAGTAATATTTATCTAAAACAGGAACGTTACTCTGATGCAGCCGATGCAATGAAGCAGTTCATTCAACAACACCCGGACTCAGAAAACATCCCCGATGCACAACTGAAAATAGTCAAGGTATGGCAAAAAAGCATATACACAGAAAAACTCTACGAAGCAATCGAGTCTTTTTATGTTAGCTATAATATGAGCAGTCTCTATTGGAAAAAGAAAAATATAAATGCAGAGCTGAACAAATCCATTAATCAATCACTAAAGAAATATATTCTATTAATGGCTGAATATTTTCATAGTGAATATCAGCAAAAACCTAAAACAAAGAGCTACAACAATGCAACCCAGTGGTATAAACGCTACCTCAAAGACTATTCAGCATACGCTCAAAAAGACAATATTTACTTCCGCTATGCAGAAATACTTTCGCAGCATAAAAATCATAAAGATGCACTCTACTACTATGAAATAGCAGCCTATGATGAGGAGCTCATACTCAACAAGAAAGCCGCTTATGCAACGATTATTTTAACGGAAAAGTTATACAACTCAAAAATATCGACTAAGAACAAAACAGTACTACTAAATAAACACATTAATTATTCACTTTTATACGCACAGCTCTATGCAAAAGACAAACGCTCGCAAAGCATTATAATGCACGCAGCGAAACTGGCTTACTCGTCTCAACAATATACGAGAACCATCGAACTGACAAACCTGGTAGGTGATAAATCGTCCAGCAGTATCATTTATAGTGCCAATTTACTACGAGCCCAGTCCTACTTTAAGTTAAAACAGTATGCCGAAGCCGAAAGTGTGTACTCTGCAATTCTTGACTCAAATAAACTAAAAGACAAGGATAAAAATAGCGTTAAGAACCGTCTTGCATTATCCGTCTATAAGCAGGCCGAAATTCTAAGATCCCAGAAAAACATTATTGAAGCCAGCCACCACTTTATGCGTATATCTGAAATTGCAAAAACCTCTGAAATTGCAATTACAGGGAATTACGATGCCATTGCGCTATATATGAATAATAAATTATGGCCGCAAGCAATCTCTGCCATTCAACACTTTCAGAAATCTTTTCCTAAGAATAAATTTAGTCAGGACGTTACCAGGAAACTGTCCGTCGCCTACCTGAACTCTAACCAGAGCATTAAAGCAGCGGAACAGTTCGAAAAAATATCTGACTTTGAGAATAATAAAGAAATTAAAATGACAGCTCTCTGGCAGGCAGCCGAACTCTATGAATCAAAGAAAAACTATGCATCTGCCATTCGCTCTTACTCTGAATACGCAAACCTTTATAAAAAACCCTATTCACAATACATGGAAGCAATGTTTAAATTAACAAAGCTTTACGATAAACCGGATAAAAAGAAACTTCGTACTACATGGCAACAACGAATCATTAGTGCCGATAAAAATACACACAAAAAGAATAAAACAGAGCGAACTCGATATATCAGTTCAATTACCAGCCTGGGTATGGCGAGAGAAAAAGATATAACATTTAATCGTTATCACCTGGTGGCACCTCTCAAAACTAATTTGAGAAAAAAGAAAAAAGCAATGCAGCAGGCAGTCAAACTCTATGGTCAGGCATCAAACTATGGCGTATCTGAAATTACAACAGAGTCTACTTTTGCAATTGCACAAATTTATTTTAATTTCAGTAAGGCACTACTGGAATCAGAACGGCCCAGAAGTTTAAAAGGTGAAGAGCTGGAGCAATATAATATTCTGCTAGAAGATCAGGCCTTTCCATTTGAAGATAAAGCAATTGAGTTCTATGAAATTAACCTGACTCGAATTAAAGAAGATATTTACGATGACTGGGTAGCTAAAAGCATGGCAGAACTCAAAACCCTGTTTCCAGTAAAATATAACCGAAAAAGTAAAATCGATGGATACATCAGTGCAATACAATAATCTTTCAATAAACAGGAACGATAAACGATCGCTTAGTTTATCGAAAAATACTCTCGGCCATTACTTATGGCCTCTTATCGTGTTTTTTTGTGTCACTATAATTAATGGCTGTCAAAGTAGCGGCCCTAAAACAGTAGATATGGCAACAATCACTCCCGGAGAAAAAAAAGCCGCAAGTGAATCACAACTGGAAAGTTTTAAACGTGCGATCTCAGCGCTGGATAATAAAAAATATGATCAAGCTAAATCACTTTTCGTTGAACTGACAGAAGAAAGACCCGATCTAGCAGGCCCGTGGGCAAATCTGGGCCTACTTGAACTTAGACAAAAAAATATTGATAAAGCCGAAAAATATTTAAATATTGCATTAAAAATAAACCCCGAAATGTCAGAGGCACTAAACCTGATGGGATTACTTGCTACTCATAAAAGACAAATAAAAGTAGCCAGAGATTATTACCTGTCTGCAATAAAATATAAGGCGGATTACTCAAATGCGCATTATAACCTTGCTCTTCTTTATGATATTTACCTGCAAAATATAGACAAAGCAACTTTTCACTATAGAAAATACTTAAAACTGACTAACAATCAGGATAAAGAAACACTTAGCTGGGTTGAACAACTGGAAGCCAGCCTGAAGCAATAATAACTGGACAACAACAATGATACAAACCAGATCGCATTCATTTATTATTTCTAGTCTACTAGGTATTGGTTTACTAGGTATTGCTCTACTATATTCCTGCCCGGCACTGGCTGAACCTAATAGCAATAATATTGAACTGGAAACCCTGAAAATAAAAGGAAACAAAGAGCTACCCAAGATACTATTTGTTGTTCCCTGGCAAGATATTGAACAACAAAAGGCCAGAAAAAATGAACAACATATCGTTTTACATAGTTTGTATGGCGATATTTTTGATCCGGTATCACCCTCTTTTTACGTAAAAGAACTCAGATAATCAGTAATATAGAAAGCCTGTTAAAAACAATTGCCCCGAATTCACATATAAAAGTTCAGATATAAAAAATTCAGGCTCAACAACACAAGCCTGAATTCTGATTAGCAGAAACGCTTCTTTATATCAATTGATCGAACAGCTATTACCCCTGACGGTTTATCCCGGAAGAAACCGCTTTAACATTAAAGCAGGGCACCGCTCTGTTCAAAAGTGCTAACTCCAGTGCTGCTGCTGCTCGCTGTCTTTGTAACCCATTCATTAAGACCAGCTCAAGTGCCGGGCCTGTAATTATTTTGCCCAGAAAATAGCGCTGACCGGCATTGTAGCGACTCCCATACTTTTTCCAGGTATAAGCAATTTTATCCACATCTGGGTAAGGCAGGTGTTCATCATCATCCATACTGACATCTTCATTATCCGGATTATCATCAGGTAGTACCTCAATTTCATCCGACGCTTCAACACTTAAATGATAACGCTCCAACTCAATTCCAGTAATTGTCGTAAAAGCTTCTGCTGCAAATCGCGCAACATCCATATTTCGCATTTTATCAATAAGCCAGGGAACGGCGTGGGGGTCGCCTAAAACAGCAATGGCCTCTATCACCGCTCGGCTATGCTCGGGATTGCCAGCCAACGTTGAAATCCAATGTCTGCCTTGCTCAACAGATAAAACTCTAAAAGCAATTTGAATTGCTCTGGACTGTAGTTCCCCTGGAGTACAAACAAAATCATATAGTTGAGTAACGGCATTATTATCGCCAATTAATACACTCGACCAACTTGCCCAGAAACATATTTCCGGCTCATCACTGGTACTAGCATTCTTCAGCGCCCAATGCAGATTAGCGAGTTTTAACTCTCCAATCAAACGTAAAGTACTCGCGTGTAGATCGATATGCGCAAGACAATCCTCTCGCTGTAAAATACTGGGCAGAATGTCTCCCGGGTCTTCTCTTCGAGCGCTACAAACAGCAATAGCCAGATACTTGTGATCCAGGTCTTTACTGTTGAGAAACTTCTGTACCCAGCTATGAACCAACTTTCCCGGTAACCAGGCCAACGCAGAAACCAGCCCTTTTAGATTTTCCTGACTCGTTAAACCCGCATCAACAGCAATTTTAATCTTGTCTATATCACGGCTTCTAAAAGCCGTAACGGAAGCAACAAAGACTTCACCTGCCTGTTCAAGTTCAAGAGCTTCCAGGCAAACATCCCATGCCTTATCCAGTGAAGTCATCAGAGCATTTAAATTATTATCAATACGCTGTTCAAGCTCAGCCAGTTCAGCCACACTATAATGTGGTTGCTTTACCGCGTTTGAGCGTAGTAACCATAAAAAAGCGCCATCAGTAACATACTGCTCAAAAATATCCTGAAACACATCGACATTGTCAGTTTGAAATGCATTATTGGTATTCATAAATAATTAACAATTATCCCATAATATTTTTTTTATTATGAAACATGGGATCGCCCATACGACACACATTCTTACCTTCAAACTTAACGTCAAACGAATACATCATAAACTCGCATTCACCTTTAATTTTGCTACTAATAACTCCTTTAGCCACACCCGCTTCATCACCGGTACTGGTTGAGTACTTTGCACCTTTGACCATCGGCATTTTCTTATCTGTCTTTACCGATTTTGGCCCTTTAGTGGTATCCGAAGATTTACCAATATTTGGATAAGGGATAGGAACAATTGAAGGTCCCACAGGTGTTTTACAGACATCGGGAAAAACGGCACTATACCCTCCACTCCCTTTATGTACAATACCTCGTGTATTAGCAAATGTTGTCTGCGCCATAACTACTTCCTTCCTTAATTAATTAGTTTTTTATTAATATTCATAAAATTTGTCTCGCCGATTTTTTTAACTCAATCAGGCTAAATAAATGTTACTTTTCTATTTTCTATTAAATTTTGTTTACCTGGATAAACCAATTTGTACTTCACCAATTTCAAACTGTTTCTTATCGCAAGTCATCGACGCCTTCCAGAGCATACTTAACTGCATATGGTCAGGTTCAATCAATAACGTTTCCAGATTAAAACCAGGGGTCTTATGTAATCCGCCAGAGACTATTTTTAAAACAGGTTTGATCAATGGCAACTTAAAATTCAAATTTCCTTCTGCACGCATATTGGTGATCGTCACATTTTCTCCGCCCTGTAAATAACCAGGGTAAATCAAGTCAGAATGTGCAACGTTAAAAAAACGTTTGTCAAAGTCATCAGGTAAATAAGGAGCTCGTTGAGTCTCCCATTGCTCGTCATAAGTACCAGCCAGAGAAGCTCTCGGCTCCCAATGAGGTGCCACACAACCAAAACAGGCGGGTACCGGTGAATCTTGAGGAGAACGAATAAGTTGTGCAGGATCTTCAAGGTTTGGTAGTTTTAAACCCTCTATTTCCTCTACCTTCCTCTTACCTACGTAACCACACCCAACAGGGTTTCTAACATCACTACTGATAAATTGCTTTTCTTCTATATGTTTTCCACCAAATGCTTTCTCATAAATCATCGGCATCATTGTAAACGGCTCAGGCTGGGTCGCTTGCCCTTGTTGCCATTGCCTGTCACCAAACACCCTGACTGATTTTTTTACCTGACCAACAGACAACTCAACATCCAGCTGTCTGACAGGTTTCTGACCTGGAGCGCATGCGTGACCAGATAAAATAATATCACTTGCCAGTTTACCCAGATGAAAATCTGAACCATATCTGATACTGGATTGCGCTGGCTCTCCCCAATATTCATCAGCCTCTACCGGCAACGTCTGTTCATCGACAAGAGTCCAGTCTTTCGCGATATTAAAGGTGGCTTTCAAATTAATATAGAGAGAGTCAACCCCCTCTTCATTCGGTAACAAAGCCATTTTTGCCGCAAAAGGCGTTTTATTTAACAGTTGTAACATAACACCATCGTATTAATTATCGCATTTAAAATCTTTATAAATAATGATCAGTAACAGGTTTTACATTAGTTGACCTGCACCGAACCACCCAATATTCGATTAACGCCACTGGAACGATTCAAAAGATATTTACCACGAATTAAAATTTTACCTGCTCGAGTTAAAGTAATACTGGCTTCACCGCACTTGAGAACAACTTCTTCCCTTCCTTCCAGTACAACTCGCTCACCATCAACATTCGCGGTTTGTAATTCATCTCGCTGTTGTGGGGTTACCTTGCCTGCGATTATGTCTTTATCTTTTGAAGAGGCCCCTTCAAAAGGATCAACTTCCTGAATATCTTCAATTTTACCAGAAGAAGTATCATCAGTTTGCTTTTCTTCCAAGTTAAATGCAGTGCGTGCCTCTTCGGCTTTTTCCTGTTCTGCTACAAACTCAACATTATTTAAAATATCTAGCAACGGGCTATAGATTACCCCTAAAATAACCGGTGTCGCAAGATTAGCGTTTGCAAATAACAAAGCGACCTGACGGCCTTTATGTTCATGTGTAATTGCCACCGTAGATATCGCAGAAACTTTATCTTCTAAACAACCAGGAAAGTTTACCAGTGGTTCACCGGCATCATTAAATCCCTTAATTTGCCCAATGATTACCTCACCAGCCGCAATTGCCGGTGACTGTAATTCAGCCTTGTCTTCATAAATTGAGTCCGTATATCGACTAGTCATAAACCTTATTTTCCTGAATAAAAATACTCTTAAACTAACCGAGTTAACTTTTATCAGCCTGTTTTTACAAGCAGGCTGCCAGTCAACTCATTTAGCTAAAAGAAACTCCAATTTTAATTGTATTTAGTTTGTAGAGACTTTACTGCCTTTAATAACGATATTACCGGAACCTTTAACATTGATTTTATTCCCACTAATTGTAATATCACCATTTGATTTCATCACAATTTGAGCGGACCCTGTTTTTAGCGTTATTTTGTCATCTGCCTGCATCGTAATCGTTTTAGCGCTAAGTCCATATTCTTTAGTCACGTTTTCAACATATTTACCATCAACCGTTTCTTTAAGATCTTTAGTCACACTGATCGTCATATTTTTACCAATACTTTCAGTGTGATTTTCTCCTATATTGATATCAATATTTTTACCGATGGTTTCACTATGATTTTCACCAACATCAATCGTTTTGTTTTTCCCAATACTCTCTGACTGATTTTTACCAACCGTTTTATTGCGGTCATTATCAATTTTAGAATTTTCATCATGTTTAACCGACTTAGTACGGTCATTATCGACAGTCAAAGTTTCATTATTTTCAACTTGAGTATCCATATCTTTTTCAGCATGGATATAAATTTGCTCGCCACCTTTTTTGTCTTCAAAACGCAGTTCATTGTAATTTTGCGCATTACCATTTTTAGTTGAACGAGTTTTTATTCCACTTTGAGTTTTCGAGGGGTAAGGCGGTTTATTTTTTCCATTATAAACGCTCCCCATAATAAGCGGTCGGTCAGGATCGCCATCAAGAAAATTAACAATCACTTCATGACCAATTCTCGGAATGAATGAACTGCCCCATTGATTTCCCGCCCAGCTCTGAGCAACTCGAATCCAACATGAACTGTTTTCATCCATTTTACCTTCTCTGTCCCAGATAAACTGTACTTTAACTCGGCCATGCTCATCGATATATATTTCTTCTCCACTTGGCCCAACGACAACAGCAGATTGGGGCCCTCGCATTACAGGTCTTTGATGCTCCTGCAAGGGTCTAAAATGAACATCTGAAGGAATACAGGTAAAGGTATTACCATAACCCGCATCACCGTTTTGCCCACTATAATAACTGTCATCGTGTGCCTGATGATGAATACCGACAATAATATATTCACCTTTTTCACTTTTTGTACTATGCTTTTTAACCGTAAAACGTCCACCGGCATAAAAACTACTACAATCACTCGAAGCTTCTACCATATCTCGGCAAGCTTCTTCTGCATCTAACCGTATTTTAACCAGATCACTACCAAAGGTCGTCTCATAGAGACCCGGGTATTCATAATGTTCAAATTTCTTATTCTTGGCGAATTTACTGGTTGTTTTTGCTACTGCCTGCAAGTCATTGTCTGGTTCTTTAAAATTATAATCATTTAAACTCCACTGACCCTTACGGAACTCTGAGAAGTGCTGCCAGCTTTGTAATTGTGCCTCCGGGTTATTACCTTTGGAATACTCCAGATTATTTTCCGGGCAGGTTTCGTAAGCATTTTTCTGGTCCACCAGCTGTAACACATGCTTACTATCTTCATGTTTAAAATAATAAGCAATTCCTTCTTCTTCTAATAAACGAGAGACAAAATCAAAATCGCTTTCATTGTGCTGAATGCAATATTCTCGCTTTTTCCCACCACTGGCTTTAAACACAAAATCGCTAAAGCCAAGATCGTTAAATATCTGGGAAATAATTTCCTTACTATTCATTTCCTGGAATATACGGTGATTATTCGTTTTTTGTAAAAACCATAACCAGGGGACCATCACCATTTTATAGCGACGTAAATTGTGCGCTTCAGGCTCACCTTGCCAGAACTGGCTGATATACCCGTTAAATTTACGTTTTTGTTCGTTTTGAATGGTTACCGTTGCTGTTTTACCCACAATATCATCAGCTTTCACTTCATGATTTTCTGAAAGCACTTCAATCTGGAAAGTGAATATTTTGGATATATATTCATCGCCCTGAAAGCCTGTCAACAAAAAGGTATCTTTCCCTAAGGAAAAATCAGTAATTGAAATTAAACGACTATCTTGAGTGAGTTGACTCATCATATCCCCTTATTGTATTAACCAACACAGTTATATCATTAAACCACAGGATCCAGGGCATATTGATAAACTTTGTCAGTACGTCTCCTTCATCACCTTAATTGAGCCAAAAATCAAAAATTGACAGGCAATCCGTTGAGAACAAAATTTACTGTAATGATTCAATCAAAGCGTCAATTTTTAGTCAGATAATAAGGCTTACAAGTAATTCTTAATCTCATTATTGACAACTTAACTAACCTGATACATTACTCTTTATTTCACTGACAAATAGTAATCTGAATATCATCTTAAAACAATACTTAAAATTGACTATTTGTGAACAATTTCAAAATTAATGATGGAACTAAAGGTAAATAAAAGTATAAAATCGAGACTGGACAAAAACTGAAGGTTTGCGGGCACTAAAAGCGTCAGAAATTCGACTTAATAATGGCATAATAATCCAGTCAATCAGCCTGTTTCAGTTTTATAAAATAACGCAAATTAAAGGAAAAACGATTTTGAAAATGCTCTTAATTGATGATCATGATATGTTCAGAGATGGCATTTCTATGCTTTTAAGCAGAGAATACCCACAACTGGAAATACTACAGGCAAAAGATTTGCCACAAGCCCTGAAACATCTTGCCAATCACCCCAATTTTGCACTCATTCTGTTAGATTTACATCTTCAGGATTCATCACCTCATGAAAATATCAAACACATTAAAAGCCAATATCCTGCAGCTCCATTAACCATTATTTCTGGAGAAGAGCGCCCGGAATTTATTCGCAATATCCTGACCTATGATATTAACGCTTATATCCCAAAAACAATTGGCAATGAAGAATTTATCAAAGCTATTAAACAGGTTTTAACTGGAAAAAAATATTTGCCTCCAGCTATCGCAGCAGAAATCGAACGTAGCGAAACACTCGGCGATCCCGCTATAAACCAGATGACCAGTCGACAAAAACAAGTCCTGTCACTACTGGCCCAGGGAGAAAATAATCAACAAATTGCCGATCGACTTAACATCTCCGGGCACACAGTAACAGTACATGTAAAAAAAATTCTTAAATCACTCAATGCCGCTAACCGAACCGAAGCAGGTTTTTTAGCCAGAAAATATGGATTGGTTTAAACCATTTTCAGGTTTTGAGATACACCTCAAGACCTTCATTTCCAAGGAGTCAGGGTATAATCAGACAATCAGTTCTTCACCAACCAGCAACGCCTTCATTTTATTTTTTAACTTTTCTGAGTCCACAGGCTTATGCAAAAAATCCAGGCCTGACCGATTAATATGAGTCAGACTTTCTTCACCGGTATCACCGGTTAATATCACTGCTGGTACTTTTTGCTGGCTGCTCAAACAAATCGCTTCAACTAAATCAACACCTGTCTGATATTCCGGTAACCGATAGTCCACTACCAGCACATCGGGTATTAATTCTTCCTCAACCACAATACTCATCGCCTCCTGATAAGTGCTTGCCGTTAATACCTGACACTCCCAACTCAGTAACAAACGATAAATACTGTCCAGAACCACATCATCATCATCAACAACCATGACAACTTTTTCTTCCAGGACCGTGTTAGTGACTCTTTCATCCACTTCTTCAATACTTGCTTCAGCAGGTTTCGTTCCGACAGGTAGAGTGATTTCAAAAGTACTACCTTTACCCAACTCTGATTTAACCTGCATATGACAACCTAACAATTTTGTCAGACGATCAACCGCATATAATCCCAGTCCAAACCCTTTACTTCGATCTCTTTCTGGATTTTTAACCTGATAAAACTCACCAAATATCTTATCAATATGCTGACTATCAATCCCGATCCCGCTATCAGACACGGTTATTTTTAAAAATTCTTTTTCCTGATTACAACAGGCTTTTATAAAACCAGATTCCGTGTAACGTAATGCATTTTCAAGCAAATTACGTGTAATGCGCTCAACACTGACAATATCACTGCAGGCATAATAATCGTCAGTTACAAACTCAATAGATAAACCTTTATCCAACGCTCTTAACTCATAATCATTTTTAAGTTGATCAAAGAGCGCCAATATTGAAAAATCAGTATTAATAATATCAACCAGATTTGCGTTCAACTTTGAGATATTTAACAACTGATTCAATAAATCTTCAAGTGCCTGGTAGGCTTTTAGCGTTTTATCAAACAGTGCCTTTTTTTTCGGCTCTCGTAAAAAATCAGAAAGCGTAACAATGTAAAAACCTAGCGCCTGTAATGGCTGACGTAAATCATGACTGGCGGATGCCAGAAATAAAGACTTACTATCATTGGCTTCTTTAACCTTTTTATTCTGTTCAAAAAGTTCAAATTGCAGCCGATTCCGTTCAAATTCTCGATTATAAAACCATCTTGCAAAACCCAGCATCAGACACAAATATCCCAATAACAGAAACGCCAGATAATAACTGGCAGCCGTATTATTCATTATCAAAATATAAATTGCGGGTAGTATCAGCGGAAAGGAAAAAGCATAAAAACACTTGTCGTAATGAACAAACACAGGAAAATAACCGGATAACACAATCACTAGCGTCACCAGAATATAAACATGGTAACTATCCGGTACACTATAATAAAAAATAAAACTGGCAATTCCCCAGGATAACCCACTGAATAAACCATTAAGAATAATCAACCCTTGCCAGAATTCTATTTTTTGAACACTAACAACTTTCTGCAGTTTGTAATAAAAAACCAGACATGCTCTGAACAAACTGATAAAAAGCGACACACTTAACCAGAGCCAGAGATAATGAGAAGGCAACACTTCAGTCAGCCCGGCACACACCACTAAAACCAGTAAAAAACCACCAATAGCTATCGCCGGTAAAATGGCAAAAAACTCATTTAGCCGTTTAAGTGCAATTTTATCTTTCAAAGAGTGATTTAGCATCATAAAAAAAGAAAAACCGAAGACAATAAATTATCTTCGGCTTCTTTAATTAAACTAGCAACTAGTTTAATTATACAGGCTTACCAGCAGTAAGATCGTAACCAGATACCTGTTGGCTTCCACCGCCCATTGAATCATCAGTATCTTTGTAAGTCACTAATAATTTAGAATAGCTTAAAGTCAGGCTTTCTGTTGGGGTTTCATCACCAGCAGCTTGCATGTTATAGCTGCTAATCAGGCAGTTTTCTAATTCATAAGTCATATATTCCTGAAGCGCGTCAGCACCAGTACGAACAAAATGAATTTTAACTGTTTTACCTGCATCACCTGTTACACTTCCTTTAAACAAAGCGATAACAGAAGTGTCAGATTCTTTAGTCACTGCAATTTCGCTTAATGAAGGACGAGTCGCTTCACGATTTGAAATGTTACCTGGCTCCATAGAGATGCCACGAGATACGCCAAAGTTAGCAGATAATAAAGAAATCTGGTCTTTGTATCCATCAGCAGTTACGTTACCTTTAATTCCGTCAAATTCCATATAAATAGCCATAATAATAAATCTCCAATATTTTAGTTTTCAGTTTAGAATTAAAAGCCCAACTATTGGGCCTACTTTAATAATTAAGACATTTTAAATTAAAACATCTTAAGTTAATATTTCCTTTATAAAACAGTCTGTTAAGACCTTCCCTTCGTAAGCCTTCCCTCTGTGTTTAAAAAACGACTAATCCCGAAAGCGTCTACGAGTGCTAATATAGCAAAACCTCTGAACCGAGCATATAACCCAAATGGGTTATTTTTGCGAAAATATTGCAATTAATTTCAAATAAGCACAAAATTCACGGCGCAGCACGAAGGGCAGTATGATTAACAGGCTTCCCCAAGGTTGTATGAATAGCAGTCCTGGTACGTATTAATCGGTCGTTAATAACAGGTAGCTGGCTCTGACTCAGCAGACGGTCAAGGTATTCCGTCGCCGTTGCATACTTCACATATCGATAATCCAGGTGCTCTTCCGGTGTTACCGGATATAACTGCTTTACCTGCTCCAGCGACAGATTTTTATAAACAATAACCTTAATATCATATTTTCTGGGTTTCGAATCACCATGGTTTTGCCACTGCCACCATTCAGAGCCAATAATATCCTGAGCAACCACCTGAGGTCCAAACGCCCGATAGTTCAGCTCCAGCGTGTCAGGTTGCTTGTTTTCGCTGCAGGAAAGTAAACAAAAAAATACAACAGACCTGATAAAATTCAACCTGATAAAGTTCAACATACTTGTCCCACTCTGACTTGATAGAAATTTCCATTTAACCGAAATTAACAACCTGATCGATTACTTATAGATACCTTATTTATAGATCGCTTACAAGCTATACTGAAATTCAAAAATAATTTTCATATCTTCTTTTTCCTCTTCTTCCTGAGCATTATCTTCAAATGGCGAGGTCAGTTTGC